>JBGTIS010000294.1:0-8087 GCA_041745535.1 Cyclobacteriaceae bacterium | reverse complement strand
ACCCGCCCCCTTTGGTACTATACAAACTTAACCAATTTCACTAAAAGCTAATAACCGGGATTTTGCTTCAGGTTTAAGTTGGCCTGTAACTGATCCTGCGGAATGGGATACCACCTTTTGTTAGGATCGGCATCGGTTTTCAGGAACCAGGGATCTTCCCAGTGTCCGAAGCGGATGGTAATGCTTCTGGCCTGATTTTCTATGGCCAGTTCTTTTTTCATTTCCCAGTAAATATCATCTTCCGTAAGCGCGGTTAGCGCATCCAATCCGGCCCGGTTTCTCACCTGATTAACCAGCAACAGGGCTTCCATACTGCTGTTGTCCAGTCGCCACAACGCTTCGGCCCGCATCAGTAATATGTCAGCATAACGGAAAATAGGAAAATCGTTGGGAAGGTTACCGGCAATATTCTGGTCGTACTCGTATTTGCCATACCGGGCACCTTCTTCGTATTTGGCGATGCCCCGGGCTTTGCTGAGCGTAATTTCAGGGGTAATAAACACATTGCAATCTTCCGGTTCTTCTGCTTTTTCAGCTTCAGTCAGGTTATCAAAATCTTCTGAACAGTCTGTCAGCTTAAATTCATCTTTCGGATTGGCATAGTAAAAACCAATTTCCTCAGAGTAAGAAGGCTGTGCCTTCTGGGTATACTGTTGCCCCACAATAAACATACCCCGCCGTTTGTCATTTTCTTCAAACGATTTGTAGAAATCTTCCTGAATGCTGAATCCTCCCCAGGGTGCTTCTGTAAATCCGAAAGTAATATCAGCAGACTGATGCAACCCCTGATAACGTACTGAAAAGCCTCCTGCATTATTTTTATCGTAGGGCACCACAAATATATTTTCGTTAGAACCTTCATTAGATAAAGTGAAGTTAGAGAAATACAGCGGTTCCAGGTCGTAGGCACCACTGTTGATTACCTGGCTGGCCGCTTCGGCGGCTTCACTCCAATGAGGGCCCGCTTCGAAACGCTCGGCATTCAGATACAGTTTGGTTAATACCGTATATGCTACCCATTTATTCACCTTGGCATAGGTAGAAACTTTATCTTCTGAAAGCTGGTCAACAGATTCCAGAAGTTCTTTTTCTATAAACGCGAATGCCTCTGCCGGAGGTACCTGTTTAGGAGCGGGATCAGCCTCTACAAACCGGGTTTCGATGGGAATGTTGCCAAACAGATCGAGCAAAATGTAAAAGTAATACGCCCGCAATGCTCGTAACTCTGAAATAGCAGGGGCATCGGCTCCTACCTGTTCGGTAAACACCTCTATAAGCCGGTTACAGGCGCTTACGCCACCAAACCATTGGTTCCACCGACCTGACACATTCTCGGTAGGCTTAAAATCGTGTGCCATTAGCCGGGGCCACAAGCCGCCATCGTTCCAGCCGCCGTTAGAACGGACCGGCACGGTAGACTGGTCGGTGGTTAAATCTGACAGTTCATGCAATCCCCAATAGCCATACAAGGGTGTATAGGCTGCCGATGCGGCTGATATAAGTTGCCGATCATTTTCATAAAACTCATCCGGAATAACCTGGCTGTAGAGTTCTGTATCCAGGTCGGTACACGACTGGTACGGGATGGTTAGAAAAACAAATAGTATCAAATAAAATCGCTTCATAACGGAATTCGGTTTTAGGGTTAAAAGCCAAGGTTGACGCCAAAGGTATAAGTTCGGGTAGGCAGGTAGGTTACCCTGCGGTCGATGCCGGGTGCCAGGATGTTACCGCCATACTGATTTTGCCGGTTACCCTCGGTAGTGGGTCCCGGATCGTAATACCTCACTTCGGGGTCAGACCCGGAATAGCCGGTAATGGTAAATATATTCTGGCCGGTTACATATAGCCTGAGATTTCTGAAAGCGCTGCCTTCAGGAAATAAAAACGTGTAGCCTAATGACGCATTGTCGAGCTTCATGAAAGATGCTTTTTCCACATAACCATCGTGCCAGGCATCCGATCCTTTGTCGGCTTCTGTAAAATGTTTGGTTACCACGATGTTGCCTTTCCCAACGTTAGAGCTATGCTCGAAATAAGCCCGTTGAATGTTGGCAAGCGAATGACCGAAACTGCCTCTGAAAAAGAAATTCAGATCAAATTGCTTGTACTTAAAAGAGTTATTGATTCCCAGGTTAAAGTCGGGCAAACCATGACCGGCCACTATAAAGTCGTCGGAATTCCGGTTGGTGGTTTCATTGCCTTCCTTATCGCGCATCACCGCCACGCCACCCTCGTCGTAGCGCACAAAAGGAGAGGCCATAATCTGTCCGATTTCCTCCCCTTCGGCCAATCGTACGATATAGGTATTGTTCAGTCCGGGAGCACCGATGTTGGCAATCAGCAGGTTGGTATTTGCCAGCTCATTAAACCGGATCAGTTTGGTATTAAAAGTAGAATAATTCGCTCCGATATTCCAGTCGAAATCCGGTTTATCGATTACCAGATAATCGAGCTGCACCTCAAACCCTTTGGTTTCCAGTTCCCCGATATTCACCAGCGACGATCCGAATTGGTTGGGCGGACTGGGTACACTTACCGAATTGAGCAAATCGGTGGTATTTCGGATATAGTAATCTACCGCACCGGAAAGTCTGAAGTTCAGGAGGGCAAAATCAATACCTGCGTTAAACTCGCCTTTTTCCTCCCATTTCAGATCCGGATTCGGGTTAGATTGCGGGCCAATACTGGGAATATACTCTCCATTGGAATAACCCAGCGGGCCTGCTCCCAATGTTTCCAGAAACGCATAGTTCTGTACCGGTGGATTACCGGTAACGCCGTAACCAGCTCTTACTTTCAGGTTGTCCAATACCGGGATGGTAACAAGCTGGGTGATATTTACACCACCGCTTGCTGCCCAGAAATTACCCCATCGGTTGTTGGCACCAAATTTAGAGGATCCTTCTCTTCGATAGCTGGCCGACAGGTAATAGGCATCGGAAAAGTTCAGGTTCACCCTGCCAAAAAAGGAAATCAGTTTGGACTCTTCTCTCTGAGAAGCTACTGATTTGATGCCAGCAGGGTCAGAAATACCCAGGCCTGATTCAAGGTCATAAAAGGTTACTTCATCAGAAATAAAATCGGTATTGGTGATAGAAAACTCATCGAAACCCAGTTTCTGGTAGGAATAACCGCCCAGGAGGGTATAGTTAAACGCATCGGTGCTGCCGACGTAGGTACCTGTAAGTTCAAACAGTTCATTCAGATCATCTTTGGTCCTGCGGGAAGCACTGCCATTGTTTCGCTGTCCGCCAAACCAGGCCTGGGAATTGGCGTATTCGCCTTCCAGATCGCTGATGGTCTGGAAAGAATAATTACCGGAAAGTTTTAATCCGTCAATAATTTCATATTGAGCCTGAAAGTTTCCCAGAAAACTTTTTCTGCGTACCAGCCGTGTATTGAGTGCGTTGAGTGCCACCGGATTAAACACATCCTGTACTTTTGTTTCGTAATAACCCAGAGCCGGATCGTTGTCTACAAAAACAGGTGCGGTAGGATTAAAATTAAGGGCATAACGCAGAGCCTGTGAATATCCCACATCGGCATCGCGCTGGGTAACGGCTACGGTAGAAGTAAGTGTTAGCCGATTATTAAGTAGTTTCTGGGAAATATTTAATCGACCATTAAGCTGATTAAATCCGCTTCCGGCCAGTACGCCTTCTATATCGCGGTAGTTAATGGAAGCCCGGTAACTTAAATTTTCGGTACTGTTGGAAAAAGCAATATTATGAACCTGCGAAAGCGCGGTTTGCGACACTTCGTCCAACCAGTCGGTTTTGTATCCTAAATCGTTTCCGCCCAACTGTACAAACCTTTCGGGAGAGGCAATATCGATAACGTTACCTATTTCTTCTGCCGACAGATACCCATTGTACTCAAAAGAGGCTTTCCCACCGGTTCTGCCCGATTTGGTGGTAATAATGATTACTCCTGAACTACCCCGGGTACCATAAATAGCTGCCGCGGAAGCATCTTTCAGCACGTCTATGGTTTCGATATCGTTCGGGTCGATCAGGTTCAGAGAGCCCCCGATTACCCCATCAATTACTACCAGCGGTTCGGAATTGGCGCCCAGGGTGGTAAGTCCTCTCATGCGCACCGTAAAATCCTGATTTGGATCGCCACCCGCCCGGGTTACAGTAAGGCCGGCTACTTTTCCCTGTAGTAACTGCTGCGGATTGTTTACATTTCCCTTGTTAAATTCTTCTGATGAAACAGTAGAAATCGCGCTGGTGATTTCTTTCTTCTGCTGGGTGCCATATCCAACCACCACCACTTCGGAAAGCGAAGCGATATCAGGGCCAAGGGTTACGTTGATGGTATTCTGATCGCCAATAGTTACTTCCTGGGTCAAATACCCCACATAAGAAAAAACAAGGGCAGAGGCATTGTCGGGCGCGCTGAGCCTGTAGTTACCATCCACATCGGTAATAGAGCCAATATTGGTGTTTTTCACCAGAATATTGACGCCGGGCAATCCCGCGCCATTCTCATCGGATACTTTTCCGGAAATGGTTTTTTCTACCAGCATCGTACTCGCCGAATGCCGGATCAACTGCAACCTTTTGGAGGGGTCTTTCATAGTCGGATGCAGGCTGAATTCTCCTTTTTTCTCCAGGTCTATCAGCTGATTGATTTTGCGTTCCAGTTTTTTCAGGGTTTTCAGGCCTTTGCCATAATTGCGGTAAATCACATAGTACTTCCCTCCCAGGTATTTGTAACGCAAATCGGTAGCGCCGAGCAGGCGGTTGATGGCTTCTTCCAGATTTTCTTCTTTCTGGAATGAAAAATCAACTTCAATCTGGTTTAGTAATTCTGTTTCATAAGAAAAGAAAACCTGGTATTTTTCACTTAACTCTTCCAGGGCTTCCACCAGCGGACGCTCCTGAAGCACAGAAAAGCGGAAAGGTACTTCACGGGCATACAGGTTTGCTGTTAGCGTTACCAAAAGCAACAAAACAGCCGCCCGGACTTTGAGCAGTAGCGTAAATCTCATAAGTTTGAATTAAGTTGTACAATTTATTTTGTGTAACGCTGGCGTTCTCATGCCAACCAGACCGCCAGTTTTTCTTTATTCAATCCAATATTCCCCGTTGCTTTGCTGCTGGATGTGCAGCCCCAGCGTATTTTCTAAAGTGGCCAGGGCAATGTCTACATTTTCAATAGGGATGGCCATCGTCATTTTATGCCGGGCCAGCGTATCGTTTTGCAGGGTAATGCGTACGCCGTATAAATCTTCCATTTGTTGTATCACTTCCTGCAAGGGGGTTCCCTTCAATATCAGTACGCCATCTTTCCAGGAAGTATGAAGTTTTGCCTCACTCCGTGCTTTCCGGTAAGGATTGTTCTGATTAGCGGAATAAGTAAGCACGTCGCCGGGAGAAAGCATCACATCGGATTTTGCTTTATCCTTAAGGTTGAGTTTTACTTTACCTTCTTCCAGGAACACTTCTGTTTTTTTCTCACGACTGTTCACATTAAAAACCGTTCCCAGCACTTCCACTGTCAAATCATTGGTGAGCACCAGAAATTTCTCATTGGTTTCGGGTTTCTTTTTTACCTGGAATAAAGCCTCACCGGTGAGCCAGACTTTCCTTGGATTTTGCTTAGCGTATCGTAATTCAGAATTCGCGTTCAGCACCACAACCGTTTGGTCGGGCAGCACCAGTTCTATTTTTTCACCGTAATTGGTATGCACTTCCACATAAGGCCTGATTGCCAGCTGATGATAAAGGAAAATGCCGGCAAAGAGTAAAAGCGCAATAGAAGCTGCCAGACGCAAACCAAACTTATAACCGTATGCCTGTATAGAACGGACACGGGCAGATGGCTGAGCGGTGTAGGATAACCGCTGCCACATTTTCTCCAGTGCTGCCGCATTTTCCTGCTCGTTCACGGGTATGTCACGAAACCTGATGCCTTTAATAATGAGTGCGGCCGTTTCTGCCAGATTTCGGTACGCCGCATTTTTCATCAGCCAATCTTCCCATTGCTGGTAGTCAGCGGCATTACTATTCTTTGCCCAGTTGTGGAAAGAGGGATCGTTTAACCATTTCTTTAAAAAGTCGCCAGGTTCCTGATGCATTGCCGTTTTTTTATGCCTTTTATATATAGAGCAGGCACACAGCAAAGAATAACCTCCTGAGCGAAAAAAAATTACAAAAAAATAAAAAGGAATGGAAAGGCAGGTGTTTAGAAGAATAACAAAGAATAAAAGCTGGACTTGAAATTATTTTTCAAGGCCTTTCTCAGCTTTTTAAAGGCTTTGTACAGTGCATTCAGTACGCCCTGATGGGTAATATCCATAGACGCGGCAATTTCATCTGTATCCAGTCCCTGATAGTATTTCAGATAAACCACTTCCCGCTGACGCGCCGGCAATTCATTCAGCATTTGCCAAAGTCTTCTTTGCTCTGAGCTTTGCATTTCATGCTCAATCATAATTTCTTCCTGAGAGAACTGTATGGCAAGGTCTGAAGCAGGATTGTCGGTTGACAACAACAGCCGGTTGGTTTTCTGGCTTTGTAGCATGCGCCTGCGGTAAGCCACAAACAAATAAGGTTTTAACTGCCTGATCTGCGATAGTTTATTTTTATTTTCAAACAAATAGCAAAACAAATCCTGAATACACTCTTCTGCCCGCACTTCACTTTGGCAAAGTTTGATCCCATAATGCAGCAATAGCGGGCGGTATTTCAGAAAAAGCGCTGAAAAGGCCTGACCGTTACCAGCCAGAAACTGCTGCCACAATTGATCTTCTATAGGGTATTTCATGCTATTAACCGGTATATCTTGGGGAAATATGCGCCGGAATCCATGTTCAACTTACGAAAAGTTTAATAAAGATACTAATAGAATTTATAGCGGGTTTTCCTTTTAAAGGAACTCAGACTTTATCCAGCGGTTTTCTGTAATTGCCCGTCAGTTTTTTAAAAGCAGAGGGGGTAAGGCCTGTGATTTTTTTAAATTGGGCTGAAAGGTGTGCCACGCTGCTGTACCCCATTTTGTCGGCGATCTGGCTCAGGGTGAGCTCATTATACACCAGTAATTCTTTTGCTCGCTCAATGCGTTGCAAGATCATATATTTTTCGATGGTAACCCCTTCGGTAGAGGAAAATAAATTGCTCAGGTAATGGTAATCCACGCCCAGCCTGGATTGGATGATGTGGGAATAATTTTCATGAATAACGATCTCATCGGGCTGGTGGATCAGTTCAATCAAGATATTTTTTATTTTTTCAATCAGTTGCGTTTTCCTGTCGTCGAGCAGTTCAAACCCATTGTTTTCCAGTACTTCGGCGATCTTTGCCTTATCCACAGCGGCATCATCCTGCTCCAACTCCACTTCACCTAATTTTATCTGTTTTACAACCAGACCCAGGTCTTCCAGTTCTTCTTTCACAACCTTTATACATCGGTTGCAAACCATATTTTTAATATGCAAGGTGGTATTCATTACTATGATTTAATTTGCGCGAAGCTATCCAATTCAGATACGGATTACCAGATCAGCTTGTTTTCTCAAATGTGGGTCACGGAAATTATTGTGTATAGCCTAGCTAATATCATAGGTAACTCATTTGTACTATTGCGAGCATAAAAGATTTAACCAAATGTAACTTGATGAATATCATATAAGCGAAATAATTTTTACTGGTTATCTTGTCTAACACCCACACGCCCGGGTATATGAATATAGCCGGATTAGTAATGGATTCAGATAGTTTTGCCAAAACCATTATTGAGCAATCCTCTACCCAAGGGGCTTTGATGTACCTGATCAAATACCAGCATGATCGCGGTGCCTGGCCTGAGCTGATCTTTCTGGATATCAACCTGCCTGTATTAGATGGCTTTGCTTTGCTTTTCTTTATAAATTTGAACTTTTTCCACAAGAAGTCAGGGACTATTGTAAGATTGTAATCCTGTCTAGTTCTGATAAGTTGGTGGTGATTCATAAAGTATGTTTTTTAGACGAAACCAAAATTGATGTAGAAGAAAGCCAATTCAAAGGCGATGATATGGTTTCGCGGTTTTTTTGAAAAATCGCGTGATCCGCGAAAAGCCCTTCTAATCCTATGTGT
>JBGTIS010000293.1:0-4742 GCA_041745535.1 Cyclobacteriaceae bacterium | reverse complement strand
TAACGGACCTAAAGCGAAAGTCGCGAGAAAATTTAATGATCCGATTTTTGGCCCAAGCAAGGCGCTACAAAAAAAGCCTTATCCTCCGGGCCAGCATGGAAGAGGAAGAAGAAAAAAACAATCTGAATACGCGATTCAGTTAATGGCGAAACAAAAAGCCAAATACACGTATGGTGTACTTGAAAGACAATTTGCCAATTTCTTCGATAAAGCCCACCGTAAAGAAGGAATTACCGGTGAAGTGTTATTGCAAATGCTTGAATCGCGCCTCGATAACGTAGTTTTCAGATTTGGTATTTCACCTTCCCGTCCCGGAGCCAGGCAGTTGGTTTTGCATAAGCATATCACAGTGAATGGTGAGATCGTGAATATCCCCTCTTATCAGGTAAAACCTGGTGATGTAATTGCCATCAGAGAAAAGTCAAAGTCTCTGGAAAGTATTGTAAACAGCCTTTCCTCAAGAAATACAAAACGATATGGTTGGCTTGAATGGGATAGCAACGAAATGGCGGGAAAGTACGTTAGCTTACCTCCACGAGAAGATATTCCCGAAAATATTCAGGAACAACTGATCGTCGAACTTTACTCTAAATAGAAAATCACACTGAAAAATTCAGTTATTGGTTTTCTTCCTTATTTATATTTTCATAAAAATAAACTAACTATATGTCAATATTAGCATTTCAAATGCCTGAGAAGGTAGTAATGGAAAAAGCTGATGATTTCCTTGGCTTATTTACTTTTAGACCTTTAGAAAGGGGTTACGGTGTTACCATTGGTAATGCTATGCGACGCATTTTGCTTTCTTCTCTGGAGGGTTACGCGATTGTAGGAATAAAAGTACCTGGAGTTCTGCACGAATTTTCAACTATTGAAGGTATTGTAGAAGATGTTTCTGAAGTTATTTTAAACCTGAAAATGGTCAGATTTAAAAAAGTTTCAGAAGATATAGACAATAAAATTGTTGTTCCGGTAAAAGGAAAAAACAAGTTTTTAGCCAGCGATATATCCAAACATACTTCTTCTTTTGAAATATTAAATCCTGATCTGGTAATTTGCAACCTGGATGACTCGGTAGAACTGGAGTTTGAGTTGTTTGTAGAAAAAGGCAGAGGTTACGTTCCTGCTGAGGAGAACAAACCCGCCGACCAGTCGTTTGGCTACATTCCTATTGACGCTATTTTTACACCAATCAAAAATGTGAAATATAGTGTTGAAAATACGCGTGTGGAGCAGAAAACCGACTATGAGCAGCTTACCCTTGAGCTTCAAACCGATGGGTCTATCCATCCGGAAGCGGCTTTAAAAGGCGCAGCCAATATTCTAATCAAGCATTTCATGTTGTTCTCAGACCAAACCATGATCCTGGAAGCACACGATCAGGGTGAACCTGATACGGTTGATGAAGAAATGCTGCATATGCGCAAACTCCTGAAAACACCACTTAACGATCTGGATCTTTCAGTAAGGGCCTATAACTGTCTGAGAGCTGCCGATGTAAAAACATTGGGAGATTTAGTAAGGCTGGAAATTTCTGATATGATGAAATTTCGTAACTTTGGAAAAAAATCATTAGCAGAGCTCGAACAACTGGTACAGGAAAAAAATCTGACCTTTGGTATGGATCTTTCTCGTTATAAGTTGGAAGAAGATTAAAAATATTTGTAAAGCTATAATTTAAGCCTGCTTTTACCAGCAGGCAAAAATTAACCATGAGACACGGAAAAAAAATTAATCATTTAGGAAGAACCGCTTCACACAGAGATGCCATGTTGTCAAATATGGCTACGTCTCTGATCGTTCATAAAAGAATCAGCACTACTGTTGCCAAAGCCAAAGCTTTGAGGAAATATGTGGAGCCATTGATTACCAAATCAAAGTCAGATACCACACATTCACGACGTGTTGTTTTTTCTTATTTGCAGAATAAAGAATCGGCTAAAATTCTTTTTGATGAAGTAGCAGAAAAAATTGCCGACAGACCAGGCGGTTATACCCGTATTATTAAAACCGGAAACCGATTGGGCGATAATGCCGAAACCTGTATTATTGAACTGGTCGACTTTAACGAACTGCTGATCAAAGAAGATAAATCAGATAAGAAAACCAGAAGAAGTCGCCGCGGTGGTAAAAAATCTAAATCAGAAGCTGCCGCCAAAGAAACGAAGCCGAAAGCAACTGAAGAAAAAGAAAGCGTAAAAGCTAAAGAAGCGGCAACTGAGGAAGATGAGGTTCAGGATGCTGTAGTAGTTGAGGAAACTACTGAAGAAAAGGTTGAAGCAGCGCCGGAAACTGAAACCCAGGAAGAAAAGAAAGAAGAAAAAACTGACACAGAAGACGACGATACCAAATCAACTAAAAAAGATAATACAGACGGTAGTAACTAAAATGTCTCATAAAAATTCTCTTAAAGGGGATTAAGCTTTTCCTAACTGGTAAAGTTTAATCCCTTTTTTTATATTTCCGAACAAACCTAATTACCGCAAAATATGATTAAAAAAGAGAAAAAACCAGCAATACTCATGCTCGAGGATGATACAGTGTTTGAAGGTATCGCTATTGGAAAAATTGGAACAAAAGGGGGAGAGATCTGCTTTAATACCGGCATGACCGGCTATCAGGAAATTTATACCGATCCATCCTATTATGGACAAATTATTATTAATACTACCTCACACATTGGTAATTATGGGGTTATTGACGACGAGCAGGAATCAGATTCACCTAAAATAAGTGCCATAATTGTCAATAATTTTTCTGAAATTTATAGCAGGCAGAAAGCGCGGCACAACTTGCAACAGTATCTGGAGCAAAATGAAATTGTTGGTATTTCTGATATCGATACCCGAAAACTGGTAAAGCATATCCGGTCAGCAGGCGCCATGAATGCCATTGTTTCCTCTGAAATTCTGGATAAAGAGCAATTGCGAAATATGCTGAAGGAAGTTCCTTCTATGACCGGGCTTGAATTAGCGTCCACGGTTAGTACAAAAGAACCATATATGGTGGGCGATGAGAACGCGTCTAAAAGAATTGCCGTGCTCGATTTGGGAATTAAAACCAGTATCCTTAAAAACCTTACCCAACGTGATTGTGTGTGTAAAGTATTTCCAGCTAAAACTACATTTGCTGAAATGGAAGCCTGGAAACCTGATGGTTATTTTATTTCCAATGGCCCTGGTGACCCAGAACCCATGAAGTATGCCGTCGACACGGTCCGTCAGATCATCAAGGTAGATAAACCATTGTTTGGCATTTGCTTAGGGCACCAGGTGCTGGCATTGGCTATGGGCATTCCAACTTTTAAAATGCACCACGGTCACAGAGGTATTAATCATCCGGTAAAAAATCTGGAAACGGGCAAAAGTGAAATTACTTCGCAAAATCATGGCTTCTCGGTAAGCAGAGAGGCATCAGAAAGTTGTAATGAAGTTACCATTACCCATGTTAACCTGAATGATAATTCGGTGGCGGGTTTAAAACTGAAAAATAAGAAATCATTTTCGGTGCAGTACCATCCTGAATCCTCGCCTGGTCCTCACGATTCACGTTACCTGTTTGATCAGTTTATCAATTTAATAGATGGCAAATAGTTAATGGAATTTCCGCTAAGAGAGAAATAATTATTTAAGTTTGAATTTCAAAAAAACCTTAAACAATCATGAGTACAATTAAAAAAGTCCATGCCCGTCAAATTTTGGATTCAAGGGGTAATCCAACCGTTGAAGTTGATATCACAACAGACAGTGGTGTGGTAGGTAGAGCTGCCGTTCCCTCAGGCGCGTCTACTGGTAAATACGAGGCTGTAGAGCTTCGAGATAACGATAAAAGCAAATATATGGGAAAAGGCGTGCTGAAAGCGGTTGAAAATATCAACAAGACAATCGCTGAGCAGGTTACAGGCCTTTCCGTATTTGAACAGAATATGATCGATCAGTTAATGATTGATCTGGATGGTACCGAAAACAAATCTGTATTGGGTGCCAACGCCACTTTGGGTGTTTCCCTGGCCCTGGCAAAAGCTGCCGCGCTTACCCTAAAGCAACCTTTGTATCGTTATATTGGTGGGGTAAATGCCAATACATTGCCGGTACCTATGATGAACATTTTGAACGGTGGCAGCCATGCTGATAACGCGATCGATTTTCAGGAATTTATGATCATGCCTGTGGGGGCTTCTTCTTTCTCGGAAGCGTTGCGAATGGGAGCCGAAGTATTTCATCATTTGAAAAAAGTTTTGGGTGATAAGGGATTGTCTACCAACGTAGGTGACGAAGGTGGATTCGCTCCCAATATCGCTTCTAACATTGAAGCCATTGAAGTGGTACTTCAGGCCATTGAAAAAGCAGGTTATACACCCGGTGGAGACATCTTTATCGCCATGGATGCTGCCAGCTCCGAATTTTATAACGGCAACAAAAAAACATACGATTTCCAGTCTTCTGGCGAATCATTGTCTTCTTCCGATATGGTTGCTTACTGGACAGATTGGGTAAATAAATATCCTATTATTTCCATAGAAGATGGTATGGAAGAAGATGACTGGGATGGCTGGCAGCAGCTTACCAAATCTATCGGAAGTAAAACCCAACTGGTGGGTGACGATTTGTTTGTAACCAATGTAAAACGTCTGCAAACAGGTATAGAAAAAGGTATTGGCAATTCCATTCTTATTAAGGTAAACCAGATCGGGACCCTTACCGAAACCATTAATGCGGTAGAACTGGCCCGGAAAAACGGAT
>JBGTIS010000292.1:0-8282 GCA_041745535.1 Cyclobacteriaceae bacterium | reverse complement strand
GGCGTTAAATTCAAAGTTAGTTAACCGTACAGAAAGTTCGAGTTTAAAAGAATACAGCAGATCCAGCGCTGCCGCCTTTGCTTTTTCGGACCAAACAAAAATATCCCCGCCTCAAAACCCTGATTTGATTGACGGCGTATCTGAAAAAATGGACAATAGCATGTTTTTGCCCCCTTCTACCGATGAATACATTGATGGGGTATTGCTGGTAAGCGATCCGGAAAAAAGCAAAAAGCTCAGGAAAGGACAACTGCTTTATTTTTATTGCGACAAAGATACTTTAAAAAATGGAGCGTTCAGCAAAGCAGACTTCAAAGAAGGCCTGATGGTTGATTTTGATGAAGATTTCAATGGAATCTGCACGGTTGAGATTCATGATACCGAACTGGTAAAACAGGAAGGAAAATGGGTAATGAATGTAAACGACAACAGCAATTTTAAAAAATACATCAACATTAATTATGTACCTGTTGTCGGTGTAAAAGTTGCCAGACCGGCTTCCGAATCAGCATTATAATAAATACAATTAAGGCCAGGATAATGCCCCAGGTAGTGAAATCCAGGTAGTTTTGTTGAAAGTGGATTTTAGCTTTACCCAAAGGCACAAGGCCGGCCCATAACTGTGGGCGGGCTCCCATGGCATTGGTTTTCGCCAGATAAGCCAGTTTGGTTTGCCGCAAGGCGGCAGTAACCTCTCCGGTTTGCTGTAGGTAGGTATAGAAATTTTGTACCAGTTCGTTGGTAACCTCATCCTGTATGCTCCACAAAGTCATAATTACCGACTGGCAGCCCGCATAAATAAAACTGCGGGCCAGACTGTAATTGCCTTCGCCCGGATAATCTTTGCCGACCCCCGATTCACAGGAGCTAAGCAATAGTAGTTTTGCTTTCAGCGAGGTGCCATAAATTTCATACAGGTTCAGTACCCCGTCATTCTCACCGGTGCTATCCCGGGCAAAGGTGAAATTGCTAAGGAAAGGATTTTCCAGATTTGCTTTTCCATGGGTAGCCAGATGTAAAATATCAGCGGCTCCCGCATTCTTTTTAAAGTTGCTCTCTGTAGCCTGTTGGTCTAAAAAAATACTGGCCTGTGGAAAAAGCGCATGAATATGCTGAATTTCTTTTTTTACGCCGGGGAGGGCCGTGTATCGGGGGCCGCCTGCCGGCATAAAATCGAATTGCTGGATACCGTAAGCAATTACCTTTACATCTTCATTGTCAGTTCCCGGGCGGTTATCAAAAATATCTCTGAAAGCCAGGTTGAGCGAAAACTCACTCACAATTTCATACTCGTAAATCAGAAACGGCAATTTTTTATAGTTGGCATATTCACTTTTTACAGGATGGGTGATCAGGCTTTCGAAAGGGATCGCGCTCAACGGACCATCGGGCACCAGGGTGAGCTGATCAGTGGAAATTCCTTTTAAAAAAGGGGAGAGCAGCAAATTATACAATACCAATGCGTTTTCCTGATAAGCCTGAAAGTTTTTATATGCCTGCTCATCACTGTACTTTTGGGTTAGTAAGGTCTGGTAGGTATTCACCGCTTTTTTAAGGCGGGGCAGGTCTGTGATTTTATGTACGGCTGATGTATGGGTCGTTATTACCAAAGCGTATACGGCAGCGTTGCCCCAGAAATAGGATATAACCACCTGCTTGTCGGTTATATGGTTTTGGATGGTGTCGATATTCACCATCTGGCTGCCATACCGTGCCTGGAAGTAATTCGGAAACTCATCCTGGATCAGGTAATTCAACTGCTGAATTTTACGTTCCGTCTCCGCGATTTTGTTGTGGCAGGCTACCAATGCCGCGTTATTGTTTTCCAGGGTTTGGATGCTGGTCAATTCTGCGCGATGAAATGCCAGTTGTGCCTGCAACGACCTTTCCAGCAGATATAATGAGTCGGGCAGGGCTTTTTCATACGCTTCAGATCGCTGCACCGACTCATACAATACCATCGCTTTATTTTTTTCCATATAAGCGAGAATGATGTCGTTTAATCGCGGGTCATGGGTAATCTGAAATAACTGATACCCACATTCAATGGCATTTTCATACGTCTTTTTAACCGCGTCGGAAAGCAATAATTTAGAGCTTTCCATGTCAAAGCTAATCCGGTTTAGGTCAACCGCTTTGTCAAATAACTTATATTGTTGATACGCTTTTTCCAGGTAGGCGACCTCCCTGGTTTTTTTGTATAGCGAAAGCAGTAAATCAGCTTTTCCCTGCACAGCTTTCAATCCCAGGTTCAGATCGTCTCCTTCCTGCAAAATTACACTGTCGGTGGATACCACTACCGCCTGATACTGGCTGAGCATGGTGCTGTACAAGGCACGATTATAATAATACAGGGCGCTGTCCCATCGCAGGGTTTCTTCATAAGTTTCTCCCATATCCAGGTACAAATTGGCTAATTGCGAATTCCGATCCGGATAAATAGCTTGTTTGATGCCCAGACTTTTAAAAAAATTCAGAAACGCCAGTGTGGTCTGGTGCTGCTTCTGGTAGGCAAGTCCCAGCAAATGATAACTGTTGGCCAGGTAAACCTGATTGGAAGGAATATGTAAGGCTTTCTGGCAATAAATGATCACACTGTCGTATTGCCCTGCCGATAAATAATAGTTGCCATGATTGTTATAATGCAGCGGTAAATTGCCGCTTAAGTTATATTGTACCGACAGCGAAATGGCGGTGTCATTGTACACCAGAGCTTTTTTAGGCTCACCCATATCAAAATAAATAGTGCCGATCAGGCTGTAGGTTGCCGAAAGGTTATAAGGATCGGGAAGGGCGCTGATTTTATTCGAGTTTAAAGTTTTATAGGCATAAGAAAGTGCCTTCAGAAAATCACCCTTCCGCCGGTTGGCCACCGCCAGGTTGTAATAGCAGCTAATGGTAAGCCTGTCCGGACCTTTGTGTGTCTCCCAAAGCCGCATGGCAGGTTCTAAATTTTGTTCGGCTTCATAATAATTCTGATAGCCATACAGGTATACCTCCCCAATGCTTTGTAAGCTATTGGCTACTGCGATGGGGTTGTCTATATGAAGTGCTTTTCTCAGTTTAAATGCTTTCTGGTGATAGTACAATGCCGAATCGGGCTTGCCTGCGTAATCAAAGTAAATGCCAGCGGTATACCAGGTTTGCGCGATTAAAGAATCGTTTTCGTAGAGTTTCACTGAAAGTAAATCTTGTGCTGAATCGAGATAAAGCCTGGCGGTGGCCGCCTCAAAATTTTTTGAATAGAGGCAGGATATTTTATCGCAAATATATACATGTAAAGCATATTCCTGCTTATCCAGTACATGTTTCGCCTGCTGGTAATAAGCCAGTGCCCTGGTAATTTCTCCCTGCTCCTCTGCTTCATAGGCCAGTAACAAAAGTGTGGCGCTGGTAACGGGCTTATCTGTTACTACCGGTTGACTCAAAAGCATAACCGGTAGCAAAAAAGCGAAAAAAATAACTTTACAGAATAGCATCAGTGATGATAGTTTTGTTGAAATTACAAAAAGCCAAAGAATATTTTAGAATCATTCCTATAAAATTTTAACAATCCATTCTCTTTTGTAATTTTCAACTGGAAATCATCACCAACCTTTATCACTAAATTTTTGACTATCTAATCATATCACAACTTTATGTCGCCTCCTATCTTTAACATACTAACATCCAGATTCATAATAATTTGGTTTTACCTGCCGGGAATATGGGTTCTCCCGGCATGCGCACAACAATTATCAACCGCAATCCAGTTAAATCAGGTGGGTTTTTATCCTAATGGGCCTAAAATGGCGGTGGTGGAAGGAACTGAGGCCGGTAAATTTTTTATTACTTCGGCCAATCTGCAGGATACGGTTTTCATGGGTGAACTGGGTAAGGAGCGCCAATCGCGTTTTTCTGATAAAACCACACGACTGGCCGATTTTTCAGCGGTGCACGATACCGCAACCTTTGTGATAATGGTACCTGGGGTGGGAGCATCCAATACTTTCCAAATCCAGCCTCAGCCCATGCTTGGTGTAGCCAAAGCTTCGATCAAGGCCTTCTATTTTCAGCGCATGTCTATGCCCATTACGAAAGCTTACGGAGGTAAATGGGCAAGAGCTGCGGGGCATCTGGATAATCAGGTGCTGGTACACCCTTCAGCCGCTTCTGACAAACGGCCTGCTGGCAGTACTCTGTCCGCACCCGGAGGCTGGTACGATGCGGGCGATTATAATAAGTACATCGTTAATTCTGGTATTACTACCGGTACTTTGCTTTCCCTGTATGAAGATTTTCCTTCTTTTTTTGATACGCTCAATCTGAACATTCCAGAGAGTGAAAATCAAATACCGGACCTACTGGACGAAATTCTGTACAACCTGCGTTGGATGCTCACCATGCAGGACCCCAACGATGGCGGTGTGTACCATAAGCTCACCAGTGCCCGGTTCGATGGCATGATTATGCCTGCGGAAGCCACTATTCCCCGTTATGTGGTACAGAAAGGTACTGCCGCTACCCTGGACCTGGCAGCCGTGGCCGCACAGGCAAGTCGCATTTTCCGAAAATTTGAACGGCAGTTACCCGGTTTGGCCGATTCCTGCCTGCAGGCTGCCACCCATGCCTGGGATTGGGCCAAACAGCACCCTGCCCTGGCCTATGACCAGAATGCTATGAACGAGCAGTTTGATCCTGATGTGTCCACCGGCGCTTATGGTGACCGAACTTTTGATGACGAATGGATCTGGGCTGCTTCCGAATTATACGTTACTACTAAAAATGATGCGTATTACCAGGCCGTCAACCTGTTTCCCGACCAGCAGATGCCCCTGCCTTCCTGGGCACAGGTGCGGTTATTAGGCTATTATACCCTGCTTCGGCATGGCGCAGACCTGACTGCTATCGCCCAGAAAGATGTATTGGCCCTTCAAACCCAATTGAAAGCCATGGCCGATGAATTGATAGCAGGAATAGACCAGCAACCCTATCATACGGTGATGGGCAAAACCGAGCAGGATTATATCTGGGGCAGCAATGCGGTGGCTGCCAATCAGGGTATTGCCCTTTTACAGGCCTATCGGCTAAGCAAAGACAAGCGATATGCCAGTGCTGCTCTGGACAATCTGGATTATCTGTTGGGCAGAAACGCGACTGGTTACTCATTTTTGACCGGATACGGACACAAAACGCCCATGCATCCGCACCATCGCCTGTCAGAGGCTGATGGGATTGATGACCCGATACCGGGTTTGCTGTCGGGCGGACCGAATGCCAGGGCGCCCCAGCAGGACCATTGCACTTCCTACACAGCTACGGCGGCAGATGAAGTGTTTACAGATGATGTGTGTTCGTATGCCTCCAATGAAATTGCCATTAACTGGAATGCCCCATTCGCCTATCTGGCAGTTGCCCTGGAAGCCCTGCAGGTCGATCTCGGCTGGGCAGGTGAAATAAAATAAGGAGGCAGGTGACCCTAAAAGTATCTGAATTTCTATAATTTCATCTATGAAAAAATGCCAATCTTCCTATTATTCATTTAATTGCGTTTTATATCAACATAACCGTTTATGAGTAACCTGAATGTAAAAGCAAAACAAACCCATACCTACGATGCTATTGTGATTGGTTCCGGTATCAGTGGTGGCTGGGCTGCCAAAGAGCTTTGCGAAAAAGGATTGAAAACCCTGGTGCTGGAAAAAGGCCGGATGGTGCAGCATGTCAAAGATTATCCCACCATGAACGATGATCCCTGGGATAAACCACACCGTGGCCGGCTTACTCAAGCAGATCAGCAGGTGCGCCATGTGCAGATTCGCAGCGGGTTTGTTGACGAATCGAACCAGCATTTTTATGCCGATGACCTGGAAAATCCTTATACCGAAATCAAACGATTCGACTGGATACGGGGCAATCAGGTAGGAGGCAGGTCGTTGATGTGGGGCAAGCAGTGTTACCGGTTAAGCGACCTGGATTTTGAAGCCAATGCCAGAGAAGGGATTGGGGTAGACTGGCCCATCCGGTACAAAGAAATCGCCCCTTGGTACGATTATGCTGAAAAATTTGTAGGGGTAAGCGGAGAACCCCTTGGGCTTGCGCATTTACCCGATGGTCAGTTTTTACCGCCTATGGAGTTGAATTGCCTGGAAAAACAGGTAAAAGCTCGTATCGAAAAGAATTTCCCCGGCCGATATATGACCATAGGTCGGGTAGCTCATCTGACGGAACCCACCGAGGAACACAAGGCACTGGGCCGCGGCAAATGCCAGTACCGGAACCGCTGCTCCAGAGGGTGCCCGTACGGGGCTTATTTCAGCAGCAATTCCGCTACCATTCCTGCTGCCGAGCGTACTGGAAACCTGACCATCCGACCCGATTCCATCGTGAATTCCATTCTGTACGACGAAAAGCAGAAGAAAGCCACAGGGGTACTGGTGATAGATGCGGAAACCGGGGAAACGGTAGAATTTTATGCCCCGGTCATTTTTTGCAATGCCTCTACTCTTGGCAGTACTTTTATCCTGCTCAATTCCACTTCCAGCCGGTTTCCCAATGGCCTGGGCAACGATAGTGGCGAGTTAGGGCATAACCTGATGGACCACCATTACCGCACCGGCGCGATGGGTTCATACGAAGGACTGGAAGACCAGTATTACAAAGGTCGCCGGCCCAATGGGATTTATATACCCCGTTACCGGAACCTGGATGAAAAAATGCGGGTGAAAGAATACCTGCGTGGTTATGGGTATCAGGGGGCAGCCGTCCGTGGGGGTTGGGGAAGTGGGGTGAACCAGGAAAAAATAGGTAAGGATTTCAAAGAAGGGTTGTTCAAACCCGGCGGGTGGAGCATGTTTCTGGTAGGGTTTGGCGAATGCCTGCCGTACCATGAAAACCAGGTAACTTTGGATACCGACAAAAAAGACAAATGGGGACAGCCCACGCTGGCCATCGATTGCGAATTCAGAGACAATGAAATGACCATGCGTGATCATATGCGGAAAGACGCGGCCGAGATGCTGGAAGCCGCAGGGCTGCAAAATGTAACCACCTACGACAATATGGGTGGTCCCGGCGTGGGTGTACACGAAATGGGTACGGCCCGCATGGGGAAGGAACCAAAAACCTCTATGCTGAACGGGCATAACCAACTGCATGGCGTCCCGAATGTATTTGTTACCGATGGCGCCTGCATGACTTCTTCCTCCTGTCAGAATCCCTCCATTACCTATATGGCCCTGACCGCCAGGGCGGTTGACTTTGCTGTAAAAGAATTGAAGCGCGGGAATATTGGATGATTTTTTTAAAACCTTTAAAACTGACAAATATGAATCGCAGGGAAGCACTGAAACATACCACACTGATTATGGGATATGCCATTTCCGGTTCCACGGTTGCTGCCGTACTGAACAGCTGTAAAAGTGAGCCTGAGCTGGACTGGAATCCGGTGTTGTTTTCCAAACAGCAGGCGGCGGTGGTTACCGAAATTACAGAGAGGATATTGCCCAAAACAGATACCCCCGGAGCGAAAGATTTAAGGCTGGCTGTTTTTGTGGATAAAATGGCCAAAGATTTATTTATCGAAGAAGATCAGCAGCAATTCAAAGCCTGGGTTGATGCTTTTGATAAGGATTGCGAGGAGATATACGGAAAAAGTTTTGTGAATTGTAAAGAGGAAGAGCAAGTGGAAGTGCTAATGAAATATGAAAAAAATACGCCTGTGCTGAAGCCTTCCATCTGGGGATTTCCCACCAACGAAACCGGCGATGAACCCGAAACCGGCAGGGAACCCGTATCGTATTACCGTACCTTAAAAGACCTTACCCTGCTGGGCTATTATTCCTCAGAAGCGGTGGGGAAAAATATCCTGTCGTACGACCCATTGCCCGGCATATATCAACCCTGCATTCCCGTTTCGCAAGTGGGCAACGTATGGACCGAATAAATATTTACACTTTTTAAAACCTTTGTTTAGGTTCATTATTATCCTTTCGGTCTTACTTTTAACCAAACTCCAGGAAGAGATTTAAATAACAAATACTTATTCCAAGGACAAGAACTTCAGAGTGATTTAGACCTGGGCTGGTATCAATTTAAATACAGAATGCATGATCCCGCGTTGGGTAGGTTTACTACGATTGATCCTCTTGCAACAGATTATGGTATCCCTACGGTGTGCTACATCTTTACAGGCAATGATTTTAGGGTGAACTTTGCGATAAAACAAAGTTGTACCATATGCAATCTAATAACTTACGCGAAAAGATGTTTGCCCTGTGCCGGGAATGGGAAGCCAGTGGCAA
>JBGTIS010000291.1:0-15136 GCA_041745535.1 Cyclobacteriaceae bacterium | reverse complement strand
ATCACGCTTTCATCGTTAATGGCTTTAAAAATCAGGATGACCAGAAATAGCAAAACGGAAAAGCCTATGTGTACCTTTTTGCGCGTGCCCGAATCAATCTGTTTTTCCACCGGTACACCTTCGGTTGTATTTACTTCGCTTCTTTTGGCTAAGCCCAGAAAATCCACACAAAAAGATGTGGTCAGGGCTGTTAAGGCGGAGTCGGCACTGGAATAGGCTGCCGCGACAATGCCCAGTAGGAATACAATGCCGGCAAAAGGATGAAAATGATGCAAAGCCAGCATGGGGAACAGGTCATCGGTACGTTCGGGCAAAGCAATATTTTTAGAAGCGGCGTACATATATAGTAAACTGCCCAATGCCAGAAACAGCAGATTGGCAAACATGAGACATACGGTGAACCAAAGCATATTTTTCTGGGCGTCGCCAATATTGCGGCAGGTCAGGTTTTTCTGCATCATGTCCTGGTCCAGGCCCGTCATTACAATGGCAATAAATGCACCCGACAGAAACAGCTTGAAAAAATTACGGGAACTGTTCCATTTCCATTCAAAAATTCTTGAAAGCTCGCTGGATTCCACAGTTTTTACCAACCCGCCCAAACTCAGGTCCATTTCATTGCCTATCAGAAAAATGCTGATTACTACGGCTGAAAGCATAAATAAAGTTTGCAGCGAATCGGTCCACACAATGGTTTTAATGCCACCCCGAAAGGTGTACAGCCAGATGAGTACAATGGTAATCGCTACGGTTATCCAGAAAGGAATGCCATAGGCACTAAATAAACCAATGTGCAATACCCCGGCTACCAGGAAAAGCCGTAATGAAGATCCAATAACCCGGGAAATTAAAAAGAAGAAAGCCCCGGTTTTATACGACCAAAAGCCAAACCGTTTTTCCAGATATCCGTAGATGGAAACGAGGTTAAGCCGGTAGTACAGGGGCATCAGCACCAGGGCAATAAAGGCATACCCGGGTATATAGCCCAACACCATTTGATAATAGGTAAAATAGGAACTGCCTACTTCACCGGGAACAGAAATAAAAGTTACTCCGGAAAGGGAGGCGCCAACCATACCAAAAGCCACCAGATACCAGGGAGAACTGCGGTTTCCGGTAAAAAATGTATCATCAGTGGCGTTTCTGGACGTGAAATAAGAGATGGTTAACAGTAGGCCGAAGTATCCGGAAATAACTAATAAAACTAAAAGTGGCGACATAAGTTATTGTTTAATAAAAGCCTTAATTTGTGGCTTTTTTTGTAATTTTACTTAAGAATTGATTATTAATGAGAAACAAAATAGTACCGGGTGAAGTCTTATGATATGGTAGATTTTATTTGGGCACAAAAATATAATATTTTATATGAAGTATTCATTGCAGGAAGAAGAATTAAAGGAAGTTGAAGTTTTAGTAGATGAGGGAGCCGCTGAAAATAAAGATCTTGTGGTGCTTAATGACGACTTTAACACTTTTGAACATGTAATTAATGTATTGATTAAGATATGCGAGCATTCGCGGGAACAGGCGGAACAATGTACCTGGATTATTCATTACAAGGGAAAATGTGCTGTTAAAAAAGGTTCTTACGAAGAACTTAAGCCTAAACGCAACGCGATCCGCGAAGAAGGAATCGGCGCGGTAATTCAGTAATTTTAATTAGTTAAAAAACCACCTTTCTCTTTGTTCTTATGGAATATCCCTCCAGGCTTGTTGAAGACGCAGTAAACGAAATTTCGAAACTTCCGGGAATAGGAAAAAAAACAGCCTTGCGGCTAGCCTTGCATTTGCTAAAGGAAGATGAAAAGAGTACCCATTCTTTGTCAGAATCATTGGTAAACCTGCGTACCAAAACGCAGTACTGCCAGCAGTGCCATAACATAGCTGATGCGCCCCTTTGTGCGCTTTGCTCCAGCAAAAAGCGCGATCGCTCCATTATTTGCGTAATAGAAACCGCTACCAATTTGCTGGCTATTGAAAACACCTCGCAATACCGGGGCCTGTATCATGTGCTGGGCGGCGTAATCTCACCCATTGAAGGCATTGGCCCCAGCGATTTGCACATTGAATCGCTCATTCTCAGGGTAAGCGAGCCCGGTTCGGAAGTACAGGAAATTATTCTGGCGCTCAGTGCTACTATGGAAGGCGACACCACTGCTTTTTTTATTACGAAAAAGCTAAAGGAGTTTAACATAAAAATCAGCACCATAGCCCGAGGCATCCCTATTGGCAGCGAGCTGGAATATGCTGATGAGATTACCCTGGGCAGAAGTATCATCACCCGCAAAGCATACGAATATTAACAAATTATCGCAATCCGGATTTGTAAATCGCTATAAATAACAGCACCCAGCCCACAATCATGAACAAACCTCCAAAAGGGGTAATGGCTCCCATCCAGCGGATACCGCTCAGGCATAATACATAAAGCGACCCTGAAAAAATAATAACCCCGGCCAGCATCGATATTCCGGCATATCCTAACAGCTTGTCCTGAATCTGGTACATCAGCAAGCCGATAAGCAACATGCCCAGGGTATGATAAAACTGGTATTTGACAGCCGTTTCAAAAGTATCCAGCCTGCCCTGTGTTTCCAGCATATTTTTTAAAGCATGGGCACCAAAGGCCCCAATCATTACCGATAATGCCCCCAGCACCGAGCCGGCCAGTAAAATAAATTTCTGCATAGTAAATCCAATAAACTTAAAGCTGCTAAAATAAAGCATACAGGGCGCGAATTTCGGTTTATGCTCATCTTAAATTTTAATCCAAGTATAAAATTTTTCTTATTTTGAATTATCATTTTGAAAAAATTGACTTCAAAATATAAGATTTTGCGCTTTACTACGATATAACTGTAGATGGCATGAATTTTATATATTGCTAAACAGCACTGGATATGAATATGTATTTAAGGAAAACATTTTTGCGATTAGCCCATTCATTTTTGTGGTTTTTCTTTCTTTCTTCTTTGTTGTTTACAATAAAGGGTTATGGATATGATTTCCCTGAAAAAACTGAGCGCATTGCAAAATCAGGTTCCGGATTAAAGCCTGGCTTGCAGGCCAGTAAAGTTTTTGGCTATTCTTTTTCCGAGGAATATTTTTTGGAAGAGAACGTAAAATCTGGCTATAATCCGCGCCGTGCACCGGGCTTTAAGTACATAGAAATAGGCGCGGGAGTAGGTATCTGGCACCAGTCAGACCAGGCCGGTTTGGAAAATGCCGGGTTACCATTTCACTTTTTCGCGGAATATGGAAACACGGCCAATCCACTTAGTTTTGGTATTGCCGTAAATACAGGCGCCCGTTATGTGCAGGAAGATGTGTATTTGCGGCCCAATTATATACCGGTTTATGCCAAATATAATTTTTCTCCTTTGTTTTATTTTATTCCAAAAGCGCTGGAATTAAACGGACTGGCAGGCATAATGGGCTGGACGGCAGGTTTGACCGACGAACGTAACGGCAGCCAGACTGCCAATGAGAACCGGTTTCAGTCAGATGGCGGGGTAGGTATTATGGCAGGCGCAGGTGCTATTTACCGGATCAAAAATTTTGGTGTGGGCGCACAGTTCACTTACTTTTATGGAAAGGGTAAATATGTGCTTGCTGGCACCGAAGCAACCGATGTGTATACGGGCAGTGCCCAACTGAATATTTTGGTAAGTTACCGATTTATTTTGGGTGGCGACAGGCTCAATTGCCCTACTTATGTCCGGTAACCGAAAAAAAAACAGCATTTTCAGTTATTTTTTTACTGAAAAAGAAATATTCTCCCAAAAAATGAGTTACAATTTTTATTTACCGGCTACTAACTGATGAATTATAATTAGTAGCCATATTTTTAACATTTAATAAAACAGGCAACCATGAACACAACAAAGAATGTGATGAAATTTGTGTTAGAATCCAGCATGAGAACTTTATTCATCAACTGGATCAAAATCGAAAACTCATTGTTTGATACCAATAATGAGCTTTTTATTGATAACGGACAGTTTATCAAGAGAAATCCACATCAGGCTTGATAGGTCTGATATTATAAGCACCTAGTAGTTTGTGTATAACACCGTGCTGCTTTAACCGGCAGCACGGGCGTTTATTTTAAATTACTATTTAGCAGCCGTCGCTGCTGATTTCAATGAGCTAAGGTAGCCTACCAGATCCACCAATTCCTGTTCGGTCATCATCTGACCCAAATTGGCCGTCATTAAAGAATTTTCCAATTCTTCCTTTGATTTAATGTCAGCTTTACGAATGGTGCTGGTAACACCCCCCATTTTCTTCAATTGCAATTCATCTTCTGTTTCGCTGGCGATATATCCTATTTCCTCCGATCCGTCATTTAACCGGATGTGGTAACCTTCGTACCCAAAACTGATGCCCTTGCTGGGGTACAGAATAGCTACATACATGGCTCCCGCCGATAGCTTATTTCCTATTTCCGAAAGATCAGGCCCGAAATTAACACCCTCACCGTTAACCTGATGGCAGGTACTACAACTTTTGGTTGTAAAAATTTTCTCACCATTCCGCACATCTCCTGTTTGCGCCACCAGTTGACTAATCGGCGGTAATTCCTTGCTGGCTGTCTGGCCGGGAATATCCAAATATAACCCGGCTTCTTCCCTGATACTTTCCCGGTACGCTCTGCCCAATACATCGGCGGCGGCAGGTTCCAGATCTTTGGATATTTTTCCTTCTTTTACCATGTCCAGCAACCGGTTTTCGCCTCCCCATCCACTGCTACCCAGCGCCGCGATGGCCGTTTCTCGTATTTTCCGCTCACGCGTGCTGTCGGTTATAATCGGATTCAGAATATTCATGGATTCATCGGTATTAGCTTTACCCAAGGCATCTACCAGGGCTATTTTATCGGCCTCTGTTCCTTGTTGCAGCATGGTTAATACAGATTTTTCAGCACCCATTTCCAGCGCAAGTTTCAGCGCTTCAGTACCCAGACTGTTTTCCAGATTTTCACGGGCAAGTTGTAACAACTCTTTACTTTTATTTCTTAATTCATATGTTTTTATCAGGTCCAGGTAATCCTGGGTACCTGCCGCTGAGGCCAGGGCTTTTTCGAAGTAAGGTTTTAAGGAGGAATTTTTAGCCAACTGATTTTTATCCATATGCTTAAACGCCAATATGTCTATTTTCGACTGCTGCGGATTGTTACCTTTTAGCAAATTGGTCAGCACTTTTTGTTTTTCCCCTTCCTGGTGAAAATCATAGGCACGGAAAAACCGATACATTTCGGTAGAATCGGCTTCCGATTGGGTCGACTGTATAATTTCAGCCATCAGTGGCAATGCGGCTTTTGCCCGGGTCCGCCAGATGATGTCTCGGGAAGCCTTATCGCCAACAGGATTTTCCTTATTTTTTAACCAGGCATCAAAATACGCATCAGCTCGAAGGTCGGAACCAATGCCCAAAGCTTCCAGATACCAGCGATCTTTTCCGTCGTACCGGTCGGCCAGGGCAGCCCATAGGGCAGGTGCTTCAGGCGATTTCATATAGCGCAGGGCAATGGCAATCTCCCTTCTTACCTGCGCCGACTCATCGTCTACCATGGGTTGTAACAATTGGGCCAGTTCCATATCATGTGCTCTTGCGGCACGAATGGCGGTAATCCGGATATCGGCATGCTGGTCTTTTAGTGCTTCTTCAATGTATTGGGTGTCAAGTTTTGCCAATAGCCACAAAGCACGGGCCCGCATCCGCGGATTTTCCGACTGATACAGCTTTTCCAGGGCGCTTTTTGTGTCGTTGCCCCACTCGGCCAGTTTGCTCCAGGCTAAGTAACGTGTCGCCATATTCGGACTTTTCAGTGCCTCAACCGCCTTTTCAGGGGTAGAAAAATCGGGTTTGGTAACTTTGTAGTCTGAATCGGCAGGCGCTACCCGATAAATTCTGCCCCTTTCCTGATCGCCCATCTGATGCCCCCCAACTCCGGGATCGTACCAGTCGGCAATGAACAGAGAACCATCAGGAGCCACACACACATCAGATGGGCGAAACCACTGATCTTTGCCCTCTACAATATTATCAATAGAAGCCGAGTAACCGGCACCATCTTCTTTTACCGGATAAGCCCTTACCACGTTAGGCCCCGCGTCGGAGTGGATCATCTGGTTACGAAATCTTTCAGGCAGCAATTCTCCTTCGTACAACACCATACCGGTGGGCGATCCGGCGCCAGTTTGTAACAGGTTTGGCACCACACCAGGGTCGTTCAAATGCCAGTGGCGTTTCGGGATTTCCGATTCCATGTTGGTACGGCGGGCACGCCATCCGGCTCCGGTCATTTCATCGGTATACCCATAATTGCCGTATTCCATTACATAATTAATCCGAACGCCCCGGTTGCCGTCATCATCGTTATCCGATTGCCACAGGGTACCGTAAGAATCTACTGCCACTTCGTAGTTATTACGAAAGTTATTGCCCAGCACCTCAACTTCCGAGCCATCGGGATTGCACCGGAATACCATACCTTCGCGGAAAGGTTTGCCTTCGTTGGTAACCGGATTACCATGGATATCAATCACTTGTTTGCCGTTGGCATCTTTTAATTGTTCACCGGCATTACCAAAGTTAAAATATAATTTACCATCAGGACCGAAAACGAATGCATGTACGGCATGGTCGTGCTGTTCGCCGGCAATTCCTGAAAACAAAATTTCTTTTTTGTCGGCTTTGTCGTCGCCATCTTCATCGGTAAACACAAATACGTCCGGACTTACCGACACATATACTTTATTACCCAAAACAGCTATTCCCAAAGCCGCGTTAATGTCGGTACCCTGATAAAAAACTTTTTGGCTATCGGCTTTGCCATCACCGTCGGTATCTTCCAGAACCAAAATCCGGTCGCCTTCGTCTCGCTTTGGATTATTAGGATTCAGTTCCGGGCGGTAATTATATGCCTCGCATACCCAGATTCTTCCCTTGGCATCAATATCCATATTGGTAGGGTTGGTAAGCATAGGTTCGGAAGCAAACAAAGTCAGTTTCAGATCATTGGCTACTTCTAAACCTACCAGAGCATTTTCCGGTAAATGTTGTTCTTCTTCAGTAAGTTGAACTTCTTCTTTTTGCTCTGGTTCGGGGTGACAGGCCAAAAGCAGGAGCAGGCAGATTATAAACCAGACAAAATGTAATGAAGCGATTTGCCTAAAAAAACTTTTGCGGGAAAGGAGAGAAATAATAGGATTCAATTTTTTCATAAGGGTTAGATAAGCATCAATACAACTAAGAGATATTCAATATAGCAAAGTCAATTATTTACTAAAATTAAAAAAAGAAGGCTATTATACCTTTTTTTGAGAAAATATATTCCATTACAGCTCGAAATTATACCCTTTCTTTTTTAATTCATCGTACCGTAACCGGTCGAACTGGTACAGATAAGCCCCTTTTTTAGAAGTATCTTTCTGTTTCTCACCTAACTTCTGTAAAAGCTGCATCGCATGTATTTTTTTGCTAAAATTTCTGCGGTCGTAACGCACCTGGTTGATACTCTCATAAAGCGTTTGAAGCTGCGGAATGGTAAACTTTTCAGGAAGCAGTTCAAAACCAATAGGTTGGTATTTGGCCTTTAATTTCAGCATATCAAAAGCTTTTTTCACCATCTGGTCGTGGTCAAAAATCAGTTTTGGCATTTCGGCAACAGGAAACCAACGGGCATCATGGGCACGATCCAACTCCTCCAGTTCCTGGTCTATTTTTATGAGCGCATAATATGCTACAGAAATAACTCTGTCGGCCGGATCCCTGCTTAATTCACCAAAAGCATGCAGTTGCTCCATGTAAATATTTCTTAATCCGGTCAAATTTTCCAGTATGTGTTTGGCAGCTTCGTGCAGGTTTTCTTCCGGCTTTAAAAAACCACCCGGCAGCGAAAGCTTGCCTAGTTCAGGTTCAAAATCCCTTCTTATCGTTAGTACCTTTAACTGGCCCTCGCCAAAACCAAAAATTATACAATCAATCGCGATATATACCTTCTCAAAGGCTTGATAAAACGGGCTCATATCTTTTTCCCAAAAATAATTTTTAATGATTTTCAGTAGGATAACCAAAAATGTATAAACAATTTGGAATATAAAAAAATAAGTACAATATTTAGAGTTTAAATAAGTGTAAATAATACACATATAACCCTAAAAAAATGGCAAATCAATATTACACCCTCGGTCTCGATTATGGAACGGATTCCGTACGGGCGGTATTAGTAAACGCCGGCACCGGACATTGCCTGAACAGCCATGTATACTGGTTCCCTCGTTGGAAAGAAGGAAAATACCGCGATGCATCTATCAATCAGTTTCGTCAGCACCCGCTGGATCATCTGGAAGGGTTGATTTCTTCTATTAAAGGTGTGCTTTTAGAATCCGCCATCGATCCTTTATTGATAAAGGGAATCTGTGTGGATACTACAGGATCGTCTCCGATGCCGGTAGACCAACAGGGGACTGCCCTGGCACTCACTCCTGGTTTTGAAGAAAATCCAAATGCTATGGTGATTCTATGGAAAGACCATACCTCTATTCAGGAAGCAGAAGAAATTAATCACCTGGCCCGTACCTGGGGTGGTATAGATTTCACCCAATACGAAGGGGGTATTTACTCTTCGGAGTGGTTCTGGGCAAAAATTCTGCACACGATCCGGAACGACGAAAGCATCGCCAAAAATGCTTACTCCTGGATGGAAAACTGCGATTGGCTCACCTCTGTGCTTACGGGCAGCAACGAACTTTCCACCTTCAAAAGAAGTCGCTGTGCCGCCGGACATAAAGCCATGTGGCACGAAAGCTGGCACGGTTTGCCCTCCAAAGATTTTCTTTCCAGACTGGACCCCCGGCTGGCCGACCTACGCGACCGCCTGTATAATGAAACTTATACCTCAGACCAGGCGGCCGGAAATCTTTCATCCGAATGGGCAGAAAAGTTAGGGCTGTCTACCAGTGTTAAAGTAGCAGTAGGCACGTTCGATGCCCATGCCGGAGCTGTAGGGGGTGAAATTGAAGAACATGCGCTGATCAAAGTGATGGGCACCTCTACCTGCGACATTATGATTGCTTCAAAAGAAAGCCTGGGCAATACTTTGGTAAAAGGAATATGCGGACAGGTAAACGGTTCGGTAATACCGGGTATGATTGGCCTGGAAGCCGGACAATCAGGGTTTGGTGATGTACTGGCCTGGTTCAGAAACCTGCTTTACTGGCCGATAGAAAATATGGTAAAAACTTCTGCCCTGTTAGACGAACCTACCAAAACCAAATTATCGGAAGAATTGTACGATCAGATGATTGTGGCTTTATCTGATGCTGCCGAGCAAATTCCGCCATCAGAAACCGGCATAGTAGCGCTGGATTGGATAAATGGCCGCAGAACGCCGGATGCGAATCAGGCACTAAAAGGCGCCATGATGGGGCTGAGTATGGGAACTGATTCAGCACATGTTTTCCGTGCGCTGGTAGAATCTATTTGTTTTGGCTCAAAAAAAATTATTGAACGCTTTGAGGCGGAAGGCGTACCGATTAAAACCGTAATTGGTATTGGTGGTGTAGCCAAAAAATCAACTTTTGTAATGCAAACGCTGGCCAATGTGCTGAATCGGCCTATTAAAGTAGCGGTATCAGAGCAGGCTCCTGCACTGGGTGCCGCTATTTACGCGGCGGTTGCTGCCGGTATTTACCCGGATGTGCTCACTGCCAAAAACGCTATGGGCAACGGATTTGAAAAAGAATATCATCCACAGACAGAACAGGTAAAAATTTATGAAACCCTGTACCAGCGGTATAATGAGTTTGGAAGCTTTATTGAGTCTCAAACGCATATGAAAGAAGAGGAAAAGCTATGAGTAAATACAAGGAATTAAAAAGGGCATGCTACGAAGCAAATATGCAATTACCCAAACTTGAATTGGTAGTGTACACTTTTGGCAATGTAAGTGCGGCCGATCGCAACGAGGGGGTATTTGCCATAAAGCCCAGTGGCGTGGCTTATGAAAAACTTACTCCGGAAGACATCGTAATTGTTGATTTCGACAATACTCTGGTAGAAGGCAGCATGCGCCCTTCATCCGATACCAAAACCCATGCTTACCTGTACCGAAGCTGGGAAAGTATTGGCGGCATTGCCCATACCCATTCTACCTATGCGGTAAGCTGGGCGCAGGCGCAAATGGATATTCCTATTTTTGGTACCACGCATGCCGACCACCTCACCCAGGATATCCCCTGTGCGCCACCTATGAGCGATACCCTCATTGAGGGTGATTATGAGCACATGACCGGACAACAGATACTGGATTGTTTTGCCGATAAAAATCTGTCATATCAGGAAGTGGAAATGGTTTTACTGGGCAACCATGGTCCGTTCACCTGGGGGAAAAACGCGGCCAAAGCTGTGTACAACAGCAAGGTGCTGGAAGAACTGGCCCGGATGGCCTACCTGACTTTACAAATCAATCCCAATGCGCCACGGTTGAAAGACGCCCTCATTAATAAGCATTACGAGCGCAAACATGGGAAAAACGCCTATTACGGGCAAAGCTAATTCCAGGAAAAATCTTCATTCTAATAAATGGATAAAATATTATGATAGATTTAAAAAAATTTGAAGTCTGGTTTGTTACCGGCAGCCAGGATTTATATGGTGAGGAAACTTTAAAACAGGTAGCCCTTCACTCCCAAAAAATAGCTGAAGCGCTAAACCAGAGTTCGGCTTTGCCGGTACAGGTGGTATACAAACCTATCCTGAAATCGGCTGGCGAAATTGCTAAAGTATGCCAGGAAGCCAACACTACCGCTGCCTGCATCGGCATGGTAGCCTGGATGCACACTTTCTCACCCGCTAAAATGTGGATACACGGGCTGAAGATATTACAAAAACCGCTTGCCCATTTGCATACCCAGTTCAACCGCGATATTCCCTGGCAGGCTATTGACATGGATTTTATGAACCTGAACCAGTCGGCGCATGGCGGACGGGAGTTTGGCTTTATGATGAGCCGGATGCGTAAAGACCGGAAAGTAATAGTCGGGCATTGGGAAGATGCCGAAGTGCAGCAACATCTGGGCATCTGGTCCCGGGTAGCAGCCGGCTGGCACGACTGGCAGGGTGGCAAATTTGCCCGAATTGGCGACAACATGCGGCAGGTAGCCGTTACCGAAGGCGACAAAGTAGAAGCACAAATGAAGCTGGGGTATGAAGTGAATGGTTATGGCATTGGCGATGTGGTAGCGTATGTAAACCAGGTAAGCGATGGTGAAATGGAAACACTGATCGCCGAATATGAAGACAGTTATACCCTGACCGCCAACCTGCTGAAGGGTGGAGAAAAACGACAATCGCTGCTGGATGCCGCTCGCATAGAACTGGGTTTGAGAGCATTTCTGGAAAACGGGAATTTCAAAGGATTTACCGATACTTTTGAGGACCTGCACGGCATGAAACAACTGCCCGGCATCGCTACCCAGCGCCTGATGGCCGACGGGTATGGCTTTGGGGGTGAGGGCGACTGGAAAACTGCTGCTTTGGTACGTGCCCTGAAAGTAATGAGTGCCGGATTAAAAGGTGGCACATCGTTTATGGAAGATTATACCTACCATTTTCATCCGAATGGTATGCGGGTACTGGGTGCCCATATGCTGGAAATCTGTCCTTCTATCGCGCATGGAAAAGCTTCCTGCCAGGTGCATCCGCTTTCTATTGGTGGCAAAGAAGATCCGGTGCGGCTGGTATTTGACGTAGCGCCCGGAGCCGCCATGAATGCTTCTTTAATGGACATGGGCAATCGGTTCCGCCTGTTGGTGAATGAGGTGGAAGCCGTAGCACCGGAACAGGGCTTGCCAAAATTACCGGTAGCCCGTGTACTATGGAATGCGCATCCCAACCTGAAAGAAGCCGCTACCGCCTGGATTCTGGCAGGTGGCGCCCACCATACTGTTTTCTCCAAAGCAATTACAACTGAATACATGGAAGACTTCGCCGACATTGCTGGTATCGAGTTGCTGGTAATTGATAAAGATACCAAAATCAGGGATTTCAAAAACCAGTTGCATTGGAATGAAGCGTATTACCAACATTTTCATCATGGGATGTAAACGCGCAGCTAACGATCTACAGTTGCAAAGCTGACTTTGAACGAGCCAAGTTTATTGGTTTGAGGGGCATTAGTGTGTCCACTTTCTGAAATATTTTACTTATCTTTTCACTTATATTTCATTCTCAAAAGGGTTTAGTGAGTGATGTGAAGAACCACAAATCTAAACCCTTTTTCCTTTATCTATTTTTTCTCATGTAGAGTGAAAAAACACTTAAACATGGAATTAGAAAAAATTGCGCTTGATGACTAAAAAATTAAAACCTTATGAAAAGACGAGACCTTATTCGGCATTTAGAAAAGCATGATAGCTACTTGGTGTGGGAGGGAACTAATCATACTGTTTATAAAAATATAAAAAATGGCAAACTTACTGCTATACCGCGACATCGTGAAATCAAGAACAGTCTATGCCGGAAAATTTGTGTGAAAGATTTAGAGATAGACACTCCCTTTTAAAGTTCAATACTTTCCAATGTGTAGTTAGAAGTCCCTTCCAAAGTTTTAAGCGCTTCCTCTTTTCTCACTTCCTGTATCAATTGAATAGCTTCCACAATATTCCGGCGTACTTCTTCTTCGGTTTCACCTTGGGTATTGGCACCAGGAATTTCCGGTACATACCCAATAAAACCATCGGGGCGGCCATCCGCGGTTTCCGCTGCTTCTATGATTAAATTATATTTCATGGATTTTCTTTTATGCTTTAACAAATATAACAATAAATGTACTATTTTTTGCACCAAAAGTGTATTAAGCAATTGCTTTGGCACTTTGTTCATATCATCAAAACAATAACCCCATACAATGAAAAAAGGAACTCAGAAAAATTCAGAAATAAATAACCTTTTCAACGGACGCGATGCCCATATCGTTTGGCAGGAATTATTGCAAAACTCCAAACCTATTTCACGAGAAGAAATTATTAAAAGATTGGGCGGCACTCCGCCTGGGTATTGGCTCTTGGAATTTCCGGTACATAACCGCTAAAACCACCGGAGCAGCCATCCGCCTCTTCTATAATTAAAATACAGAAATTTCCGTTTTACAATTCGAAAATTCCGTATATTTGGGTAGATTAAAAAGAGAAATGATGAGAGGACAACCTAAAAATAGGGAAAGTTTAGTAGTGGTAGCAGATAATCTAAAATTAGTGCGCCTGCGGGATGAAGGCGTAGATGTGCAATTCTTCGGAGCGCTACAGTCTCATACAAGTCTGTCTAAAGCAGTGTTAGCCAATTTCATCGGTGTTGATCCGACAACCATAGACAATTACCGCAAGTACAAGAAAAAATTCACGGGAGATTCAGCCGAGAAAATCCTTACACTCCATCGTCTTTTTGCACTGGGAGAAGAGTTATTCGGGTCAACCCATGCTTTTGTTGACTGGCTCTACATGCCTTCCGCGGGTCTGGAAGGTAAGAACCCTGCCGATATGCTGCATTCTATTACAGGTATGGGAGAAATAGAAAAGCAGCTTCGTCGTATCATCCATGGCTACGTAGCCTGATATGCAGCTCTACAGAATCATCTTCTCCAAATATGCAACCTCCAAGTTTGCCCCTGATGATGCGGGACGATGGAATTTTGATGGCGAGCGCATATTATATACCAGCACGAGCCCTGCCTTGGCGATGGCAGAAACGATAGCACATCGGCTGGGACAAGGATTCCTGGCGACTGGCTACAGCCTCTTCACCTTTGAGGTTCCAGACCGTGTTCACGGCGACCGTGTTGCCTATGAAGAAATAAACCGTTCTCAGTTACCAGAGGATTGGAGGCTGTTCTCCAGTTATACTATTACGCAGCCTTTAGGTTCTGCCTGGTTCAATAGGAAAGCTACCCTGTTGTTGCGCGTCCCTTCAGCGGTAGTGATGGGAGACATCAATGTGGTGGTGAATGCTACGCATCCTGATTACGAATGGCTCCGGGAAATTAGTAGGGAACCGTTTCCCTTTGACCAACGGTTTGTTTGGGCAGACGAAGAGTTAAAAGCAAACCGTTCTAAAAAAACCATACGGACAAAGAAAGGCGGGTAGTAAAAGAAAACTCACCTTCATAAAACTTATCCTTCTTTGCTGACATTTTCATAAAAAGAGGTTTTAAAACTGAACTACAAATTCTAATTGCACTCCACAAGGGCACATACTTTGTTGGCGGTTTATACTTCTCAATTTAAATAATTGCGGATTATTCGAACAAGGAAGCAATTCCTGTTGTAACGATACAAATTATTCCTGTTATGAAAAAGATTCCACTCATAAGAATTGCTTTAATTGCACTGAAAGCTGGTTCATAAAATTCGGCACCCATTGATTCTTGCTTTTTGATTTCGTATGAGTCTAATAAAGCATACGGTAAAGCGAATGCATTATATGCAAGTCCTATTGTCCACTTCCCAATAGGCGCAACCACTCAAAAGTAGAGAGCGACCGACACCCGGTTAAATTAATAATGATTACAATGTTTAACCGGACGCCGGGCGCTTTAAGAAAAATGAGTCATGTACAGTAGTAAATTTAATGAATCACAGCGTTTGGCTATTTTGGCTGAACAAGATGGTAGGGAGAATGCAGAGGATATTTGTCGCGGACACCAAATTAGCCCTGCTACCGGGCCCCGGCGGCCTTCTACAAATGGAAACAAGCCTTATCTGATCAACAAAACGATGACCATAGGCGGCTTAAGCAGCTAGAGCAAGAAAACGCTCGTCTTAAAAGAATGTATCGCAGCGGCGAACCGCGCTGAGTTGCGGATAGACCATGACATACTACGGGAAGGGTATGAAGCGGACGCCGCGGATGAATGTTCACGAAAAGCGTTATGGACAGAAGCTAGAAAAAATATTCCTGCCGCGCCACGGTGGCTGAGGACTTGACTGATATTTTGGATAAATTAGTACAATGGCGGGGCTGTCCGGCTTACATCCGTTGTAATAATGGCCCAGAGCGCTCCACGCCGGATTTATATCTGACAAGCTAGCACTGTGGGCCCTTGACAACAAGGTTGAGTTAAAGTTTATACAGC
>JBGTIS010000290.1:0-30967 GCA_041745535.1 Cyclobacteriaceae bacterium | reverse complement strand
TATCAGTACATTGGAACAGGCATCTAAATCTATAGCATCTGTACTGGGCGCTTTTACCGGCTGGTGGGGTGAAAAAATATGTACATCGAGGATCTTTACGTTGTTGCATTTGTAATAATGGTTTGTCCAAAAGCCGGAATTATGAAGTTTCACATCCTGTACCTGCACGTTATTGCTATTCCATATAAATACCAATCGAGGTCGGGAAACTTCCAAGTTGGTACAATCAGGGTTCTCTTCTCTTCTTTGCCAGAAAGCTTCCCAGTATTTGAGGCCATTGCCATCGATGATTCCTTTTCCGGAAATAGTAAAACCATTGACGCCGTATGCGTTTACCAATGCCGGGAAGTAATCGATACTTTGGCCTTCCATTCGGGATGGCATGATAGGATAGTCTTCAATGTGATCCGAGCCTTTTAAAACAGCATTTTCTGATACATACAAATGGGTGTTGGGTTTGAAAAATAAAGCGCCGCTTAAAAAAGTGCCTTCTGGTATCACCACAACCCCGCCACCTTGTTTGGATGCTTCGTCTATGGTAAGTTGAATTACGTTGGTTTGGATTACCGAACTATCATGAACTGCTCCAAAGTCGGTAATTAGAAATTGTTTACCGAGTTCGTTCAGTTTAACTTTGGTGGTATCTGAAAACCAGCCGGGTATTTTTGTGCCATCCGGGAAAAGATCCTTTTGATTTTCCTGCGAAAAGGTAGGTTGCACCCATCCTACCATACAAATTACCACTATACAGATGCTTCTCATTTTTTTAATATAACTGTTAATAATGGTGAAATCCTCGCAATAATAAAACAATTAAGTTTGCTATTCCAATCATTATAAAAAAGTAAAAGGATTGGTAGAGGCAATGTGGGTGATTTTGGTGCCCGGCACTTTGGGTTGTAACCATTGGGCGGCATACGCCATACCGGCTTCTTCACTTACGGCATGGCTCAGTACCAGTAAAGAAGTTTTTTGTCCCATTAGCAGGCCATCTCTTACCCGTTCTACGGTTTCCCACTCCCGGGTTTCTCCACTCAGAATTAGATCGGGTTTATGCTCCTGGATGGCCGCTATTTGCATTTTGCTATCCATATAACCAAATGCCAGATAAATAGTACCGCAATTCTGATTTAAATTGCCAACCGCACGTACGGTTGAAATACCCAGCTTTTCTTTAGTGAGTGCCGCTATTGCTTTCAAAGACATAGGCTTGGGCAATGTGAGCAGCCTGGGATTGCTGGCATCATAATATTTTTCCCATCCCAGCTTTATTAAATTGCCCATAATTATCCCATCGGGTTGGTGCCGATGCCAGTAATCGTGAAAGCGCCATATGGCAATGCCATGTTTATCCAGCAATTTTATTTTGTAACGGTACGTGTCATCTTCCTGCAGCCAATCGGTTTCGTCCTGATTATTGTAAAAAGGCGTTTCATGCGCAATGATAAAATTAGCGCCGACCCTGGCTGTTTGCTCAATTACTGCTATGGTAGGGAACATGGTGGTGACAATGCCCGTTACTTCCTGATCCATGCTACCCGTCCGTAACTGATCGACGGTGGTGGTAAAGGGAGCACCCGGAATTTCTTTCAAAATGATATCAATCACCTGTTTTACCGTGAGTGTCTGCCACACCCTTGCTGCCATACTTACGCCGGGTACACTCATTACCATCGAGGTGCCCATCAGGCTGGTAACAGAAGCTAAAAATTTTCTTCTTCCATACAAGGTATCATCGTTTGTCTGCTTCATGATGTATTGTTTTTGTTATCGAACAAATTTAGAAGGAGCCCTAACCTGTCTGCCAAAACGAAGTTTGCTAAGTTAACAAATTTTTCAAAACCCTGATTTGCCCAGGTTTGTTAGCCAAAGTTGTCTGCTGTTATTCATCAAAAGGCATAAAGAAGGAGGTGCGAAGCCTGGGGCAGTATGCGCTGGGGTGAATTATGTGCCTAACCAAAATTGATAATAAAATTACTGCACCCATTTCCGGTTTGTGGGGACACAAACCGAGAGTTTAGTATATTCCTAACCCGAGGCCAGTGTCCCCACGGCCTCCACCAAGGGCAGCCTCTGTATATGACTGACCAATTAGTTTTTATGGATAGGTTTTCGGTTTGTGGGGACACAAACCGATGGGTGGAAGTAGGTGCTTTTTAGTGCCTGGACCTTTTTCGCTTCACCTGTGCCGAATAGGCATCTTCGGGGCATTTGTTGTTTTCTCCCACGTTCCACAATACGGTTTGCAAAGGATTTCCAGCGCGATCGTTTTGCTGAATGCTTTCGATGGTACCACCAATGTTGGAATACATCATATTCGGACAGCAGCTTTCTGATCCCCCGGCACCATTGCAGTTATGGTCAGGCTCAATGCGGATGCTTTCGCCCCAGCCATTGGCGAAGACGTTGGAAGTAGAACCCCAGTTTCCCGTAAGGCCATGAAAGGAACTGCCATATACCTTGAAATCTGTGACCAGGTTGTTCATTGAAAAGCCTGATATGGCAATATGCAAATGCGATTTTACTTCGGCATTCACATATACGTGTAGGCCCGCTACTGTGGTATTCCTGCTCCTTTGTTCTATGAAAAGCCCGCTGTCGCAATTGCGGATGGTTACATTCTTTACCCAGCAATCGGAACAGCCCGACATCGAGATGCCGTTGTAGCCTTCATTCTCTTCTCCACAGTAGTGGCACCAGTCGTGGACGGGAAATTCAATGGTAAGTTCCTCGATGCCGATTAATTTACCTGATGCGCTGATCACGCCATTGCCCCAGTCGTAGCAATCAACACCCTGATGCCCGCAGGGTGCACCAAGGCCTTTGAGTCCCTTCGGAAAATAGAGTATGGTTTTGTCACGCCCGGCGCCCCGAAGCACGTCGCCATCGGATAGTAGGATCTGCTCGTTGATGGTGTGCCGCCCCGCGGCGAAGGTCAGGGTGGCTTTTTGTTTGCCATAAGGTATGGGAGTTTTACCATTTCGGTATCCTGCCCCGGAGTAATCATGCGCGGGGAGCGGATCTGAACATTTGGACTTCTGGGCCTGCAATGCGCCGCTCATGATCAGGAACAGCACAGCAAGACTCCAGACGATTTTTTTTACATGCATCAGTAAGGGTTTTAGTGGGTTGGGTATGAATTTCAACATTATTCCTTTTTTTTCAAAATGATTCCTGCCTTCAAAACAGGTGCGTCTTTAATTCAGGCTGTAATGGTTGTAGGGTAGGTTACCGGATCTTTACACCTGTAAAACACGGCCATGATGCGCGAACCCCGTGGCAGCATTTATCAGCAGTAGGCCAGGTAGACAATTATTCGTAAACCGGAATTGATTATAGAATCATGGCATCCATATCCGGTTTGTGGTGACACAAACCGAGGGGGTGGGTAATTAATCTCATAACCAGATAATCATTGTTTGGCGCGGAAGTTACTTCCGCGTGAGTTGGGTCATCATATGCATAGACGCATAACTTTGTTTTGTGACTTCCTTTTTTAATCCTTCAATATATTATTTCAGCATTATTTTCAGTAACAGCCCTTATAATCAGGTGACCGTTGTTTGATATAGCAGTAACTTTCGCGTTAGTGGGGTAAATTCAAATGTACCGCATCTATTTCCGGTTTGTGGGGACACAAACCGAGAGGTTGACAAGGCTGACCGACGCATTTTGTTAAGGGCCTGTAATTTCATTTATCTCGTCTAGAAATTTAGTCAATACGTTCGCCAAGTCTTTCTTGTCGGCAAATTCTTCATTCCGAGAATAGAATTGTTCGGTGTCAAATATGAGCAATTCATACTCACAGTAGTTAGATTCTAATTCATAGATCGATAATTCTCCTGCAAATTTATCTGCTTTAAATCTCATCAATTCACTGTTCGGGTATCTTTCCGAACGATCCAGAAATTCAAAGTTAAATCCTTCTTTGCCCAGAATTTGATGATTATTAATCGAATTCCGAAGTAATTGCAAGTTACTATTCATTTCATGGTCCCTAACGGCAAGTATAGGCGCTGGCGAGGCCATCGGCCGTAGCATAGCACTTATGCAATATTATGCCGCGTCATTTTCATATTTCTTGATGCCTTCTAATTCTACTTTTTTAGCCTTTGCTTCCTCTTCAAGATCATAATCATCTTGTAACCCTAACCAGAATTTAGCACTCGTTCCAAAGTAGTAACTTAATCTAAGAGCAGTGTCTGCGGTAATCCTCCTGCGACCTTTCACAATTTCACTAACTCTTGTTTGAGGAATGCCTATATCTTTGGATAATCTGTAAGCTGAAATATTAAGAGGAACTAAGAACTCTTCCTGTAATACTTCTCCGGGGTGAATATTTGGTAAATGTTCCATGATTAATGATAATGAATTATTCCTACTTCTGCTGCTTGTCCATTGTTCCATTGAAAGATAATTCGCCACTGGTCATTAATTCTGATGCTGTAGTATTCATTTAAATTTCCAGACAATTTTTCCAATCTATTGGAGGGTGGCATCCTCAAATCAGCGATATTTTGAGAGTTGTGAAGCATTCTCAGTTTTCGTCTACCAATTTTTTGAATCTCAATTGGCCATTTCAGCACTCTTTCGCCATTCCAGAGCTTTTCAGTTTGTTTTGACCCAAAGGAAATTATCATGCTTACCTATCACGTTACTAACGTCAAAGATAAGTAATTTGTTCTAATTTTTTATCAATTCAGAGTTTCTTTTCTTGATGCGGCATAACGGCCTGTGCGAAACGATTGCCAGTCTTGTTGGCGTTTTATCTTTCGAGTTATCAATTTTCGTGTTTGGAGCAACAAGCTTCCGTATACTTTTCAATCAGAGCTGTATATTGCATTTTGTTAGCCCACGTTTTTCAATCTTATTATCTTCTCCTGCACTGTAAAATCTATTTTTAAATCCGATAACAAGGATGTTACTTCATAAAAGTAATCAGTTGTTTTATCAGGTATTAATTTTCCCATCTTTTTGATCTCAATCGGGGTGATATCAATCCAATCTATTTCTACAATTTGAATCGGTCCATAGGCTTCCATCTCAATGTATCCTTCTGCAGGAATTATTATCCAGTTATTCCATTCTTCGGTCAATTCTTGATTGTTAAGCTTGATCCTGTATTTCCATGATTTTCCTTTGGCCAATCCAATTAACTTTCTCAACTTATTCATTTATTATATGTGGGCGCGGTAGGCTTTACTTCCAAATCAATTTAATTGGGTACTTATCAAAAATCTCATCTTTACTCAATACCATCAAATTTTCCGCGATTCCCTGAGAGATGATGACTCTATCAAAAGGATCACGGTGATAATATTCAAGCTTTAATAATGTCTGCAAGTGTTCAAATTTTATGGGCAAAATCTCAATGCCATTATCGAGTAAAAAGTCAGTAATTTTATCAAAGTCAGACTGTAGTTCTAATTTGCCTAAGCTTGTTTTTATGGCGATTTCCCAAATACTCGCGATACTCAAAAAGCACTCATTTTCCGAATCAGCAATTAAAATTTTAACTTTTTCCGGCAATTGATTATCTCCATTGATGAACCAGATAAATGGATGGGTATCCAAAAGTAATCGCATTACATATAATCTTTAAAATCATCCAATGGCTCATCAAAATCTTCTGACATCTTAAAGAATCCCTTGGCATAGCCAAATTTCCGTTCTTTTTTTTCAACTTTAGTATTGGATTTTGTCTCTAAAAATTCAACGAAATCAGCCACTTGCTTTTTTAAATCTTCTGGTAAAGAGATAATCTTATTGTATAATTGAACATCAGACATAGCTACTTTTTTTACTAAAGATACGAAATCTTATTTTATTCATTTTCATCTCCATTAGCTTACTTCTCTCAGCATTGATGGCCCGGCGGCTAAGGACTTGCTCAGGCCAAGGCCGATGGATAAACTCAACAGAAGCTATGCCATGACAGCCATAATGTGCCGCATCCATACAGACTACAGCATGAATGTAGAAGCCTTGGATGAATCCCTTATCAACCTTGCCAAGACCTGTTATGGCTCTTTCCAAACTAAAGCCAATTTTGGATGTGTCTTCAATGAGCAGGCAATGAGAAGATTGACAATGCTTGTTCATTTGCTCATAGAGTTGTGCTTCTAATGCTTGCGTATTTACTTTATCATTTCCTATAAATCTACCGAACTGAATCTCTTCCTTCCTCTCGTTGGACAACTTCCTCATGGAAAGTGTCTGTTTTTCACAAATACGATTCGTCATTTTTTCTAATACACGATCTAACCGCTTATCTGATAGTTGCATTTGATAAAGTTACTATTATTTGTGTATATACTCTAGTACAAGCCACAGCCCTTGGAGTAGCAATGAAAGGATTTAAATCCATAACCTTGGGAGTAGGGAAGGATGAATGGCTTGGGGGCACAGCCCTTGGAGTCGAACCATTGGTGGCGGAGGCAGTAAGGCCATTGCCTTGGGAAAATAGTTATTGATTTTTACAGATACAGTACTTTCCGGCCTGACCTGCTTTGTTTTTCCGTAGGATACGCATGCACCCAGCAGGTATTGCTGTCGTCCTGGGTAACACTCAGATGCAGTTCTATACCCCGACAGGTATACAATTTCCAGGCTAAGGATTTATGCTTATCTATTATCGTTTGGATCCAGGAACTTTCCGCTTCAATATTTTGGGCCGCTTCGGTAATAATATTTTTAAGTTCACCGGCCATCGATGCCGGCCAGTAGGTTTTTCCGTTTACGACGACCACATATTCTTTCTGTTCATCTTTCAAATTATTAGTCTCAGGATGTACATGATCGTAACAATGAGGCGACAAATTCCAATCGCAAAAATTAAAAACCTTCATAAGCTGAAAAAATACATGATACCAAACTACTCTTTCAATACTTGCCTTGCCTATAAAAGTCAATAAAAATCAAAGTGTATTTGGACTTTGTGTGGATACAGGCATGAAATACAATACTATAGCAGTACAGCAAAAAGCAAACCTAACTTAAGGAGTAGCCAGCAGGCGCAGGGCAAGCCGATGGTACCTCCCCTGTGGCAGAGCAAGCCGTACAGGTATATCAGCACCACTGATATTACCTTCGGCCAGTACCTCTCCGGTATCGGGTGAAAGGAAGTTATAGGTGTATTCGCCTTGCGGCAGGTTGAGTTTGATCTGCTCTCCCGCCTTCCCAGACAGAAACAACGCGTATTGCTTACCCGGTTCGGCCAGTGCCTGCCCCGTCATTCCGGGCGCATGGTACAGCAACTCCGGTGCCGGCCGCATGCGGATAAAGTCGAAGGAAGTAAGGAAATCGTGCAGTATTTTTAACTGCTTTCGCAGGGCAGGGCTGCCTCCGCCGGGTGCCTGATTGCTGCCGGTACCTGCTTCCGCACCCGCATAAAAGGAATAATCCAGGTTATTGAAAATGGCACCACCAGCCATCATAAACGCCCAGGCCTGCTCCAGATAGGTAGAATCCGCAGATCCTGCAAAGCCCGTTTCATCGAAACTGATGGGCCGTTCCCAGCCATAATTCATCGTAACGGCCTCGGGCCAGGCATAGTGAAAGTTGATGATGGAAATATTGGAATCCACCTGCTGAATCGATTGTTTGAAGTTACTGTAGTTTTGGGCAATCAGGTGTTTTTTGGGTAGCGTTTGCTCTGTTTTTACTACCACATCGGCCATCGCACGCTGCCAGTCCAGGGTGCCGGGTTTCGCGGCATGTGCCCACAATACCCATCCCAGATTTTTGGCATCGGGAATCAGTGTTTTCAGCAGAAACAGGACTTCTTCCTCATTGTCAGACCAGGGTTCGTTGCTGATCTCGAAAAACACATTGTCATAATCGTTCAGTTCGGTTACCAACTTTGCTACCAATGCTTTCTGAAATTCCACTGCCTTTTTGTTTTTCTGGGTATTAAAATCCTTGCGCGCCAGTGTGCCCAGGTTGTTAACATTGTTGCCAGGATTAAAAGGGTGGCGCTCCCAGTATGCATCCTGATAGGTGGCACAAAAAAACGTAACCTCCACAATTACCCCCCGTGCATCGGCTTTGCTCACAAAGTCTTTCAGTCGCTGGAAATACGCCGGATTCCAGGCAGAAAGGTCGAACTTACCTTCCCCTTCAAACAAACCCGGTGTATTAACCCGTTGCCAGGGGGCCAGGAATTCTCCAATGGCAGGGCTGAGTGTATTATTTGCGATACCGAAACTGCCCGGCACTTCCACATAGCTGCCGGTGAAAATCCGGGTATAATTCATGCCCTCATCCTCCAGGGTGCGCAGGTAAGCATCATAATCGAAAGCCGTATTGAGCACCGCACCGTAATGTTCGGCCGAGGTAATCAATATGGTGGGCTCTCCCTCATAAATCAGGTAATGCGGATTTTCGGGATGTAAGGCAATGGGCTGTGCCGTCAGGTGGAAGCCCAATCCGATCAGGTAACAGGCCAGTAAAATTCTCATTTCAGTCAGGGTTAAATATCATATATGCGGGATTAAACCAAAGCTAGACACCTGTAGGATTATTTACAAATTCTGATTCCGATTTAATAAGATTTCTCAATACCCCGTTGGCAACAAGTAGCCACACAATCTCTTCTGATTTCCATCAGGCTGCATAAGAAACTGGAAATGAAGATCTGCCATTCGCCATCTGTAGTGGTTTGTAAATTGAAGATATAATACGGATATTGATGATTCCATATATTTATTAGTAACCGCACCCTATTAACAAAATGAATTATGGCAGCACCCACAGAAAAGCCTCAACTGGAAGAAAGAGATCCCCAGAGCCAAAAGTTACAAATCATAATGAGTTGGATCATTGTGGTTATCCTGACCTGTTTTGGGGTGTTTGCCCTGATCGGACTGGTATCCGTGCATAAAACCGAAGGAGATTACTGGCAGACCATGATCCGTGAACAGTTTCCTGTTATTGTAGGGTTACCGATGGCGGGTTTTGGTGCCCTGTTTGTTACCCTGGTGTTAAGAATTTCTACCGGAGAATTATCGTTTGAAATAGCCGGACTCAAATTTAAAGGTGGTGCAGATCCCGTTGTGTTCTGGATTATTTGTTTTTTGAGCATTGTCTTATCCATCCAACTGCTTTGGCAAAACTGATGCTGCTTGCCACAAGTATTTACAGAAACTGAAAGCTGTCCATCAACTACGTTTTGTTATTTACCAGATTTCTGAATCGCCTCGGCTTCTTTTTTCAAATCAGCAGCAAACTGCTCAAACGACTCGTCGAAAGGAGGCAGGTATCTGGCATACAGGGGAAACATGAAGCCGCCTATTTTTTCATTCATGGTAAAGGTAAGGGTACCGTTGCCCTGGGGCGTCAATGTATAGGTGCGGTTGCCCTGCGCATCGCCCCATACCAGTCGTTTTTCCAGTTCTAATTCTTTTATTCTTAATTTGAAGGTTCTTTTGGGAGCGAGGGTAGATTTAAGTTTTATCGTTTCACCTTTAGCGATCTTCCCATCAATGGAAATCACAGTAGAATTCCACCTCGGATAGTCAGCGGCATGGGTTAATAGTGCCCATACTATGGCCGGATCGGCTTTGATAGCGATGCTGACCGAAGTTTCACGGCTGAATGTTTTTTTTACGGTGGTGGCTTTGCCGTTTTGAGGAATTGGATTTGCTGCTGCTGTCATATTATTCATGTCGGGGTTTATTTATACTATTTACCAACTTTGACGCTCGGCAGCAACAAAACGATAGGTTAATCGCTGTTTTTTTCCAAATATTTTTCCATAACCTTTCTGTTATGCGCTAAATGGTGCAGTTGCAATTCGGCGGCACCCGATTCGAACGGGTCTATGCCCTGCACGACCTGCATTCTCAAATCAAACAATCGTTCTTTATCTGCTTTTTCAGCTTCCCTGACCATCTCAATTTTTACTAATTCCTCCTGCGTTTTTTGTTTAGGATTGAATATTCCATTTAGTTCGGTACACTGGTGGCAAACCCCCTGTTTGTTTATCAAAGCACATCGGCCCTCAAAAATATGGATCATCTTTGTTCTACCGGTATGCAGGTAATATTTCACCATTGCTTCCGTTGAATCGGTAATCCGGGCAATCTCGTGCACCTTAAAGTCATACACTTCTTTCAACAACAGGCACAGGTGCTGTGCCAGCGGCAATGATTTGGCAATACAGGTAAAGCAGAAAGTGATGTGTTCTTTCATTTCAAACTGGCCCTGCGGAGAGGTGGTTCGAATGCGCATCGCTTCCCGGAAGAATTGCTGGTCGGACAGAGCGGCTTCTTTGCATACATCGGTTACGTGTTCTGTCCATCGTTTTCGGGCCCTGGCATTATCTTTGGCTAGGTTGGAAGCAATGGCAAACAGCCAGGTTTTCAGGGAAGACTCTCCCCTGAAACTGTCTATTTTCTCTGAAGCTTTCAGATAAGTATCCTGTACAATATCTTCCGCATCGGCCACGCTGGCGGTTATTCTCAGCAGATAAGATTTAAGCGGCCCACTTACCGCTTCAAATTCTTTGGTGAATTGCGCTGGGGTCATCTGGTAGTAGTTGCCTTTATTGACAAAGGTATAAATTTCCACAACAGTGTTACTACCAGGCGGTAAGCTTTTGTAAATCATGTTTGGCAGCAGTACCGGCCTGGTGAAAATGGGACCGGAGACTGGCTGCCAGTATGTTTTAACTTATTCTCAGGTTTGTAAAAAGCAATTAATGGCTAATGATGCGATCAGGCTGCCCGTCAGGATCACCGTTCACGGTTCCATCGGATGTGGCTGCTCCTAACAGCAACACACCGGCTGCATGGGGTGCTGCCATAGAAGTACCACTCATTTTAGCGTATGCCCCATTTTTGTAAGTTGATAGAATATTTACACCGGGGGCACAATAATCCACCGGTGGATTTCCGTAATTTGAGAAATAAGCCCACTGATCGTTTTTGTCCATAGCTGAAATGGTATAAATATTAGGCGCATTGGCACGGGCAGGAGAATGATTACGGGCATGGTCACTTTCGTTACCCGCCGCCAGCGTAAACCTGATCCCTTTCTTGCTGGCTGACACTACCGCCTTATCCAGCGCAAGCGATACAGAACCTCCTAAACTCATATTGGCCACATCCCCTGGCTTGCCATTTTCTCCTACATAATCTACACCGGCGATTACACCACTGTAGCTACCACTTCCGCTACTATTCAGCACTTTAACAGCTACTATAGTAGCCCCAGGGGCTACTCCTTTCACACCGATACCATTGTTTTTAGCAGCAATTGTACCGGCTACATGGCTGCCATGTCCATTCCTATCGTCGGCAGACTTAGCATCTTTCCCTGAAGAAATAAAAGTAACACTGCGAGACGCGTCAACTTTTAAATCGGGATGGCCCAGGTCTACTCCGGTGTCAATCACCCAGGCCACGTTAGATCCTGTATAGAATTGCCTGCCATTCACCCTTTTAACACCATACGGGGTCTTCTCACCCTGGGCTGATGCTTCTTTTTTTGAGGGAACCGCTAAAGTAATCATCTGATCCTGCTCAATAAAAGCTACACTTTCGTCCTGCTGGAGTGCGCTAATTTTATCAGCACCCAAACGTACCAATGCCCCGTTAATAGAAGCGCTATACACTCTTACCAATTGCTTTTCAGTGAAAGAAGGCACCGCGTTTTTTACAATGCGCATGGCCTCATTTTTAACATATTCTCTGGCCTGGGCCGCGTCAGAAAAACGGGCACCGGCTACGCCTGTTTTTTCGGTGTCAAATACCACAATGTACTGATCAGGAATCAGTTCACTGGAAAACTGTTCCAGGTCAGTAATGGGATCATTTACAGGGATATTATCAAGTTCATCCTGACAGGAAAGCATGAAGATAACCAGCAAGCCAGCCAGGTACCTCACAGATAAAGATAGATTTGTCATTTTGTGTATAGGTTTATTAAAAAAGTGTAATTGAATTACTTTTAGCCATAGGGCAAACAAATATCAGCTGATTTTACAGCGTGGGTGACCTACTACCCGGATGTTCCTTTTGCAATGCGACCATTATTTATTCAAAGGAAATGCACGTTCCTATTCCTACTCGTTGAGGGATCACTCAATTTAATTGCTGTAATATGGAAAGTTTGTCCACGAAAAAAATACCTCATGTAAGTGGTACATCAAGTAGTACCATGAACTTACATGCTAAAAAATGTGCGCAGTGTGGAAATATTGGGCTAATTTAAGTAAAACACATTGTGAATTCCGTAACTTTTAAAAGTTTTTTTTAACCTCCTGAGAATAAGGTGGCATCACGAGAACATAACACCAATGCGGGCATTTGTTATTCGAAATTTATCTGATTGCTAACCATTTCACTTCAGTAGTTTGTTCCGGATTTTGAAATAATACCTGACTTGCGATCAAAAGTATTAAATTTGCGCAAGTTATGATTATAAATCCTTAACAATGGATGAACATAAATTTTTTAAACAAAAATGGGAGTTTTCTGAAGCACGGTTTGAGGCTATAGCACAAACGGCAACAGATGCTATTGTTATTTCTGATGAAAATTCTCTCATTATTTTTGCGAATAAAAGGGCTTTTGAAATTTTTGGCTACCAGGAAAATGAATTGTTAGGCCTAAATTTAGAGGTACTTATACCAGAAAAACACAGAAACGCTCATAACAAAGGTATGCAGCGGTTTATTCAGTCAGGTGTTGCCAAAATAATAGGCCATACCATAGAAATAGAAGGCTTGCGAAAAGATGAGTCTGTATTTCCACTGGAACTATCTCTTTCCTGCTGGCAGGAACATGAACGTTATTTTTTTTCGGGTATCATCAGAGACATTACCCTAAGAAAATCGCATGAGAAAGCTTTACAGGATACCAATAACGAGCTTACCGCCGCCCTGGAGGAATTACAAAGCACTGAAGAACAGCTTATCGAACTCAACAATAAGCTGGAACAAAAAGTAGAGCTTCGCACGGCACGCCTGGAAGCACAAAAAAACGAACTGCATAACCTGTTTATGCAGGTGCCTGCCCTCATTGGTATTTTACGGGGCAGAGAAGGCAGGGTAGAACTGATGAATGCTACTTTTAGCAGGTTATGGGGAAACCGGCCTGCCATAGGCAAAACCATGCGGGAAGCTTTTCCTGAAGTGGAAGGCCAGGGATATTTTGAGTTTATAGAAAAGGTATACGACACAGGAGCACCTGTGGTAAAGAGTGAATTTCCCGGTTACGTTGACCGGCACAATAGTGGTACTACAGAACTGGCTTATTTTGATTTTATTTTCTCACCCTATTACGATCTGGATGGCAAAGTAGATGGTGTTATTATCTACGCCGTGGATGTAACTGAGCATGTGATGTCGCGGCATCAATTAGAACAATTGAATAATGAACTCGCTGCCAGCGAAGAAGAGATCCGTCAGACTTTAGATAAAACCGTTGAACTCAATGAGGCGCTGTCTGAACGAGAAAACTTCCTCTCCAGTATTATCGATCAAACTCCGGTTGCTACCTGGGTAGCGGATGCGACAGGCACACAAGTTCGGGTTAATGAAGCCTACGTGAAGCTTTTTGGCGCGGAATATACCAGCCTTGGATTAGGAAAATACAACATCTTAAAAGATGAAACGCTGACAGATAAATGCTTCTATAAAAAGGTGCGAGCTGTTTTTACAGAAGGAAAAGTGGCGAAATTTAGTGATTGGTACAACCCCCAACAAGCAAAACACGCCCGCCTTTCTGCTGACAAACAGATTTATCTTTTGGTTACTGTTTTTCCCATTAAAAACGCGGCCGGCAAAGTAACGAATGCCATTTTTCAATATGAGGATGTTACAGAAAAAACGCGTTACGAAGTTGCTTTAAAAGCAAGTGAGGAGCAATTACGTATGATTACCGATGCCTTGCCGGTGCTGATCTCATACATCAATTCAGCACAGCAATATAAATTTGTCAACCAAACCTATAGCACCTGGTTTCATAAGACCAAAGAAGAATTTATTGGCAAACCTGTGTGGGAAGTAATAGGGGATGCTGCCTACAAACGTGTAAAAAGTAATATATTGAAGGCTTTGAGTGGACAGGCCGTGCAGTATGAAAGCCACATGACCTATAAAGATGCTGGTGAAAGAGATGTGATCACCAATTTTATCCCCCATATGGTCAATAATACCACTTTAGGCTTTATTGCCATTGTTACTGATATTTCTTGCTTAAAAAAGAATCAGAAAGAATTGATTGAAAAAAATAAAGCGTTGCTAAAAGTAAACGCGGACCTGGATAGCTTTATTTATATAGCTTCTCACGACCTGAAATCGCCCATTGCCAACATTGAGGGCTTAACTTCCATATTAAAAGATACTATGGAAAGCAAGATTGACGGAATGGAAGCCAAAGTGGTGAATATGCTTGATTTTTCTGTTAATAAATTAAAAACAACCATTACTGACCTTACTGAGATAAGCAGGATCCAGAAAAATGTAGAGGAAGAAGAAGAAGAAATTTCTTTTAAAGAGATTCTGGAAAGCGTTAAAGCAGATATAAAAACTATGATTAACCAATCGCAGGCTTCAATCAGGGAGGATTTGCGGGTAAATGCCATATTTCACGCGAGATATAACCTGAGAAGTATTGTGTATAACCTGCTTACCAATGCTATCAAATACCGCTCACCAGAAAGACCCATTGAAATAGTAATTAGTACTTACCTGGAAAAAGGCTTTGTTATTTTAAGTGTAAAAGATAATGGATTAGGATTAAGCGAGTCTCAGCAAAGTAAAATATTTAAGATGTTCAAAAGAATGCATACCCATATCGAAGGCACAGGAATTGGTTTGTATATCGTAAAGCGGATTGTTGAAAATAAAGGCGGATCTATTGTAGTGGAAAGTAAACCAGGTCAGGGTACTACTTTTACCGTTCGATTTAGTAAAAGGCAAACTAAGGCAGATTAATCTCAAAGCCCATGTTTTACAAAAAAGTAGGCCAAAGCTGTAAGCGCCATCTCCTTAATCAATTTTTTGTATTTCTACATAAAAGGGAAATATGGTTTTTGAACCTACCGCATAAAAAGGAATAAGGTCGCAATCCAGTTGGGGAAGAGAGATGTTATTCATTTCAATCATATCGGTATGTTTGTTATTTTTTGTTTGGTTGATTATGGCACCGGTCTCCAGATACATGCGTCCGTTGGCGCCTACCGGTTCAATAAACTTAAACCTGACGTTATAATGGCCTTCCTCAATGCTCACTTTCCAGTAACCAAATATTTCTTCCTGCGCCCAGATGCCGCGCGCACCATCGGCATCGTTTCTGTTCAAAATTACAGGGTTTTCCTGTGCACTGCCCACTACAATGCGAGGCGGATGAATAAGATTTTCTGAACTGATCAATTCTTTGTACATCCCGTCAAGCGTACCCTTCAGGTTACTGGCTAAACTTTTATTTTCTTTTACGATGTTGTGCTGCTCATAAGGATCTTTTTCAATATTGAATAACTCAAAAGCCTCGATGGGGGCATCGTAATCTGTTTTTCCAACAAGTTTATAAGCGCCTTTTTGTAGCGCCATATTGTTGTAAAGCTCAGGATACCGCCTGGTCCAGTAAAAAAACAAAGGCCTTTCCGCCCAGTCCACCGTTTCGTCTTGCATAAGGGGCAGCAGATTTTTACCATCAATTTTCCGATCGGCCGGTAATTCCGTATTACATATTCGCGAAAGGGTGGGCAATACATCTATATGCGCCACAGTGGTTTCAATGTCTTTGTTTCCTTCCAGCAGGGCCGGGTACCGCACATAAAACGGAACGCGCACGCCGCCCCGATACACATTTCCTTTGAGGCCCCGCATGCCTCCTACATATCGGGTTTGCTGCGGACCATTGTCTGTCATAAAAATTACCAGGGTATTGTCCGCGATGTGCAAGTCGTCCAGCTTTTGCAGGAGTTTGCCCATATTATCATCAATATTGGTCACCATGGCATATACTTTTCGGGCATCTTCTTTATCTTTCTCGTTCATTTTTTCAAATGGTCTGCCGTCAGACTCAAATCCCGATGCCGGATCAAGGTCTTTGTACAGCTGGTAATACTGATCCGGAACCTGCAAAGGGGTATGCGGGGCATTGAAAGCCAGATAGCAGAAAAAGGGCGACTGCCGGTTGTTTTCAATAAAATCAATGGCTTGTGCGGTAAATATATCAGAGCAATAGCCTGTGTATGCTTCCTGCTGTCCGTTATGCCACAACACAGGGTCAAAATAACTGCTGTCTCCTTTGAAATAGGTGGTAACATCGCCCACCTGTCCCATGCCACCGGAAAGATGGATCAACGATTCGTCAAAACCCTGGTCGTTGGGGCGGTATGGATAATTATCGCCCAAATGCCACTTGCCAAAAGCGCCTGTTTTATACCCGGCCTGTTTCAGCATTTCAGCCAGGGTAACCTCATTGGCCGCCATGGTGGCGCCTCCATTATAAGTATCTCTGATCCCGGTACGCAATGAGTACCGACCCGTCATCAGGCTGGAACGGGTGGGGGCGCATACCGGCGACACATAAAAGTTATTAAAGCGAATACTTTCACGGGCAAAGGCATCAATCACTGGTGTTTTTATGTGCGGATTGCCCGTAATACCTAAATCGCCATACCCCTGATCGTCGGTTATTATTACAATTACATTGGGATGTGGTACTTCCCGCGCAACACCCAAAGCAGTAGTTAACAGTGAAACAGAAACTATAAATAACCTTAAATATTTACGCTTCATTCTGATCTTATTTTATTGACGTGGTAAAAGGATGCCGTTGTAAGGTTGTTAGCGATTGCCTTACCAAGCATGGGCACTCAATATATTTATTGTTTTTGAAAAGACCATCGGCTTATGGTTATTTTTAAGGATATCTGAAATTAAGAAGCTGGTTTATCTGAATAAATTAAAGGTTCTGTACCGCATAAAAAAAGCCTCGGTTTATCTCCGAAGCTTTTCTGTTGGCACTGACGGCTTTTTCTTATTCCTGTTCCTGCTCATTCATGCTATCGGCATGGGCAGTGGCCTGGTAGGTATCCGCGTATTTAAAATCTTCCAGCCAGTAAGCGGAACTGATCACTTCAAACACTATTTCCTTTGCCTCTTTTTTAATAACATTCAACTGCCAGATAATACTTTCCGCTGCCGGAAAGTGATCGCCTTCCAGTTGCTCACTGAACAAGCGATTGATCAGCGAATTATCCGGTAACCCCTGAGCCAGCAGCCTGAGCAGGGGCGGCTCAGGATTTTCATCAAATACCGACAGGCCTTCCGCATCATCGGCCGTTACTTTAACCTGAAACTGAACCGCTTCCGTTCTGGGGAATTTCCCATTATACGCTTCAAACAATAGCTGGGTGGCTTTAAAAAAATCAGGATGCAGCGGGAGCTCAGGATATTCTTCCCATAATTTCTCGGTCTGCATCTGATGGGCCAGGTTTTCAATCTGCCCTTCATTCAATTCATCGCTGAACAGGTACTCCAGCACCACCTGCGCGGCTTCGCTGGGCTCAAAGTCGGTAATCGACATCAGGCACATGGCCTTCAGTTCGGCCTCACTTATTTCTTCCGGATTCTCATAACCCATTTTTTCCAGTAATTTCCGATAATCGGCATGCTGCCAGGAATTTGGCAATTCGTTGATTTCCTGAAAGGTCAATCGTTCTACTACAAATTTTTCCATATCATCACATTTTTATGTTTTTCTGTCTTAAGGCTGTGTCCAGCATCAAGACGGGGTGTTGTATTACCCTTACACGGTAAACCCACAAAAACCGGAATAGTTATTATTTACCAATTATTTCCGATGATATTAAAGCATGGATGGCAGAGAAATAGCAATCAGTTTTTGGCGAATAAACCGGATTGCCAGCCTGTGCCTGCGCCTTCATGTTCGTTGTTGTACAACCATTGTCCGATAATGAACATTGATACGGATTATTGCCCTCCTTTTTATTCTAAAATCGCACTTTTTTCAACTGGCATCAGATATGATAAAGCGAATGAAAAATAACCCGGAATGGATTGTCATTCTCCCATTTCCGATCCGTAACTTTATTAAACTTATGATCAGGAATTATATTACCATCGCTTTTCGCAACCTACTTCGCCATAAGTTCTTTACGCTGATCAACATCTTCGGACTGGCGGCGGGCATGTCTATTTGTTTGCTGATTATTTCCATGTTGCTGGAACAGAAAAGCTACGATCAGTTTCATAGCAATAAAGACCACATCTACCGCGTTACCACCCTGGCAGGCATGGAAAACGCCACTACCCCCGCTGTATTGGCCGGTGAACTGGAGAAGTATCCGGTGGTGGAAAAAACAGTGAGACTGAAAAGAGGCTTTGGTGGCGATGCCACGCACAACCAAACTACCATTCCGCTGATTGGCCTTTTTGCCGATTCTACTTTCCTTACCGTATTCGATTTTCCATTGTTATATGGCAATCCGGCGCTGGCGCTTCGTGATCCTTTTTCTATTGTGTTATCACAGGAAACGGCTGAAAAACTGTTTGGCAAGCAAAATCCGGTGGGGCAGATCATTTCGCTGGACGAACGTGGCCTTGAAAGATTTGGCATTAACCTGGGTGCCCAGAAAGGTCAACCCTATGGCGACTTTACCGTAACCGGGGTGTTGGCCAAAACCAACCAGAAAACACATATTCCTTTAGAAGCTTTTATTTCATACGCCACCCGGAAGGCGCTGGTGCAAAACGGGGTTTGGAAAAACGACAACGAAAGCTGGACCGACATTTATGGCTCTACCTTTACGTATGCCCTATTGAAAAAAGGCACTTCACAGAATGATTTGACTGCCATTCTGGATCAGATCGCGCAACGGGAATATCCCAAACTGGAAGCACAATACCAGCAATTTCATTTTTCGCCGCAACCCCTTACCGCCATTACGCCAAGCCGGTTGATCAATAATCCTATTAGTTTTCAAATGCCGCTGGAAGCCTATTATTTTCTGGGCGTACTGGCCCTGCTGGTAATGATAACGGCTGGTTTTAACTATACCAACCTGTCTATCGCCCGTTCCCTTACCCGGGCCAAGGAAGTGGGCGTGCGGAAAGTTTCCGGAGCGTTCCGCCACCATCTATTTGTGCAGTTTGTGGGCGAATCAGTATTGCTGTCGCTGCTATCGTTAGGGGCAGGCATTATTTTATTTCAGGTGGTGAAAGTCGGATTTGTGAATCTGTGGGCAAACCAGTACATGGAGTTTGAACTGGGAGAGCATTTGTCGCTATACCTCTATTTCCTTGTATTCGGACTGGTAGTGGGTATTTTAGCCGGGCTGTATCCGGCCCTGTATATGAGCCATTATACACCTTTAAAGGTACTGCGGAGCTTTAAACTGGTGCGGCCCGGTGGATTGGGCATAAGGAAGGTACTCATTACCTCACAGTTTACCCTTTCGCTGATTTTTATTGTGTCGGCGCTGATTTTCTACCGGCAGCTCGACCATTACCTGCATATGGAATATGGTTTCTCAAAAGAAAATATACTGAATGTAGAATTACAGGGACAGCCCTATGAGCAAATGGCCAATCAGTTGGGAAAGGTAAATACCGTAGAAGAAATTTCAGGGTGCTGGTTTATTCCGGCCTCCGGGGTAACCATTGGAAAGGATGTGCAGCTTCGGGCAGAAGATGACGCTCTGAATTTCAGTTACATGGCGGTAACACCCAATTACTTCAGCAACCACCAGATTCCTATCATTGCCGGCAGCACTTTTACGGTAGAAAACGCCAAAAACGAAATCGTGATCAACGAAAAAGCGGTACAGGCACTGGGTTTTGGCAGTCCGCGGGAAGCAGTGGGTACTACGCTGATGGTGGATGGCGGACCGGAAAAGGAAAACGGCAGTCTGGTAAAGGTTACCGGCGTAATCCGCGACTTTCAGGCAAGCCTGCCCATACAGGATATTGATGCGATGTTATTTCAGTACGATGCTAAAAATATCAAAATCGCTAATGTGCGGATACTGCCGACCGATATTCGCGAAACCCTGTCCGACCTGGACAAAAGCTGGACAGAAATAGATCCGTTACACCCGATGGAAGCCAAATTTCTGGAAGACCAGCTCAATACTTCCTTACAGGTATTTGTAGACATATTCAAAATATTTGGTTTCCTCACGTTCCTGGCCATTTCCATAGCCCTGCTGGGATTGTTAGGCATGGCTGTATTTACCGCCGAAAGCCGGATTAAGGAAATCGGCATCCGCAAGGTAATGGGCGCCAGTACGGGACAGTTGATCATATTGTTGTCGAAAGGTTTTCTGCGACTGCTGCTGGTGTCGGTGGTGTTTGCCGTACCGCTGGCCTATTTTGGTAACAACTTGTGGTTGCGGAACTTCGCCAATCAGGTGCCTTTGGGAGCCGGCATTTTCCTGAGTGGTATTGGTATTATGCTGGGCCTGGGTTTGCTGGTAATTATCTCCCAAACCCTGAGAGCCGCCCTCACCAATCCGGTAAACAGTCTGAAAGATGAATAAAGGAAAGGCAGGCTCGTGCCTGTTACACTTTCTTTAAGGAAATTGATGTTTTTAGAAATAATATTTATATTCCAGGGTTTTCTACTGTCATTCTGACCAAAGGAAATTATTTTAAACACCCTTTTTATGCATCCGGTAATCTTGTTTGGGAGCTTTTGCTACCATTGCTGTGCGACTACGTACCAGATTAGGTTCATTTAAGCAGGTGAGCAATAGTTTTATGGCATTCTCCCCGTCGGGGCGCCGACCGGATTTATTCCGGCCACCGCGGCGCGGGGTCCCATGAAGCGGATGCCGGGTGCCGGCCACCGGAATTCGGCCCAGCCTCATCTGGTCGGCACCCGATGGCAAGGAGTACTTTATTACTTTTGCTCACCTGCTTAATACCTGTATTGGTGCTCCGAGAACATGCGTTGGTTCTTTTAGTACCAATGCCGGTTCTCCGAGAACCCTGTTATGTTCTTTAAGAACATGTACTGGTTCTCCGAGAACCTCGATGGGTTCTTTTAGTACCTGTGTTGGTTCTCCGAGAACCCTGTTAGGTTCTTTTAGTACCTGCGTTGGTTCTCTGAGAACCAAAAAGGCAGACTATGGCAATCATGTGCACATTCTGTTCACCATTGTTTTCTACGAATAATTTTTACTGTTTTAAAGAAAAGCAGTAGCTTTAAAAATCAGGCATCGTAAATAATAAAGGCTAACTATTCATTTTAAACCACCACCTACATGATCAGAACCGAACCTATTATCGCGGTGAAAGATGTCGAAAAGAGTTCCAGCTGGTACCAGTCTCTTTTCAACTGCAAAGGAAAGCATGGCGGCCCTGCCTTTGAAATACTGGCCGACCAGGATGAAACTGTAATTTTATGCCTGCACCCCTGGGAAGCGCATGGTCACCCCACTATGACCGAAGCAACCCCGCAACCCGGGAATGGCCTTATCCTGTATTTCCGGGTGAATAATCTGGAGGAGATATGGAAAAATGCCCGGCAGCTGAAAGCCCCCATCGAAGCGCCCCCGCATATCAACCAGAACTCCGGAAAGGAAGAATTTTCTCTGCGAGATTTGGATGGCTATTGCCTTACAGTTTCCTCATAAAGATTTATAACATTCCCTTCACCTTCCTTTCCTGAATTTTCTGTTCATTTGTGTAGTATTCCTAAATGGTTCTTCCGATTTTAGAAAATGAAAAGCATGCTTTCTCACAACTAAAAAACCATACCTCCCATGAACTTCCAAACATTATCCCTTATTCTGCTTATCTTTTATACTTCGCTGGCTTTTGGACAGGATATCGGGAAGCCCTTACCAACCTGGCAGGAAGGCATGCTGGATATCCACCACATTAATACCGGCCGGGGCGACGCGGCTTTTGCCATTCTGCCCGATGGCACCACCTTTCTGATTGATGCCGGCGAAATGAATCCTACCAGTCCGCGTACGCTTTCGCCGCGCAATGCGCCCCTGCATCCTAACTACACCAAAATGCCCTATGAGTGGATTGCCCAATACATTAGAAAGTTTTCTCCCGACACCGAAAACCCGGTGATTGATTACGCATTGATTACCCATTTCCACGACGATCATTTTGGTAGTTATTATCCGGGCGCGAAATTATCCGCTTCCGGCGATTATTACCTGACGGGTATCGCCGGTGTGGGCGACCTCATTCCTATCAAAAAAATGATAGACCGGGGTTATCCGTACTACAACTGTCCTTTTGACATGAAAAGCGAGGAAGTGAAGAAAAAAGCGGAAGCCGATCCGGAAGAGGCTAATTATTACAAATCCATAGAAAATTACTGGAATTTTCTGGAAAGCCAGAAAAAGAAAGGCATGCGACCCGAACTATTGCGGGCAGGAAAAAGCGACCAGATTGTGCTGGTGCACGAGCCGGCCAGTTACCCTGATTTTAAAGTGCGGAACGTTAAAGCCAATGGCACCACCTGGACGGGCAAAGGCGAAGAAACCATTGAACTTTTCCCCACCCCTACTCCCTCCGCCATGCCCGGAGAAAATCCGCTTAGTTTAGTCATTCGTATCGATTACGGGCCGTTCCGCTACTACACCGGCGGCGATATTCCCGGCATAGTAGACCCGGGGCAGCCCGATTGGCAGGATGTGGAAACGCCTGTAGCCAAAGCGGTGGGTGAAGTAGACGTAGCGGTGATGGACCACCACGGCAACCGTGATGCGCACAATAATTTCAACGTCAGTACCCTACGCCCCAGGGTTTGGATTGAAGAAGTGTGGTCGTCGGACCATCCCGGGCATGAGGTGTTGCGGAGAATTACTTCACAGGTGCTGTATCCCGGCCCTCGTGATTTGTTTGCCACCAATATGCTGGAAGCCAATAAAATCGTGATCGGTCCTTCGCTGGAAAATGCCTATAAAAGTACGGAAGGTCATATTGTACTCAGGGTAATGCCCGGCGGCACCAACTATTATGTCATTATCCTGAACGACAACAATGAAGAAAATGAGGTAACCAAAGTATTCGGCCCTTACGAAACAAAACCTAAAAGTGCTGCCATGAATTGATTTATTTTGCAAAACTGTATGTTATCAAAATTTTTATTCTATTAATAAAAACTATAAACATTATCGCAATATCAATAGGTTGTTAGTACACAGGCTAAAGATTATGGTAACGTTCAATAACCCCTGCAAACCAAATCATTGTAGCTCATTTAATTAAATATTATCTTTAAGTAAAAAATTGAGATGGAAAAACTGTTGAATCTACATATAGAAAAACTTCCGGAAGGATTTTATCTGGCAACTTCAGATAGCATTCAGGGATTGGTAGCACAAGGAAGAATTATTAATGAAACTATTGAAATCGCACGCGATATTGCTAAAAAATTAATTGAGGCCCAATCATCCAGGAGACATGCCAGAAGGTACTTTACGAGCGATTCTGAAACAGGCTGATATTACACCTGATGATTTTTTAAAGAATTGAAAATCTTCCAATCTCACCAAGTGTAATTTAAAATACACATCCTTTTCAATTAAAAACCATTAAACATGCTGTCCGAAAACGTACGGTATTGTCCTGTGGCGTACACTTGTTTTTGCCGCAATCTGCCTGTAAACCCTGCCTAAGCAGATGGCATACTTTTTTCCATATAATATTGAAAACCAAATTGTATACCTCAATTTATGCTGAATAACTATTTTTTGGTAGCTGTAAGAAGCTTTAAAAAACAGAAGGTCTATTCACTGGTTAACCTTACCGGCCTTACCCTTGCCATTGCCGTAGCCATTCTGGCTATTATCTATATCCGCCATGAACTGAGTTATAACCAATGGATTCCTAACCACGAGAACATTTACCAGGTTTACCGGCAATTTGAAAAGAGCCATGGTACCGCCTATACCCCACTTCCGCTGGCCGGGGTATTAAGTACTGAATTTCCAGAGATTAAAAGTGCCACGCGCATGGATGATATCGGAGAAGTAATGGTAGCTACCACCGACCAGCAAAAGTCGTTGTATGTGCGGCATGCCATTGGTGCCGACAGCAGTTTTCTGCAGGTTTTCCCTTTTGCGTTGAACCACGGAGACGCGGCTACGGCCCTGCAAAGTCCGGATGCGGCACTCATAAGCTCGTCGTTGGCAAACACCTTGTTTGGAGAAAAGAATCCGTTAGGGAAAATTATTGTGTTCAACGACGAACGGGACTTTCAAGTAACGGGTGTATTAGCGCCATTTCAGAGTAATACGCACTTTGACGTGGATGTGGTGCTGCGCGATACCACCTACCGGGATGCCTGGACGGGCAACAGTCCGGCTACCTATGTGGCTTTGGAACAGGGAGCCAACATCAGTTTGCTGGAGAAAAAAATCACGGATAACATAACCCCCCGCATCAAAGCGGAGGTTGGCGATTCCTGGAAAAGACTGCCCGACTGGAAACTACAGCAACTTGCCGACATTCATTTAGATCAGGATCATGCACAGGTGGGCGGTCCTTTTACCGGCGAAGGCAACCTGCGTACGGTGTACATCATCGGTATCGTGGCCCTGCTGATACTGGCCATTGCCAGTATTAACTATATGAATTTAGCTACAGCCCAGGCCACCAAAAGGGCCCGTGAAGTGGGTGTCCGCAAGGTAAACGGTGCCACAAACCGGCAACTGGTTACGCAATTTCTTACAGAAGCTACCTTGCAGGCTTTCCTGGCTTTACCACTGGCCATGATGCTGGCAGGTTTGGTTTTACCTGCTTTCGAAACAATTGTGAATCGTGACCTGATTATCAACTTTACGCTCTGGAAAAGTATTATCGGTTACCTGCTGCTTATCGTAGTAACCCTGGGGATACTTTCAGGCAGTTATCCGGCTTTCTTTCTGGCAGCTTATCGGCCTACCGATGTGCTGAAAGGGCAATGGCTGCGGAAAGATAAAGGAAAAATACTCCGGCACGGCATGGTGGTGGCCCAGTTTACCGGAGCCATGGTAGCTGCCATTGTGATGTTTTTTATTTATCAGCAGGTAAATTATATGCAAAGCCAGGAGCTGGGCTTTCAGCCGGAACAGGTAATGGTAATCAAAACCAACACCAACCAGACGTATCGCAAGCTGGAATCTTTTAAACAACAGTCGCGACAGCATACCGGTATCAAAAGTATTTCAGGCACTACCACCCTGCCCGGGCAGAATGAATCGGATTATGCCTTCAAAATTGAAGGCATAGAAACAGATCAGTTTGTGGATATTTACTTTACTGATCACGACTATGCCGATGCCCTGAACCTGAAAATGATAGAAGGCCGGTTTCTGTCGGAGGCCGATACTACCACGCAAACCTTTGTAGTAAATGAGGCTTTTGTCAAAGAATATCATATCAAAGATCCGATTGGGTATCCTATCAAAATAAGTTTTTCGGAAGGACAGGGAACGATTGTCGGCGTGGTGGAGGATTTCCATTACCACAGTCTGGAAGATAAAATAGAACCCCTCGCCATTTCGGGTGCCATCAATGCCTTGCGCGGAGGTTGGATTGGTAATGTAGCGATCAGGCTTTCCGCTCAGGATGCGCGTAGTACCATTCAAACCATCGAACAGGCCTGGAAACAGATAGAACCCGCACATCCTATGCGCTATACGTTTCTGGACGATGATTTTGCCGGTTTGTATGCCGAACAGGAAAGGTTGGGACAAACCTTATTGTATGCCACTTTGCTGACGTTACTGATTGCTACCTTAGGCTTATTTGCTTTAGCTTCATATATGGCCGAACTTCGCATTAAAGAAATTGGGGTGCGCAAAGTGCTGGGCGCTTCGGTGCGACAAATTGTGCTGCTGATGGGAAAAGATTTTATGAAACTGGTACTGATTGCCGGCCTCATCGCCGCTCCTATCGCTTTCTGGCTCACGGGGCAATGGTTAAACAATTTTGCCTACCAAATGGACATTACTCTTATTCCTTTTGTGCTGGTAATTGTATTGGCTTTGGCAGTTGCTTTTATCACGGTAGGCTCCAGGGCCATTCGGGCCGCGTTGGTCAATCCGGTAGACTCTTTAAAAAATGAATAAATGTTAAAAAATTATCTGACCACCGCCCTGCGCAATCTGCGGAAACAAAAGTTCTATTCAGCCATCAATGTACTGGGGCTTACCATTGGCATGAGTTGCTGCCTGCTCATTTTGTTGTATGTTCGTCATGAACTGAGTTATGATCAGTTCCACACCAAAGCCGACCGGATTTACCGGGTAGTAACTGATATCAAAACCAGTACCGAAACCATCAATGCAGCAGTATGTGCCGGACCGGTAGGGCCTTATCTGGCCAAAGACTTTCCGGAAGTGTTAGCATCGGTCAGGATGGGTAATGGCAGCTATTTACTGCAAAAAGGTGAAAATAAATATCAGGAAGATGGAGTGATGCAGGCCGACAGTACTTTATTCGAAATATTTGATTATAAGCTGTTACAAGGCGATCCTCAAAAAGCGCTGGCCTTACCCTTCAGCCTGGTACTTACCGAAGATGTGGCCCAAAAATACTTTGGTAATGAAAACCCGATGGGACAGTCGCTGCGATTAAACAATGAGTACGATGCCATGGTGACGGGTATTATGGAAAATGTACCGGCTAATTCTCAATTCCAGTTCGATATGGTACTTTCCCTTTCTACCGTTACAGAAAAACTGGCTCCTTATACCGATGGCGCCTGGGGGAGTTTTGGATATTTCACCTTTGTGTTGTTACCAGAACAGCACAATTATAAAGCTTTTGAAGGCAAACTGCAGGCATTTATTGACCGGCATACCGAAGATTTGTCTAAAGAGGTCAATATGCATTACAATCTTTACCTGGAACCTTTGCCCGATGTGTATCTGCATTCTGACCGGCTGGCTCCGGAATATGGCAACATCAACAACATCTATATTTTCTCTATCATTGCCATTTTTATTCTGGTACTGGCCTGTGTTAATTTTATGAACCTGGCCATTGCCCGTTCCGTAGAACGTTCCCGTGAGGTTGGCATCAGGAAAGTAATCGGTGCTTCCCGCAAGCAACTCGCCTTACAGTTTCTGGGAGAATCAATGGTATTTAGCTTGATATCCTGCTTACTGGCTATTACATTGAGTGAAGCACTGCTGTCAGTATTTAATCAAATTTCAGGTAAAACCATTACAACCAGCCTGATTAGTAATCCTGATGTGTGGATAGCTTTTGCATGTATGGTGCCGCTGGTGGGCTTACTGGCGGGTACTTATCCGGCACTGGTACTTTCAGGCTTTAAACCGGTGTTGGTGTTAAAAGGCAAGTTTTTAGGAAATAGAAAAGGAATCGCGTTGCGGAAAACGCTGGTTGTGTTTCAGTTTGCCGTATCTATCGCGTTAATCATTGGAACCATTGTGGTGTACCAGCAGTTGGATTTTCTGCGCAGCCAGCCTTTGGGTTTTAATAAAGAACAGGTCATGATCCTGCCTTTCAGGGGCGATCCGGCAGTAGGTAAAAAAAGTGAGACCATTAAAAGAAGCCTGGCACAAATTCCAGGTGTGAAATCCGTATCCGCTTCTGCTACCGCCCCCAGCTTTGGTAATGAAGGAGCATATATGCTCATTGAAAATCCGTCCGGCGAAATGCAGGCTTCTAATATTGATCTGTATTCGGTTGATTATGATTTTCTGGATCAATACCAGATCTACATGGCTGCCGGCAGAAAATTCTCCCTCAATTTTTCTACCGACTCTACCGAGGCTATCATTGTAAATGAAAAAACGGTGGCTAGTTTAGGATACGCTTCCCCGGATGCTATTATTGGAAAAAAGTTTTCACAGTGGGGTCGGGAAGGAAAGATTATAGGTGTGATCAAAAACTTTCATTACACCTCATTGCAAAATGAGGTAAAACCCCTTACCATCCGGATTGATCTGAACAGCCTAAGCATGTTTTCTGTGAATATCGCGGCAGCACAGATGCCGGCTACCATTGAGCAAATTAAAACAACCTGGCAGGAACTGGTGCCGCAACGCCCCTTTGATTTTATGTTTCTGGATGAAGCCTTCAATAAACAGTACCGGGCAGAAGAGCGTTTTGGCAGCCTGTTTCTTTATTTCTCAGGACTGGCTATTTTTATTGCCTGCCTGGGGCTGCTGGCTTTAACTTCTTATATTACGGTACAGCGTACCAAAGAAATTGGGGTTCGTAAAATTCTGGGAGCTTCCGTACAAACCATTGTTTTCCTGTTATCAAAAGACTATCTGAAACTGATCGCGATCGCGTTTATAATCGCTATGCCCCTAGCCTGGTACCTGATGTTCCGGTGGCTGCAGGATTTTGCCTATCAGGCCCAGCTCAGTGGATGGATTTTTATCTTTTCAGGGGTTTTCACTATGATGATCGCGCTGATCACCATTAGTTGGCAATCGATAAAAGCCGCCATCGCCAATCCAGTGAATTCACTAAGAAGTGAGTAGAAAAGGAAGAAAATCTGAGATTGTCGAATGCGTTTTTTAGGTGGTGAGCTTTTCTATTTTTTCAGAGATGAGGATATGGGCGGGTAATACAATTTCTGAGGCAGGGGTTTTAATAACCACCGAAATACTGTCTATTCGGATTATTTCACCTTCCATACCATTCACTTTAATCAGGTCGCCAACCTTAAAGTTTTGTCTGCCATAAAAAGAAGAGAGAATATCGCGCAAAATATCTTTGGCAGCCAGGGCAAAAGCGATGGCGAAGGTAAGCATGATGGCCCCTAAAATTAAAGTGACATTTGAGGTAATAATGGTAGTATCTATCCCTGCCTGGTCCAGCGCGGTAAGGATCACAAAAACCGCGATGATGTAAAAAACAAAACTGCTGATAATTTTCGCTGAGCTCATTTCCAGAGAAAGCAGCGTACCCAAAATCAGGTTTTTTACCACCTGAGCGATATAAAGCCCTACAATGGCGATTATCACGGCACTCAATAAGGCAGGCAAATACCCCAGTAAATCACCCAGGGTTTGAGAAACGGCCGTCCATCCTAAAGTTTCGGAGGCGGCCACGAAAAAAAATAATAATATAACCCAATACACAAAGCGGGCAATGAGCCTGGCACTATCAACTTTTACCTCCGATCGTTGTACCCAGCGCAGTTCGTTAAGGTAACGCGTCACATTCTCAAGCGATTTTGTTCGTAAAACCCTACGAATCACAAAACGCGCTAAACGGGCAATGAGCCAACCAATGAGTAACAGAATGAGGGCACCAATTATATTGGGCAGTGCACTCATTACGGTAAGGCCTAATTCCCGCAAAGAAGAAAATAAAATATTGTCCCATTCGGTAATTTTTTCCATAATTAAGAAGGTTTATCAGGGGATTTCGATTTGAAAAGGCTTATAATAGTTTGACCTGTTTTCACTACGAACAGATCAGCGATACTCATAATCAGTTCGCTCAGTTCAATGCTATCCATCACTTTTTCTTTCAGCTTTTCAGGAGCTTTCGCCTCCTGCTCTAGTTCTTTAAAAGGATTTTTCGTCATAATCTGGACATTTCAACAATTTTTTCTTTGGTTCTTTTCAGTCGCATTTTAACGGCACTCTCACTCAACTCAGTAATGAGCGCGATTTCTTTAATGGATAAATCATCCTGGTATTTCATCAGTAACAACGCTTTGTCTTCGGGATTAATCTTTTCCAGCAGCACTTTAAGTTGATCTACCCGAATTTGTAACATTTCCTCTTCATATTCATCATCACGAACCAGCATTTCCTCCGCGTATTCCTGATACACTTCTTTTGTTTTACGGGCTTTAGTTACAAAATCCACGCAGTAATTGTAGGTAATACTATACAGCCAGGTAGAGAATTTCGAATCCACCTTAAATGTTTTTAATTTCAGATACACTTTCAGAAAAATATCATGGGCTAAATTTTCCGCCTCCGGCTGGCTATTGGTAAAACTCAGGCATTTGGCGTATACTTTATCGGCATACCGGTCATACAAAATATGAAATGGTTTTGAATCTTTATGTTCAACAATGAATAAAATGATGTCATGATCACTTAATTCATGCGATTGATGGGCTTCCACTGATTAGCAATAATTATGACCTGCATATAAAGACTTGAGAAATGACTAAAAGTCACATTTCCAAGGTACTTTTTTTTTGCAAATAATTTGTTGAAAGCACAGGTATATGAAAGAGGCCCTCAAAACTCATTTTTCCTGCTATTTCCCACCCCTGTAATAAAACATTTCAAAAAGTGTGACTTTTTCTCTCACTGCCAGTCATAAGAGTGAATTTAGTTAAACTTTTAAACACAAATTAATTATGAAAACCCAGTATACCTTACTCGCCATAGGACTCCTGTTAGCCTGCACCCTGAGCTATGCCCAAACTTATACCCCCTCTGAAAAGAAAGTGCAGATAGATGGACAGATGACCAATGCCTGGGTCATTCAGATAGAAGAACCCGCGCAGGCACTGAAAAAAAGTTATGTGAAATACGCCAAAGAGCAGTTGGATGTGAAAGTGAAAAAATCGGGCAAAGACCTGCTGGTTTCCAAAGAAATATTAGTGCCAGCCATCGCCAAAAATCAGGGTGATTTGAAAGTGAAATTCTTCACTGAAGATGGACAAACCGCCATCGCGATGGCTTTTATGCCCGGATATGACTTCGCACTGAATAGTGTGGAGAATACCCAGGAAATGGACAACTTGCGCAAATACACCAAAAACTTTGTCAAGTATTATAAAACCAATCAGTACAACGAGATGATTAGCTCCGATGAGCGCCAGGAATCCAAATTAAGGGCTGCCCTGAAAAAAGATCAGAATGAATACAGAAGTCTGAACAAGCGCGTCCCGAAAGTAGAGAAAATGCTGGCTTCTGATAAAACCAAAGCAGACAAGCTGATACACCTGAAAAATGAGAACATCGCCAATCGTGCCCAGTTGCTGGCCTTGGATGAGATTATTGATAACCTGGAGCGTGAGAT
>JBGTIS010000289.1:0-13439 GCA_041745535.1 Cyclobacteriaceae bacterium | reverse complement strand
GGATATGCCACCCGGGAAAAAGCCCTGGAACATGGTGTTTCCCAAACCATAAATTTTCAGCTTACCCCCGAAACGATAAATCTACAGGAAGTGGTAGTAAAGGCTGGTGAAAATCCTGCTTTTGAAATTTTACGCAGGGTTCAGAAAAACAAAGAGACGAATGATAAAAGAAATTTAACCGCCTACCAATATGAAAGTTATACCAAACTTGAGGTAGATGTACACGATGTAGATGAAAAATTAAAGAAAAGCTTTGCCTTGCGGAAAATATTCCGCGTAATTGATAGCCTGAAGCAGATCAATAATGATGAAGGAGAACCCATTGTACCGGTTTTTATTTCCGAAACATTGTCTACGGTTTATCAGAAAAACAATCCTGAAGTGAAGCGGGAGAATATTTTTAAAACCAAGGTAAATGGCGTCGGACTGGATAATAATACCCTGTTAACCCAAATTGTAGGCAACTCCTTACAGGATTTTAATTTTTACCGTAACTGGGTAACCCTGATGTATAAGGATTTTGTATCTCCTATTGCCGCATCAGGCCGGATTTATTATGATTATGAACTGTCGGACAGCCTGATGATTGATAATGACTATTGCTATCGACTGGATATTTATAAAAAGAGCAAACAGGACCTGGCTTTTGCCGGAACCATCTGGATTACCAAAAATGAATATGCGCTTAAACGGCTTGACCTTACCGTAGACAAAGACGCCAACCTGAATTTCATCAACAAAATCAAAATTCAGCAGGAATTAACCAAAACTAATACCGGATCCTGGGTTCCTTCCAAAACCCGGATATTGATGGATATCAAAGCCCTGAAAAACTTTCCGGGCATGCTGGCTAAAACTTATATCTCTAACCGTGATGTTCAGGTAACCGAAGAAAAGGAAGCCAAGTTTTACGAAACATTCGTAGAAGTTGCCGAAGATGCCCAACTGGAAAGTAAAGGATTTTGGGAGGAACACCGACATGACCCCCTAACCACAACTGATTTGCAGGTGCGGGCTATGATTGATACTATCAACCATATTCCCATAGTAAAAACCTATGTTGAATTGCTCGATATCCTTATCAATGGCTATAAAACCGTTGGAAAAGTGGATGTAGGCCCTTATTTATATACCTATGCCTTTAATAATATTGAAGGGCATCGTTTTCGCCTGGGTTTCCGTACCAATCCGTATTTCAGCAAAAAATGGATTATCAAAGGATATGGGGCATATGGCACCAAAGATAATCGTTTTAAATATGGTGGTTCACTTGATTATATTTTGTCGCGAAAACCCTGGACACAATTTTCCGCAGGCCATAGCCGTGATATTGACCAGTTAGGTATTCAGGCTTCTGAGCTTAGCGACGATAACGCGATATTTTATTCCTTTACTCGCTTTGGTAATTTGGTACGCCCTTACTGGTTAACACAAAATTATCTTTCCGTAAAATCCGCGCTCAATAAAGGCTTTACAGAAACAGTATCGATAACTCATAAGAATTTTGACCCCTTATTCGATTTTGCCTACAGGAAAGATCCTTCTGATGTAAATTCTCAAATTGGCGAAAACTATACCACTACTGAAATTTCTTTTACCACCCGGTTTGCCAGGGATGAAAAATATGTGGAATACTGGAACGACAGGCTGAACGTAGGTCTGAATATCTGGCCTGTTTTTACAGTTAAATATACCCTTGGCGTGCAGAATGTTTTTGGCAGCGATTTTAACTATCATAAGTTGGAAGGTAACATCAAACAGGACTTAAAAATGGGTTTCTTTGGAACTTCTACTTACAACATAAGGGGGGGGCATATCTTCAACCAACTCCCCTACCCGCTTCTAAAAGTCCATATTGGAAACGAATCTTTGTTTTACACCAACGTCGCTTTTAATACCATGCAATTCTTCGAGTTTGTAAGCGACAGCTATGCGTCTTTACAATACCAGCATAGTTTTGATGGCTTTATCCTGAACCGTATTCCCCTGATGCGCAGACTTAAGTGGCGGATGGTTGCCAACGCTAACGTATTATATGGCAGTACCCGCCAGGAAAACCGGGACATAATAGCAGAAACAAACAGTGACGGAGAACCAATTCCTGGATTTGGCTATCTGGATAAGGGAAAGCCTTTCATAGAACTGGGATATGGTATTGAAAATATCTTTAAAGTAGGCCGCATCGATGCTTTCCACCGACTTACTTATCTGGATAATCCTGAGGTGAGTAAATTCACCATCAAAATTTCTTTCCAGGTAATTCTTTAGTAAATCAACCTTTTAAATATAATCAGGTGGCATCAAAGTGTTGTGATCCGGTCCATCAGATCTTTCTTAAAGATATTGCCAATAGGCAGTGCTTTTCCTAACACTTCCAGTTGATTCGCGCCGATATGCTTTATTTTGTCTACCCGCACAATATAGGAGCGATGTATCCTGACAAAATCTTTGGCAGGTAATTTTTCTTCTACCGTTTTCAAAGTTGAGTAAACAGTATAGGAGTTGTCCGGTGTTTTTATTCTTACGTAATCGCCAAAGGCTTCTATAAAATAGATATCCTGCAGATTAAGACTGATTAACAGCGAATCAATTTTAATAAAAATATTATGAAACAAATTACTGGTTTCGGAAAAGGACTTGTTTTTAATCAGATTTTTCCAGGCTTTGTAGGTTGCTTTTAAAAATCGTTCGTAAGAGAAGGGTTTTAACAGGTAGTCGGTAACATCATACTGAAAGGCATCTAATGCGTATTGCTGGTTAAGGCTGATGAAAATAATCTGAGGGCGTTTTTCGAGTATGCCTATAAACTCTAATCCCGTCATGCCGGGCATTTCAATATCCAGTAAAATAAGGTCTACTTCTAAACCTTCTAACGCTTCTGAAGCTTCCAGAGCACTTTCAAAAAATCCAACCGAATGTAAAAACTCTGTTTTATTGATAAATCCTTCCAAAATTTTTAAAGATACCGCATCGTCGTCAACAACAATGCATCTTAATTTGTAATTCATAAAATTGTACTATTTGCTGATTTCAGGCTGATTTATTTCACGAAAACCTACTAATTTATGAAGAAGCAAATGAATTTAAAAACTATTCCTTTTCAGAAGTTTTTCACTCAAATTATTCATCATCAACTAACAAATTTTTTTTGTAATTTCATTTATTCTTTGCAAGAATTTTCCTTAAGGGTACTATTATTCTTTTATGCCCTCATATTTTTTTGTAAAAAATATATTTTAACGCTAATTAATAAACCAATTATAATTTTCAAGACAGGTTGCTTACTGAAATTTATATGGTTTACAAATAGTAAACAAAAAAAATTTAAAATTAGGGGTAAAAAAATGGCAAATTAACCTCTGATTCGTAAATCGAGGTGCTTGATCATAAACTCCAGGGGCATAAGACCATATATTTTACAAATCAGAAGAAAAAAGATAAGACCCATACAATTTCTTGCCATCTTAAAATCGATGCTAATAAAAGTATAGTTAAAATAAAATTTTATTAGGAATACCAAAGAAGTAAATCCAATGGTGCCTATAATTGAAGCCATTATATAAAATCCCAAAGGCCGGTTGGATGGCCAGCGGGGTGCTAAGGTGATGAATATTAGCACAGCTATATACTGAAAAAAAAGTACGGCGATGGAAACAAAAAATATATCTACAGACACCTGTTTATCATTTTTAATATTATAAGCAAAAAACAGACCTTTAAATTCCCAATTCTGATAAAAAAATTTTAAAGGGCCTGCTCTTTTAAACGTATCAGAATTTTTTATCTTTTACCAGATGCTTCACAAACTGGATGAAACCTTTAAATTCACTTTTTGAAGTAAAAACATTTTGCAATATTTTCCAATAACCGCCGGCATTTACCGCATCGGCTTTTTGTGCGGCCGGTTGAGCAACCCCGGCTTCAGTAAGCGCTGGTGTTTGCCTCTGTTTATTGCCTCCCAAATTATCAGCCCTGCTGAAATTTTTTCCGGCCATTTCGCGGTACCCCAGCTTTTCCTGTACCAAACCCAGGTTGTTGTAAGCAATCGCGTCTTCGGGGTCTAGTTCAACTGCCCTGGTATAATCGGCAATCGCGCCTTCAAAATCCCGCGTTTTATCTTTGATAAACGCCCTGCTGGCATACCGGTACGAATTTTCAGGCTCCAGAATTACGGCCTCGTCAAAATCCCGCATCGCTGCCTGATTGTTGCCAGCCAGGTGGTAGGCTACCCCCCTTTCACTTAAAAAGCTGGCATTATCAGGCGTTAGTTTGATCAGGCTGTTGAATTGAAGAATAGCCTTTTCCAGATGCCGTAACTTAAAATGAGCCAAAGCACTGCCATATAAACTCCCGGTATGATCAGGCTGCTGTATTAACACCTCCTTAAATTGCTGCAGGGCCGCTGTATAATCTTCGTTTTTACAGTTATACATGCCTTTTTGGTATTTCTCCTCAATCGTCATTTTTACACTATCAAAAAATTTATTAATTACCTCAGCTATAATCGGTTTAATTCAAAGTTCCTTCTTAATTTATTTGCGCGCGCTTTTTCCGAAATTCTAAATTATCGCCGCAATTCCGACATACTGCTAATAACCTGATTGTCAGTAAAATTGTTGAAACAAAGATTTCTGCCAGTTATTATTTACGGTAATTTAATTCAAATTATTCCTTTCAGTCTGTCTTTATAGTTTCGACTTACTTTTAAACGCGGGCCGGTTGCCAATTGAATTTCATACTCCCCACTTACATTAGGATGAATCTGCTTAAGATAATCCACATTAATTATACTGGATTTATGAATCCTGATAAATTGCTGTTCCGGTAAGCTTTCCTCCATATTTTTTAAACTATCGCGCACCAGATAAAACCGGTCTTTTACATGTATTTTGATGTAATAGTCATACGCTTCCACCCATATAATTTCAGAAAGTGGTAAAAAATGTACCCTGCCATCTGCCTTCACCACCAAACGGCTCTTTACTATTTTTTTATTAGGTACGGATTCTTTTACCAGCGTTGTTTCTTCGTGCCTGTGCCGCGATTGGACAAGTTTTTTAAGGCGAAGTTCAGCTTCCTTCCCCTTCCTGTTTCCGATTTGTTGTTTGGCATATGCCAACGACGCGTAGAAGCGGTCATCGGTAAAAGGTTTCAGGAGGTAATCTACCGCATGTACCTCAAAAGCTTTCAGGGTATACTGGTCGTAGGCGGTTACAAAGATAATGGCAGGCAGGATGGGTACCAGCAAACTATTAAGTACCTGAAAACCATTTACTACCGGCATTTGAATATCCAGAAATACCAGGTCAGGACAAACGCTGTTGATACTGGAAACTGCTTCCACGCCATTTTTACAAATAGCCTTAACTTCAATTTCCTCGTCGTTCTGAAGTAATAGCGCGATCCCTTCCCGGGCCTCTTTCTCGTCGTCTACAATAATGGTTTTGATGGCTGGCATAGGTTAAAAATATAAAAAACGTGGAATAAAATCGCAAATCAACCAGTTCTTAACAATGATATTTATTTGTTAAGTATACCTCGCCGGTAAGGTTACCTGCACAGCAATACCATTTTCTTTTTCATAAATATGAAATTTATAATTTCCCTGATAAAGTCGCATTAACCTTTTCAGGGTATTTGTTAGGCCTATGCCTTCAGAGCGGTTCATATCCCAGTTAAAGGGACTATTATCTTTAGAGTTAAAAACCTCAATTAACAGCTTATTATCTGCTAATCGGGTGCCAATTTGTAAAAAGGCGTTGTCAAGGGTACGGGCCACGCCATGCTTAAAGGCATTTTCTACTATAGGTTGCAGGATGAGGTTCGGAATTTTTACTGAAAGGGTATTTTCCGCGATATCCATTTTTATTTCCAGCCTGTCCTGGTATCGCACCGATTCAATTTTCAGATAATGGTTGATCAGCGTTAGTTCTTCTTCCAGCGTAACAAACTGTTTATTTTCGTGCGATAAACTGCTACGCAACATGTCGCTAAGCCCTGAAATCATGTTCACGGCTTCCTGCTGATTCTGTTTGCGCACCATCATGGCAATGGTATGCAGGGCATTGAACAAAAAATGCGGTCGCAATTGAATTTTCATGGTTTGAAGGCGGGAAACAGAAAGGCTTTCTTCCAAACCTTGCAACACCATTTCCTGATCGCGAAAATGCCTGTACCGGTCTAACACGATCAATATCAATATAACTACCCAATACATTATCATACCATGAAACGCATTCCAGAAAGTATGGGGCCATAAATTAACAAGCTCTATCCAGGTTTTGGTTTCTTTTTCCAGAAATAATCTTTCGAGCAAAAGTCCGGTAATGTCGGACAGTACTCTATGCAAAATTCCAAAAATGACAGAAGCCATACCGTGAAATAAAATCCACCAGCGTCTGCTGAATGTACGCGCATACAGGTACAGGTTAAAAATCAGAAAACTCAGTATCCAGAAGCAAATATAGGCTGAAAAGGGCCAGCGAATCAGGTTATACCAGGGATAGGGTTGCCCCAGGGAAATGCTGTATGTATAGCTTTTTATAAAATCAAGCACACACAACACCATCCAGAAAACAACATTGTAAACCAGCAAATATTTTATTCGCGATATTCTGCCAATGCCCGACATGCTAAAATAAGGTCAAATGCTGCCAAAGGTAATGAATAATTGGTTTTAGGCCGTGAGAAGTTGAGGCATGATCTGGTGACGGGGAAAGAAAACTTCAGACCCCATGTCTGCCACAATCAAACTATCGCCTTATTGCTTCGCGCTTAATATGGTGCAAAGAGCGTTTGATTACAATGGGCTGCTCAATCAGATGGGCTTCTACCGGCTCTCCTTCAAAAACGGGTTGTTCCTCTTCTTTTGAAACAAGCTTCCAATCAGTAACCACTTTTTCTATGCCTACCGGATAAATAATGAGTTCGTCTTCGGTTAGGTGAAACCGAAGAAAATTTTTATAGTGCGGACACCGGATGGCTGAAAAAGCTTCGGTATCGTGCATGCCCAGCACCAGACTGCTGATTAACAGGTATACGCCCATAATTACGCCACCGGCGATGCTGCCAATAATGAGCATCTCGAAGGTGATCAGGCTTACCTGACTTACAGAAACCAGGGAAAGTCCTAACAGTTTCAGGTTGATAATTGAGAAAAGCCAAAGCAGCAGAAAGCCTGTAATTAGCTGAAATAGGCCATGCAAAATGCCTGTTATCCATAAATGTTTGATTTTGCCTACATGCGAATCGGCAAACCAGGAGAAACTGATAACGAGCGTACCGCATAAAATAAACGACAACGGACTGTGAATCATTACCCTGAAAATAGCCCGCATGGCCGATTCAAGGGTAGTAAGCTGACTCAGTTCGTACATCAGCGATTCACCGGCATAGCCCTCCGTAAGTTGTTCGGCATAGCTGCTTACATAAATGGCATCGGTTTCCATTACCCAGGCCAATAGCAGATAAAAAATTCCCAACAGGAAGGAAAAACTTTTGTTGAAATAAGGGAACAGCAAGGTTTCAAAAGCCAGCTTCCTGGAAGTTTCCACATCTGGAAAAACAGCTTTTAATTCCAGGTGTTCTTCTTCTATTTTTTTCAGGTGCTGATTCAGATTATGAGTGGGATTTAAGAAAGCGCCACCTCCCCCAGCCGTTATCCGCTGGCTTTTTTCCTGTCCATCTACCATTTCGGCATACCGGGCATAATGGTGCATATCTCCGGTTAAAGTAGCTACCAGTTGAAATTGATAATGATAAATAAATTTATTCTCGAAAAACTTTAACCGGTCGAATGAGTCGTGCATCCGGTAACGATCTTTGAAAACCCAACTCGGTTCGGCCGTACACAAAATCACCTTATCGCCCGGCTCCATGCTGTTTTCCGCCACATCCTTGAAATAGTTTTTCTGCGGTTGATCAATATCAGAGTTAAGCTGAATATCAATGCCCCAGATCCAGTAATGATGGGGTAATTTGACGGCGAAATAACTTCTTTTTTGCCGCGTTTTCCAATTACCAATATGCCTTCCCTGGCAGAATACTTTTAAAAAGTTGGTCAGTCCATCGTACCAGTCGTGGTTGCCTGGGATGGCAAAAAGCGCTGGCTGATGCGTATCTTCACATTGGGGATAGGCCGCCTGATAAGGCCCGCGCAACCGATTGTCATATTCTTCAATTTCAGGAGTGGGATACACCTGGTCGCCACCCATAATTAAAATTTTTCCCCGGTTGGTTGGAATACCACCCAGCGAAAGCTGGTTTCGCGCCAGCAGGGTAGCCACTGAATAAACGCTATTGAATCCATCTCCTATATCGGCGACATAATCGAACCAAATATCCTCCTGTTCACTAAAATTATAAACTTCCGGACCGCTCAGCGCGGCCTGTAATTCACGTCGATCGGCATAGTTACCAAACAGGGTGGAAACCAGGGCTTTTAAACCAACTGTGGCCAGCTGTTTTACCTTGTACCAACCTACCATTTCTTTCCTTTTGAACTGCATGAACTGTTGTTTTCTTTTTAAATGTATTTAATTTTTGGCTATCTTAATTAACCACATTAGCATATTACTGTTTCAGAAAGTAATTGCCGATGATTAAACCTTTAAAATTTACCTACTATTTTTTCAATTACCTTAGGTTTGCTCTACTTTTGGAAAAGTATATCGCGTTTTTTGTTCGGGCGACCTACGTTTTTTGACTTTCTAATGTAGTAAATTCATGATCAAACAGTTTGGCTATACCTGGTGGGGTCAACATTGGCTGAATGCCTTTAACGATATTGACTTCAGCAACCGCCTGCCCCGTGGTAAATCCTACGCACGCAATGGCAAAGCCTACGACATTATTATAGTTGGCAACACCGTGAATGCCAAAGTACAGGGCTCGCGGCCCAGGCCCTACAAAGTAACCGTAGCCGTTACAGCGTTTACCAATGCGGAAAAAGAAACAATCTTTCATTGTATAACAGATAACCCTGTTTTCCTCTCTCAACTAATTTCTCGTGAGCTACCATCCAAGATTAATGAGGTACTCAGCCGCCAGGGTATCCACCTCTTCCCATTTAGCTGGAGCGATATGGATGCACGGTGCGATTGCCCCGACGATGCCATGCCCTGTAAGCATATTGCCGCTGTAATTTATTTAATCGCTAATGAGATTGATAAAAACCCTTTCCTGATTTTTGAGCTGCATGGTATGGATCTGCCAAAAGTTTTGCGGGAAAAAGGCTTTACTGATGCCCGCCCCGCGATGGACGAAATTCCTACGGTACACCAACTCACCCAACAACTGCTGGCTGAGCCACCTCAACCTTTGCCGAAAGCTGCTGTTCTGCCTGATCTGAGTACCATTCCTGAATGTCGGGATGAGTTATTATCTTTACTTACGCCCAATCCCTTGTTTTATCCGGAAGGTGATTTCAGGGAGATTTATGCGAAAGCCTTAAAAAGCGGGGCCAGGGAAGCGAAAAAACTACTGGAAATCACTGTTCGTTCGGCGGAGAAATCTGCTTCTAATCTGCTTCCGCCGGAAGCCGTGGCGCATATTGAAGTTCAATTTAGTGACCAATTGGCCATCACACAACTGCGTTTTCTTAATACCAATGGGCAGGCACAGGAAAACCCTCGTCAACATTCACATCCGATGGAATTTCTGGCTGAATGGCTGAAAGCACTGAATCCGGAGCGCCTTAGCCGGTATGCGCCGACCGTACAGGCTTTTTCGTTGTTGTACCGGTGCAGCCTGGTATTGCTAAGGCAGGGGGCTCTTGTTCCGCGGATTTTTGGCACAGGTAGCCAGAATTATACCATCTTCTGGTTTCCGGCGCTACTCAATAACGCGGTTCGGCAGGTTATTGAACAAATAGCCACTCAAATTCCGCCAGGAACATTGTCTGTTTACACCGATGGCAGGAGCCACTATTTTCCTCCCCAGGAGCAGGCGGTTTATCTTATCGGGGCTTTCCTTACCGACCTGATGAGCCAGCACCCATACGACTACGAAGCGGCAGGTCGTGTTTTCTTTGGAAGCGACCACCTAAAAGCCCACAGTTTTGAAACCAGAGAATATCCGATCACCATTTACCTCTGGCTGCGTCGCTTTTTTCTCGCTGAAAAAAATGTAGTGCCGGTTATCCGCATTCGTGAACAGGAGTTAATAGCTCCTGATGCTGGCTTTGCCATAGAGCTTTTGGTCAGGCAGAAAAAAGGTTCCTATGAAGAGCCTGTTCCTTTACAGGAAGTATTCCGGCAGGAAACTTTTCGGGAACTGCGCCATGCTGTGCTACAGGATATCGCACTGCTGATCAACTATTTTCCGCGACTTTCCACCATTATTGCCAGCCAGGGAGAAAAAACATTGTACGTAGATGGCGCGTCTTTTGCCGGTATTTTTTTACAGACCCTTCCCGTAATCCGGCTGCTGGGCATTGATGTGCTGCTTCCCAAAAGCTTACAGAAACTTATGCGTCCGGCATTGTCCATGATGATGGACGCTGATGAAAAGGGGATTACCAAACATTTTTTGAATATAGATCAGATGCTGACTTACAAGTGGCAGATCGCGATTGGAGAAACCCAACTGTCGGCAGAAGAATTTTTACAACTGGTCAAAGGCATGTCGGGCATTGTCAGGATCAGAGATCAGTACGTGTATCTTAATCCGGAAGAAATAAAGAAACTGGTAGACCAACTGGAAAATCCACCCGAGTTGTCGGGACAGAGCTTGTTGCAGACTGCTTTGATGGAAGAATATGAAGGAGCAGGGATACACCTGAGCAGGCAGGCACAAAAGCTGCTTCTCGATTTGTTGGATACCGAAGCGGTGAAACTCCCGCGGCACTTGCAGGCAACGTTGCGCCCGTATCAGGTACGGGGTTATGCCTGGCTGTACAAAAACAGTCGGATTGGCTTCGGCAGCATTATCGCCGATGACATGGGACTGGGGAAAACCTTGCAGGTAATTGCTACGCTGCTCAAATTTAAAGAAGAAGGGTATTTAGACAAGAAAAAAGCTTTGGTGGTGGTACCCACTACGCTATTGACCAACTGGCAGAAGGAAATAGACAGGTTTGCGCCTAAGCTACGATGGCATACCTATCATGGCCCCAAACGTGCCTTCCCGGAAAATGATTTTGACATAATGCTCACCACCTATGGCATTGCCCGAAGCGATGACAAAGCTTTGTCAAAATTAAAGTGGCACACATTGGTAATTGATGAAGCGCAGAATATTAAAAACCCAGGTACAGCACAAACCAAAGCCATCAAAAAGCTCAAAGCTGATATTCGTATGGCCATGAGCGGCACCCCGGTAGAAAATCGGCTGAGCGAGTACTGGAGCATTATGGATTTTACCAACAAAGGTTACCTGGGAGGACTGAAACCTTTTCTGCGCGATTTTTCCTATCCCATTGAAGTAGAGCAGGATCAGCATAAACTGAATAATTTTCGGAAAATCGTATCACCGTTTATCATGCGGCGTGTCAAAACCGACAAAAGTATCATCAGTGACTTGCCGGAAAAGATCAGTACCGATGAATACTGTACCCTTACAAATGAGCAGGCCGCTATTTATCAGAATGTGGTAAATGAGATTATGAAGCAGATAGAAACGTTGGAAGGCATAGAACGCAGGGGGCTGGTATTTAAGCTGATCATCGCACTGAAACAGGTATGCAATCATCCGGTACAATACCTGAAACGTGGCGATAAAAACTTCACGCTATCGGGCAAAGCACAGCGGCTCATTGGCCTGCTGGATGAGATGTATGAGCAGCGGGAGAAAGTACTGATTTTTACCCAGTTCAGAGAAATGGGCGATCTGTTGCGGCAGTTTATCAGCCAGGTTTACCATACCCAGCCCTTGTTTCTGCATGGCGGATGCAGCCGGAAGCAACGGGATGAGATGGTGGAAAACTTTCAGCACCAACCAGAGATCAATACCATGATTCTATCTTTGAAAGCCGGCGGTACCGGCCTCAATCTTACCCAGGCCAACCATGTAATCCACTACGACCTTTGGTGGAACCCGGCGGTAGAAGCACAGGCAACCGACCGGGCTTACCGCATCGGGCAGCAGAAGAATGTGTTCGTGTACCGCCTGATTACCCAAGGGACTTTTGAAGAAAAGATCAACCAGATGATTATGGAAAAAAGAGAGCTGGCTGACCTGGCCGTTTCACAGGGCGAACAATGGATTGGCGAACTTTCTGATAAAGATCTTAAAAGTTTATTTACACTTTCGTAGCACCCATTTTAATTGATGTCCTCCCCTTTCTCCAGTTTCCGTACGGCTGCCTGCAGGCTGGTTTTATTCAGTTCGTCCGGCGCTTCTTCATACGCCATTTTCGCGTATTTCAAGGCTTTCTTGTAATCACCAACGGCCGCATAACCCCGGGCCAAACCTACATTGACCGGCCAGGTATCGGGAAATTTTTCCGCGTTCAGTTTAAACACTTCCAGTCCTTTTTCTTTTTCTCCCAAACTGACTAATTGCCGGCCATAAGTGTGTATTCCCAATACGGTAGCCGTAGGATGATTAATGGCCTGCATCATTATCTTTTCACCTTCAGCAGTTCTACCAAGTTTATCCAACAGTTGTGCTTTGGTTTGGAGGGTAGAAAAATTTTCTTCCCCAATAAAGGGTAAACTGATGGCATTTTCTGCCCAGGCCAATCCTTCTTCCAAATGGGTGTTGTTCGTTAAACAATATTGGGCGGCGGCATTCCAGTTCTGCCAGGAAAAACCTGGCGATGATTCCAGTTCCTTTTTTATGTTCTCCACATATTGGCCTGACATATCCTGCACTTTGATTGTAAAGGGAACCATTTTATTTTCCCAGAACAGCGCGACCGTAGTCTGGTCGGGCTGTCGATCGGTAAATTCATAAGTGAGCCATTCGTGGTATTCAGCTTCTTGTGGTGTTACCGCTACCCGCAGGGCATCGTCTTTTTCATCGTAAAAAAAACTGCCCCAGGCCGTGGCATTGTTAGAAAGAATCAGGGTCCATGGTTCATTTTCCTCTACAATTAAATGCAAACCGTAGGTACCCGCTTCAATTGGTTTACCTTCAAGCTGCATATCGTGGGAAAAAGTGATGGTGGTATTTTCATTGGCGCCGGCCCGCCAGGGTGCCGGATTGCGATTACCAAATCCCAGATCGGTAAGTCCATAGGGCACCAGTTCGCCCCAGATGTGGCCGGTACGATCGGTACCATCAGGGCCGGTAACGTTTGGGCTATTATAAGTAACAGTTACATGCGCCAGCGAACCCAGGTATTGGGTGACTACACTTTTCTGGTTATCGCCACTGGGCGGCAAGGTAATAGCTCCCTGGGCAAAAATTGCCGTAGAATTCAGCAGGGCCAGCAACATAACTGTAAAAAGGAAGGTAAAACTAGGTTTCATAGGTCAGGTGGTTAAGGTTCTGGTTAC
>JBGTIS010000288.1:0-2871 GCA_041745535.1 Cyclobacteriaceae bacterium | reverse complement strand
AAAATAAAAGACCTGCCAAAAATTGTTATTTCTGCCGCGAAAACTACCGCCGCGCTCAGCTTTCTGATTGCCTGCGCCAGTTTATTCGCCTGGACGTTAGCCATTGGCAAAGCGCCCGAGATACTCACCTCCGGACTGGTAGAAGCCTGTAACCACCTGATTCATGCCCTCGCGCCAAACCTGTCGGCGGAAGCGTTTTTTGAGACCCGGAAAATTCTGGTACTCATTGTGTTAAACATTATCCTGCTGCTCTTCGGGATGTTCATTGATGCCGGCCCCGGTTTGCTGATCGTGGTGCCGGTAGTGCTCCCCATCGCGGCAGCCATCGGTATGGACACGGGTTTGTCTGCGGTGCATTTCGGCGTACTGGTGGTATCGAATATGATTATCGGACTGGTAACCCCGCCGGTAGGTTCCACTTTGTTTGTGGCCAGTGCCATTGGGCAGGTTTCCATAGCCAAAATGACACCCTATGTACTCAAATTTCTTATAATCATGATCCTGATCCAATTGCTGATCACCTATTATGCCCCCATTACCACCTTTTTGCCCTCGCTGATGGAATAAATACAGGGCGTGACGGCAGCTTATTCATTTTTCTTCAAGTAATTGATGGGAAATGAATAAAGAAAGCGTTGCCAATGGTTGGTGCTGGCTTCTATTTCACGTTAGAAAATACTCTTTCATTATCAGTTAGTGAGTTATAAAATTTAATATCATCTACTGGATTTAAATCTCCATTACAAGCAAAGCAATAAAATTTTAATCCGCCTGATTCTAAAGCCATATCAGTGACAATATAATCCTGACCCTGATAACCTTTTATCCAAATGCTACCCATATAATTGCCAGTTTGGTCATTTTCAGCTTTTAATAGGATGTCAGCTAACCAAGATAGATTAGTAGCGGAATTTTCTATTCCACAAGCTTTTCTATTAATGTTTTCTTCTTCGCGACTTACTACTAAAAGAAGAGTGAACAGTGCTATTTTTGTGGTTAAAATCCTTTCCATTGTTTCATTGGTTTTACGTAGGGTAGATTATTTTACTTTCAATAAGTTCTTTTCAGCTAACGATTTGCGGCTTGGCGAAGGGAGGGGATTATTATCACTAAACCTCATTCGGAGAACTGAACTTCCACCTTGCGCAAAAGTGTCTGCGAAGCACGTCAGCCCGCCTTTTTGCCAAACCGCTGTTACCTGCTGGCTATTTTTCATTTATAACATATTTGTCAAGTTTGTCTAAATACCTCTCGTCTGACATACCTGTCCGATTAAACATAATTACACTTCCAATTCCAATATCCGGATAAATTCTGATTTCACAATAAAAACCACCACCACCACCCGCATGCGCAAAATATTGATTGCCGTTCAATTGTCCGCTAAACCAAGACAAACACATTCCAGTCGCTTTACTATTGCTTGTGTAGTTTTCTGTGAAAAGTAATTTTTTGTAATCATCTGATATGAGTTCGCAATCGGGTTTTAGAAGTTCTTGAATGTATTTCATAAAAGCATTTGAAATTCCGATTAAGCCCCCATATGAAGCTCCATTTACATAATTGTCTTTAAATGGAATCCATTTACCTTCAGTCGTGTCCATGTACTTTGACTTGTCTATAAAAAATCCTAGAATGAGATTTGAGAAACTGAATTTCTTATTATAACCTTTTGCGTGCTGGTTATTATTTGTTATTGTAAAATCCAATTCAGAGGGTTGTATGTTTAAAGGTTTTAAAATATTCTCCCGAATGTAATCTTCATAGCTTAGTCCTGAAATTTCCTCGATAAGTTGTCCAAGCAAAATATACCCAAGGTTTGAATAAGCAAATTTTTCATTTGGTTTTGATTTTGTCTTGTTATTCTTGATAAAGATATCCTTGAAAAAATTATTTCTGTCAAAGGATTGTTGTTCATCTGCCAAATGTATCCAACTCAAAGGAATGGGATTGGGGATGCCCGCGGAATGAGCCATGAGTTGCCGAATTGTTAGACCGGGCGAATAAGGAAAGTCTGGTAAATATTTTATTACCGGTTGTTCAATGTCCAGTTTTTTCTGTTCCGCTAACTGCAAAATTGATAAAGCTGTAAAAGTCTTTGTTGCAGAGAACGCATTGTAAGTGGTGTTTTCTGAGGTCTTTTGTTTATTCTTCATATCAGCAAAACCATAATGAAATCTGTGAATAACACTGTCCTTATTGAAAATAACATATTGAACGGAAGGAGTTTTATTCCCTTCGACTTGTTTTATTAAAATATTGTCGATTTCATTCATAGTCGTTTTTGTTGTCTGTGAACTGCAAGAACTTAAAAAAATAATAGTAAGCAATATGAGGAATGTTGTATTCATAGCTTGCATCGGCCGTCAGACTGTCTAAAAACCTAATAAAATGAGATAAACTATAAAAATAGCTTTCAACTTTTAGTTATCTTCAGGTATGAAATTCATCCAAGGAATCCCACGCAACCAAGCAGTGTTGTTTGCCACTTGTCTGGAGGATGCCATAGAAGCAGAAAACGAAGTACGTCTCACAGCTGCTTTTGTGGAATCTCTCCAACTCGCTGATTATGGCTTTCGGTTAGACCAGGTTGAAAACGGTCGTCCAGCCTATCATCCAGCCACATTACTGAGGCTGTTTATTTATGGCTATCTGAATCGTATTCGTTCCTCTCGTCAGTTAGAGAAGGAATGCGAAAGGAATATTGAGGTCATGTGGCTGATTCAGGGTTTGAAGCCGGACCACAATACTATATCTAACTTTAGAAAAGACAATCCCAAAGCCATCAAGAAAGTGTTCCGAGCTACTGTAAAGATGGCTCAGCATTTTAAGCTGATCGGTGGTAAATTACTAGCTGGGGATAGTACTAAG
>JBGTIS010000287.1:0-7754 GCA_041745535.1 Cyclobacteriaceae bacterium | reverse complement strand
TGTCGGTTAAAAATACGGAGGGTGCAGTCTTCGTACAAATCGATTCTGTCAATAACCCAGGTATCATTGGTACCGTCATTATTGGGAGTAAAAATCTTCTGCGCATTTACGTCTAGAGATCTTTCCACGTTCACTGTAAATTGAGTAGTGTCTTTGCACCCATCGGCACTGGTTACGGTTAACAGGTAAGTAGTGGTAAGTAAAGGACGGGCAATCGGGTTATGAATGGTTGAATCACTTAAAGTGCGGCCAGGTGTCCACTGATAGGTTTCTCCCCCTGATGCCGTTAGTCGCACAGTTTCGCCCAGCGATATCCGATCAGTAAAGGCTGTAACTTTTGCTTCAGGATTTGGAACGCTGAAAATCTCGATCCTATCCATTACTACACAATTCTGTGGAGAAGTTGCTGTAACCGTATAAATGGCCGGCTCTTCAACCACAAGATTAGCCGTATTTGATCCATTTTGCCATAAAAAAGAAGTAAAGTTTCCGACTGCCAGCAATTCAACACGTTCACCAGGACATAGATTTCCGCTTCCTGAAGTGGTAATTCGCAGTTCTGGGATATCCAAAATTTCAATTTCCTTTTCAAAAATATCTACCTGATTACCCTCTAGTAATATTTCTACAAAAACTGTGTATTTATCTGCTTTGTTGTAATAGTGGGTTACATTACTACCCAATGTTTTTGTGCTGGCATCACCAAAATTCCAACGGTAAACTACGTTTAATCCATCTATGGAAGTGGGTGTTATTTCAAAATTAGCAGGTTGATTCAAACAGGTTTTATCTGCTATAATAGCTCTGGCATTAGTAATGGTAAAGGGTGCGCTCTCTCTGGTGCAGCCAAATGTATTCTTAACCTGTACGGTATAAATACCTGCTTTAGTAGCTATTAACGTAGAATCATTAGCTCCATTCAGGGCAGTATCCTTATATTTCCACTGATACGTATAGCCAGGAGTATTTTCAATAGTTAGTTCCGCGTTTCCCCCATCAAAAAACACTGGAGAATCTTTACTCTCAATCGTTACACCTTCTGGTTCATTAACCTTTATAATAGTAGAAGCTATATTGCTCTCGCATCCTCCATCAGCTTCACTGGCTTTTACATACAAGCGATATTCGCCTTCCTGAGCAGACGTTACGCTTTCAATAACCGGATTTTGTTCAGAAGAAGCAAAACCATTTGGGCCCTCCCAAAAGTAATTGGCATTTACAGCCGCGGCTTTTAATTCAACATTGGTTCCATAACAAAAAGGCTCTGATGGATCTTTATTAATGATGGTTGGCGTTTCTGGAACAAAACCTTCGGGTCTTACTACTTTAACAGCATTGGATACGTTACTACAGGTATAGTTATTATTGAGTGAAATAACTTTGGTTCGGTAAAAAGCTTCAGAACTAACCACATTGGATGATGAATCTGGCTCAGGAATGGGCATAAAAACATTTCCATCTGATGAAGTTTCCCAACTATAATTTACGCCTATGGCCAACGTTGCGGTTAACTCAAAAGGCAAAGCATCGCAAACACCAAGCCCTGCTACAGGCTCTAAAACTGGTTTAACACAATTCCTGTTGATCAACACATAAATTTTATCTGTATCAATACCAGTATAGGCAATATCAGGTTTACCATCTCCATTAAAATCAGATGCTCTGATACTGATATTTCTTTCATTGGTAGTTATTTCACGCTTGTTTGTAAAGTCAAAATTACCCGGGCTGCTATTATTTACCAGCACTGTAATTTTTTTGGTAAAACTATTGCTTCCTATCACAATATCCAGTTTTCCATTACCGTCCATATCTGCTAAATCAAGTCCTTCCCGGTTATCGGTAGTTTGATCAAACCGCATCTGACTGCTAAAAGCAACCACTTTGTCAGCACGGGTTATATTTTGTAATACCGCAATATGTCCGGTGGTATTTAACACTATGTCGGGTTTACCATCTACATCTAAATCGCTCACTTTAAGGTTAGTTGTAGAACCTGGAGCATTTAATTGCAAATAGGAACTAAAACTAATAGTTCCAGAAGTACTATTGTTCGTAAATACAAATACACCATTGCTTTCATCGCGGCCGGCCACAATTTCGGGCAAGCCATCACTATTTAAATCTTCAACATCTATACTGCTCAGACTGGTATTAGGAATATTAAAAGTACCAAAAGGGGTAATGGGAGTAACTGAAAATTTTATAGGGCCACCTGGAGTACTTATATTTTTAAATATTGAAATGGCTCCATTCTCAGAAAAGTCAACGGCTACAATTTCCGGTTTGCCATCGTTGTCTATATCTTTCATTTCCACTCTGGAAGAAATATTTCCGTTAACGGAATAAAAAGGTACGGGATCTATCACACTGCGATCTTCAAATTTAATTGTACCTTCAAGTTCACTTACATTACGAAGCACATAAATTCTTTCTTTGTTGCTGTTATTGTTAGAGGCAGAAAAAACCAGATCAGATAATCCGTCACCATTCAGATCGTGGCAACGCACAAAGCGTGTTTCTACACCCAGATTTAGCACAATTTCAGCAAAGCTAAGTGTATCGATGCTGGTAGTGGTATTCTGAAATAAAGAAACTTTGCGATCAGCCAAATCGGTTGTGGCAATGTCATTCAACCCATCCTGATTAAAATCGCATGTACACAAATTGTTCAGATCATTGCCCTGAGTAGGAAAAATATAATTGTTTTCCAGTAAGTTGGTATTAAAGCTGTTTCCATCATAGCTAAGTGTAAAGATTTTACTGGAATAACCGATAAGATTGCTATTCAGGTTTGTAACAGAAATACTACTAACAGTTGCGCCAGCAGGCACTTTAACCTGTAACTCTAAATTGGTGGCACTAACGATTTCTGCCAAAGCTGCTCCAAAATATACTTTCAGTTTATTCTGATTACTGCCAAATCCATTTCCGTAAATAGTAACCAGTTCATTCACAGTTCCGGAAGTTTTACTAATATCTGTAATTTTTGGACCCTGAGCATACAGGATACTGCTAAAAAACAGCATACAAACTAAACTAAAAACAATGCGACCTAACCTCATAATTTATTGAATCATCATAGCACTTCGCCAAAAAACATATTACTTCGATAATAAATATAAATAAAGGCCTTACAATTACAGTGGTAAATAATAATGAATCCATTCAGGTGTAATATTAAGAGGCAGATTAAAATCATTTCTTTACAGAATAACCAACAAACCTTAGTTATTCCTAACCTTATCATTCATATTTCGATTATTAGGATACACCCAATATTAAACCCATAAACCACCAATTACTTTATATAATTATGGAAGCATTGATTCTGGTTGATATTCAAAATGATTTCCTTCCCGGAGGCGCATTGGCAGTACCTGAAGGAAATCAGATCATACCAATTGTTAATCAATTACAGGAAAAATACGAGTTGATAGTGGCTACTCAGGATTTTCATCCTCCTCATCATAAAAGCTTCGCCACGAATCATCCGGGTAAAAAACCAGGCGAAATCATTACCTTAAACGGTCTGGAGCAAATCCTCTGGCCTGTCCACTGTGTGCGGAATTCGGAAGGCGCTGATTTTGCCAGGGAATTAAACAAGGAAAAAATAAGCAAGGTTTTTACCAAAGGTACCGATCCTGAAATTGATAGTTACAGCGGTTTTTATGATAATGGCCACTTAAAAGCGACCGGATTAGGCGATTACCTGGAGAAAAAAAAAGTAAAAAAGGTAATCATAGTAGGTTTGGCTGCTGACTACTGCGTTAAATATACAGCATTAGATGCCATTGCAGCAAACCTTTCTGCTATGGTAGTAGAGGATGCTACACGTGCGGTTAATCTTCAGCAAGGCGATTTTGAGAAAGCAATGGATCAGATGAGAGCCAGTGGTGTTCAGGTGCTAAAGAGCAGTAAGCTTTTAAATACATAAAACCTTTATGATCAAAAAACAAAAAAGCCCTGCTTTGGCTAGCAGGGCATGTTTCATTTATTCAATAATTTATCAACCACCAACTTTAGCAATCAGGTCGGCAGTTCTGGCTGAGTAACCAGCTTCATTATCATACCAGGAAACTACTTTTACCATGTTTCCATTCACTGAAGTTATCTGAGAATCAAAAATTGAAGAATGCGGATTACCAACAATATCAGAAGAAACCAAAGGATCTTCACTATATTCAAGAATCCCTTTCAGAGGCCCTGCAGCAGCTTCTTTCATGGCAGTATTTATCGCTTCAACGGTTACTTCTTTGCTTACGATACAGCAAAGATCAGTTAACGATCCGGTTGGCGTAGGTACCCGCACAGCGTTTCCATCTAGTTTTCCCTTTAATTCAGGTAATACCAAGCCTACCGCTTTGGCCGCACCTGTAGTAGTAGGTACAATATTGATGGCAGCAGCTCTGGCCCTTCTCAAATCTTTATGAGGAGCATCCTGCAAGTTCTGGTCGGCTGTGTAAGCATGAATGGTAGTAATATACCCTTTTTCGATGCCAAATTTCTGATGCAGTACCTTTGCCACTGGTGCCAGGCAGTTGGTAGTACACGAGGCATTGGAAATTATCCTTTCGTCACCTGTAAGGGTATCATCGTTTACACCCAATACAACGGTAGGAATATTACCTTTCGCAGGCGCGGAAATAATAACTTTTTTGGCGCCAGCAGAAAGGTGCATGCCTGCTCCTTTTTCGTCAACAAACCTTCCGGTAGATTCCAGCACTACATCAATGCCGTGCTCTTCCCAAGGTAGTTGAGAAGGATCTCTTTCGGCAAGTGCCAGAATTTTTTTTCCATTTACAATTAAATAATCCCCATCTGCTTCAACAGTTCCCGGAAACTTTCCTTGTACGGAATCCCATTTTAACAGGTGAGCTAATGTTTCATTATCTGTGAGGTCATTAATCGCAACTACTTCTACATTTGATTTATTCAGCAGATTTCTGAAGGTCAATCTCCCGATTCTACCGAAACCATTAATAGCAACTTTCATTTAATTTAGCGTTTTTGGTGATGGTTAAGAGTTTTATAAAAGGCAAAATTACAATTAGCATATTGATAATGCAATTAATGCCCGGCAATACCTATTTTTAATTTCTAAAGGAAAACCACGTCTTACCTCTTATATATAATTTTTAACCCTATTTGCAGCCATATGTTACATAAAAATAAATTTACCTGTAAAATGATATAGCTAAGTTTTGCAAAGTACAAACAGGCTTATATATTTGCAGTCGAATTTAAAATAGTTCATTTAACTCATTGCTTGCACCTTTTAAGGTCCGTTCGTCTAGGGGTTAGGACGCCAGGTTTTCATCCTGGTAACAGGGGTTCGATTCCCCTACGGACTACACAAAACTCGCTTCTGTACTTCAGAGCTGGTTTTGTGTTTTTAATGCGACTATTACAACTATTTCCAATCTTATTCCTTTAATACATCTCTGCTTGATTTGATAAAATTTCAAGGGCTATCACATCTGAGAAAATATATTGCCGAAAAAAATCAATATTCCGGGTATTGTACTTAGAGCCTATCCGGAAATAGGATAAAAAGTAAAGAGTTGTGATAGAGAAGTAAGAAATTTGAGGTAACCAAACCAATAATTTCATGCAAACTCAATCGGACTGCCGACGCGGTCACAACTTGTTACGAAGATACTATAAACGCGGATTTTTTACCTAGTGAAGCCTTATGGTCAATAGTAGAACCTCTTTTACCGTTTCGTCCTGTTTTGAACCTGCTACATGTGATTGGATAGTAAGTTAAGCGTCAATCACTTAATTTAGCTGTCATGAAAAAAGAGAGCCGACGCGGCGCGGAAGAAAATTTGACAAAGAATTCAAAATAATGGCCGCCCCCGAGGCCGGTGGCCAGGATCATGAGGAAAGCTAATATAAAGAGTGTTGTACATAAAAAGTTTAGATCGGTCCGCCGAAGCGGTTCAGACAACAGATTCTAACCACAACTATCCAATTTGTATATGTAAGCAGGTCTGTAATATTGAGAAATTTTTTGTCAGGACTAATTCGGCCATTAAAACCCATTTATTTGGGGCATTGAGGGCTTTCATAAGGTTGACGGCTTTAGTAAAAGATAAATTCTTGGATTCATTTTATTCTCCGCGCCGACAACTTTTCTCGCAAGCACAAAAAGACTTCATCTTAAATTTTACGTAACTCCTGTTTTAATTAAAATAACATATTGTCTTATTTCCAACAAGTGGAACTAATTCTTTATTTCATGTCTTTTTTATCCAAAAATTTATCTGATTAATATTACGATTTCCTATTTGTGTATATATTGCATTATTTAACTGTTTTTTTTAATTTGTAAATTATTAAAAATAATTTTTTATAAACAAAAATTACATCTATTCTAATATGTTAACAAATAATTATGATCTAGGTGCCGATTACTTAAAAGTAATTGAGATCGGAATAACGTTTATGGGTAGATTTGGCAAATTAAAAGGTAAACCAATTAAAACAATTAGATTTGAAAAAATTGAAAGATTAAATGGAATTGTTATTTCAAATAATCCCTTGACATATAATGGAATAAAGGGCCATTTTCCTGGTGAAACTGAAATTGCAATTGGTGATGTTTACAAAATAGATTTTTCTTCTGTATCTCATTCTTATGAAATAGATATTTGGGGCACGGCGACCATAAATTATTCACATTTAGAAAAAATAGACCTTAATTTAGTAGAGGAATCTCAGAAAGAGACAGAAAAAGAAAAAGAATTAGAAAACATAGACACAGTTTACAAAGGCCCTGGAAAACAGTTCAAATTTGAAGATTTAAAAAGAGAGTTTGAAAAATAGTATTTTTTGTTATTCTTTAGCGTTTTTCCCTATTGCTAAGTAATTATTCTTTCAAATGAGGTACTGGCAACCTAATTCCTAAATAGTCATTTCTAAGGTTTCATTAACCAGTTCTTTGTCTTGTAATTGATAAAGGAAGCTATCATGAATAGTTAAAAATGATAAGGCGCTATTTGCGATTAGATTGTGGCTGATTTTATCAATTACTAAATAAGCTTCTAACATTTGTAAAATTTTAGGAAGCAAGTAATTTTTCTTTTTAATATTGAGCAATTCCGCTATTTCTACCAAAGAATGAAATAGTTCAAAACAAATAGCGGTAAATATTCCGATCAATATAGGAATTTTTTCGTATAATTGAGAGAATAAAAATTCAGTATGAACCCATATCAGGTAATTGACATGGCCGAGAAAGGCATTTCCATGGACATTTTTGATAAACTGGTCAGTCAAAGCGGCTATTCTAAAGCGGTCCTTGCCGATTTTATTGGAATGGATGTACGAACCATCAGTAATTATAAGAACAAAAATAAAGATTTTAGGAAAACAGATGCTGAGCACCTGCTAAAGCTTAAAGAACTCTTTGACAAAGGAAAAGAGGTTTTTGGAAGTAGTCAAGAATTTACCCGATGGCTCAGCAAGCCCTGTTATGGATTAGAAAACCGTATTCCAGAACAATTGCTCAACTACATCTCAGGTATTGAATTAGTGAGCCGGGAACTTACTCGTATTGAATACGGGGACTTTTCCTGATGCTGGTTTATAGAATTACCAAAGCGAAGCACGCTGATAAATTATTAGCTTCCGGTTTTCGCGACCGCTGGAACGAGGATGGGCAGTATGTTATCTACACCAGCGATTCCCGAGCTTTGGCTTGCCTGGAGAATCTTGTTCATCGAAGCGATAGTGGCAATGATCGGTTA
>JBGTIS010000286.1:0-11271 GCA_041745535.1 Cyclobacteriaceae bacterium | reverse complement strand
ATTCCGAATGGAAAAGACAGAAACTGGTATGAAAGGAGTCTTAATATCAATCAAGGAGGAGGTACTACCTTATCGGGTAACGCTTGATGCGAAGGGAAAGGAGGTGGAACGTGAACCACTCAGAGGGGCAGGAGGCATATGGTATCGAGTAGCCCCGCCTCCTGATAATGAAAATGAGGGAACAGCTCGAAGAGATAATAGAATACCTCCTCGTCCGGCCCCCCCTGTGGATTTACCAATTGAAAGGCCCGACACCGATTTGCGACCAGGTGAATGGAATCAAATTGAAGTATTTATGGATGCGAATGTCATCCGTACTTTTTTAAATGATGGCAGCGAAATAGGCGGTGCAGTAGATGGAGAGGAAGGGATGGATGGGTTTGGCCCCATTGCCCTCCTGGTGAGCGGTTCCGGAGAAGTTCATTTCAAAGATATTATGCTGAAAGATATCTCAGTAAGAGAAACTCCTAAAGAAGCATCATCGTCCCGATTCACCATCCAATGCATCAATGATATGTATTATTCCTGGGCTGCTGATGCAGCCGATTTTAATCGGGATGGCCATATGGATGTAATCGCCGGTCCTTATATTTATTATGGTCCCGATTATACAAAACACAGGGAAATTTTCCCTGCCATTACCGGTAGCCCCTCTCTGGAGTTTCCCTATAATCGGGTGCAGGATACATACGATTTTAATAACGATGGATGGCCCGACGTGCTGAGTAGTGCTTTTGCAACCACACTTTACATGAATCCTAAAGGAGAACCCCGGCGCTGGAAAAGTTATAACGTGCTTCCCGATGTATCGCAAAGTGAAATAACAGAATTTGTAGACATCGACAAGGATGGTAGGCCGGAGTTGGTATACTCGGGAAATGGAACTGTGAAATACGCCAAACCCAATGCCGATGACCCTACCCAGCCCTGGGAAGAGTATAATATTTCTGAACAAGGCTATGGATTGGCGCATGGTATCGGAACTGGCGATATGAATGGTGATGGCCGGTTAGACATCCTCAATGCTTTTGGGTGGTGGGAACAGCCAGAAGCTTTAAACAGTGAAAGTCTATGGAAATACCACTCCCAGGCTTTTGGCCGCTATGGGCACCGTGCCCGAGGCATTGGCGGCACTTTGATGGCTGTTTATGACGCCAATGGCGATGGACTTAACGATGTGGTCACCAATTTAAATGCCCATGGGTTTGGCTTCGCCTGGTTTGAGCAACAGCATGACCAGCAAGGAAACATCTGTTTCACCAGGCACATAATCAGTGATGATTATTCGGTAAAGAGCGTTGGAGATGTAACCTTTTCCCAACCCCATGGGGCCACTTTTGCCGATATAGACGGTGATGGTATACAGGACTTTATTGTGGGGAAACGATATTTTACACACCTGGACAATTATTATGATCCTGATCCTTATGGGCCGCCTGTACTATACTGGTACCGAACCGTAAGAAATCCGAACGCACCCGGTGGCGCTGAGTTTGTGCCAGAACTTATTCACAATCGCTCAGGGGCGGGTTCTGAAATAACCGCTGTAGACCTCAACAAAGATGGTGCTGTAGATATTATCACTTCTACCAACAGAGGTACCTTTATATTCTGGAATAAATAAGCCTTTATAATTGGTCTGAAAGCTGTAGAAATGGCTATACCCTCATGAATTTTGCTCATAGGAACAAAAGGAGGGTATAGCCATTTCCCTGGGAGTAACGATTACCGCAAATCACTGACGGTTCCCGCCTCTTTTTTACTTTCAAGCTCTTCTAACGTCCAAGCTTTTGTTCTTTCTGCGCTTTCTTCTCTAAGCTGCTTTACCTCTTCCGGCGTAACCACCGGCGAAGTGGTTTCTCTTATGGGAAAACCGGATGTGCTATTGACGGCAGCCGGTGCCATACCAGGAATTTCACCGGGGCGTCGGGGCGGTCTGCCTCCATATTCGTACCGGATGTAACTTGCTATGGATGCAATCCATTCATCACTGTTCGCCCCCATGGCGGGCATTACACTAGGGTATTTCTTTCCATCAATGGTTCCTGTTAGACCATGCAGCAAAATTCTGGTAACCGTATTTTTCTCGGTAAATGCCAGTCGTTTCGATCCTGCCAGTGGTGGCGCAGCCATGCTGGTTCCTCCTATAGCCAATCCTTTGCCATCAGCGCCATGACAGCTTGCGCATAATGATTTAAAAATTGCTGAACCATTCAGAATCAGATTTCGGTCGGCTTCTTCCAGTCCGGCAAGTTTGCTTCCGAAGGTGCGCACATCTTCGTTATTATCCAGGGCAGTTTTAGTGGCGGTAAGCATTTCACTGTCCCGATTCTGGTCTAATATTTCTTTAACAATGGCCTTAGCTTTATCAGATTTACTATCATACAGTGAGAGTAGCAATTGAACCCGCACATCGTAATTCGCATCATCTTTCAGGTTCCCGGCTTTTTCTATCAAAGCTTCATCGTTTGCTTTAAAATAAGGTTCGCTTATCCAAATCCCTGTTCTTCTCACCTGCGCATGTTCATCTTCCATGGCTGTGATCAAAACATCCTTATCGATAGCTCCTAACCCTTCCAGCGTCCACAAAGCATGTATTCTGGCAAGATGACCCGGCCCTTTTGAGAGAAAACCATGTTCGCCCATAGCTATTTTTCTAAGAGCCGGAACGACGGATTTATCGCCTCGGTTAATAATTTCTTTTTGAGCATTATCGCGCCACCACCCATTAGGATGGTCTAAATAAGCCAGCAAATCGCTGGTAGCTTCGTCCAGCATGTTTGGTTTTGGGCCAGGCTTATAACCATCATGCACCACCCGATAAATACGGCCATGCCCGACATTCCGGGCCAGACCAATACTGTCTATTTTTTGGCGCAGGAAAGACCCGGGCTGGGTCCAGTTACCCTGCTGTATAATGCCCCGGTGCATGTCTACGATATACAGGTTACCATCCGGACCAGTGGCTGAATTTACCGGGCGGAAGTTCATATCAGAGGAGGATATAAATTCCTGCTGGTGATAAATATTCTCGAGCACCGTTTTACCATTCTGGTTGACCAGCCTGGCACGCCTAATGGCTCTGGCCACAGGCTCACAAACGATGTAATCTCCCACAAAATCCTGTGGAAACTGATCGCCACGAAAAATGGATTGTCCGCAGGGAGCGGTAAAATGATTCAACGTGGCATTGGGGCGTAACCGCAAAGGGCCTCCCTGCACATCAGGCGTAGCGATGATGGGCCAGACTTCTGAAAATGCCGCATTATACTGATCGGCAAAATCCAAGGTTCCATACACAGGGTTTATCTGAAAACCCAATGCTGGAATTTCTCCTCCTGCCCTGGAATAGAACAGCCGACCGTAATTATCGTGGGTTACTCCCCACTGTCCATTTGACCCACTCACCAGCGTGTCTGCCTGCATGGTACCATTGGTATACCGAAAACGTACAGGATCATAGGTAACGTACATCCAGTTATCCAGATTCCAGTCAAGCCCGCTGCGCTGGTGCTCCATGTTGGCATCGTTTACCCTGTAATTTTCATTCTGGTAAACCAGTTTTTTCTCATCGGCTTTTCCATCTCCATCCGTGTCTTTATAGCTGTACATATTGATGGTATTGGTTTCATTCACCAGCAGTTCATTGCCCACACATTGTAGCATCCGGGGTAATAACAGGCTATCAATAAAAACGGTGCTTTTATCCATTTTCCCGTCGTTGTCGGTATCTTCCAGTAACGAAATTCTACTAATGGGTTCCTGCTCGCCCGAGGCATCGGCGTCCTGCATGTAGGTAAGCATTTCAGCCACATACATGCTGCCATTACCATCCCATACAATGGCTACCGGCTCTTTAATCATGGGCTCACTGGCTACCAGTTCCATATGATAACCATCCGGCAGGTGCATGGTATTTTTACTTTCCTCGGGAGACAAATACGCTCCTGTCGGATTCGGATTAAATGCAGGCTGGTTAAACGTCTGGTCTCTGGTAATATTCTGCTTATTGTTACAGCCAAAAACCGTGAAAACCATCACCGTTAAAACTGAAATCTTTATTAAATCTCTCATTTTTACTCTAGTACAATGTAATTGATCAAACTTATATTTGCATGAAGATCGCAAGCTACTTCAACACCTGACCCGCCCCTATTTCATCATTGAAACGCACCTGAAGCAGGTCAACCTGAGGTTTATACCCAATGGTCCACAACCTTACGTTACCAAAACCGCAAGTGCATGGGCAATTACCTTTCGCCTGAAAACCGGGGAAGAATAAAAATTTGTATGTGCTTAAATACCTACTTCATTTTAACTTCATAGGCTACCACCTTATTAGCAAAAAAAGTAGGTATTAACAATAACTTCTGATCAGCCACATATTCTATATCCGCCGCGTTTACTTTATCAGCCTTTGTATCCAGCAACTTTTTCACTTTTCCTTTTGCCGATACGTAATTTATTTCTCCATTCCAGTTAGAAATAAGAAAGTCCTTACCAAGTGGTATAATGCCGTCTCCACCAACCAAACCATCGGCTATTTTTCTGAGTTCTTTGGTATCTTTATTTACTTCGTAAAAAATACCGGCATTCATGTCGATCATATAAAATTTATCCTGATGTGCCAATAAGCCATTCGGTTTTTGGAAATGATCTTTTTCTAACCAAACCTCTGCCTGGTTGTTGTTTATTTTGTACACTCTCTTTTTATCTGAATCGGAAATATACACGCCACCCTGGGCATCTACTGTAATATCGTTGAGCATGCCGGCGTCATCAACTTCAATGTTATGCACCACTTTTCCTGTTTCGTATCAATTACCACTACTTTGGTTAAGTCGGCCACATACAACAACCCATTGGACAAACCCAAACCTTTGGGCGAGTCCATGCCACCAACTACCCACTCCACATCCTCTACCTCACCATCAAGTGATATGCGGCCAATAGAGCCATTGCCATCTTTACCGGCAGCCGGATCATTGATGTTCGATACATAGAGCACATTGTTATCCTGGTCATAAACTACCGATTCAGGTTCTTTCAGTTCAGCAGGAGTTTCCCATTTTTTTTCCAGGGTAACGGTTTGTCCCGCGACCGGAATACTAAATTGGGTAAATATCGCAAACAGACCTACGAATAATAAATTCTTTAAAATGTACTGTACTTTCATAGTTGTATATAGTTTTAATTTGTATGCTATATAAATAATATAATTACTGCATCACATCCTTGTTGAATGAAATCGCTGTTTCAGGAATTCTTTCTAATAGTATAAGGAAGAATTCCGAATAATGATACCGAGTCGGAATAAAAAATTTAATATAAAAGTTATACAATAGTTTAATCAGGTTGGGTGCGCTTTTTTTAAACTGATAAATTTAGAATATCTAATCCGCAATTTTTAATAAAATTATATTTTCTTTTAGTTTTAATGAAAAAATTAATAATATAGAATTATATTTAATCTTAACTTTTTAACCACAAACAATTTAATCACGCATTTTAAATATGTTTTTAGAAGGTAAAATTTCTACCTCACAGTATTCACCTTCAGCGAGATCTGGAACTTTAAATGATGCTGATTATGGAAAATCATCTGATAAGTTAATTTGGGAAGCTTTTAAAAAGGGAGATGAACTGGCCTTTATAAAAATATATAAAGACTATGCCAATACACTTTACAATTACGGCTGTCAGTTTTCGCCCGACCGGGATATGGTCAAAGACTGTTTACAGGATTTTTTCATTTATCTGCGAAAAAACAGGCTGGGTTTCGGAGAAACCGATTCCATTAAGATGTATTTATTTAAATCCTTCAAAAGAAGGGTTTTAGATTATTTAAAAAAGTACAGCAGAGAATATCATTTAAATGAATCCTACGCCTTTTCTCAATTTCCGGTGGAATTGTCTATCGAGTCTATTTATATCAACAGGCAGATAGAAACCGAGCAGTTGGAAAAGTTGAATAAAGCCTTGAAAACTTTAAATGGCAAAGAAAAAGAGGCCATTTATTATTTTTATTATGAAGGTCTGAACTATAATCAAATAGCTGATATCTTCAATTTTACCCATGTCTCCTCTGCCAGAAGGTTGATGTATAGGGGACTCAGCCACCTTCGAAAGTTTTTATTCTAAAAGTTTCAGATAGCAATTACTCCCCTGTTTTGCTAGGTAAATAAAGCTGAATATCAGATATGAAAGGTTGGTTGCCATCATTTCTCGTTTTGTTCGAAACTTTATTTTGCAGACCTATTTGACCCTGTTTATGAAGTAAATAGATACCAATCAGTTTTTCTTCAGGCGGGCTTAGGTCGCCTTTATCAAGCTATTCACTTCGACGAACTACTAGTCATACAATACTAATTTAGTGGAAAGGTGTAATGACGGATTGGGCCATTCGGCTGTTTTTTTTTTGATCTATCTCCTATCCCTCGGTATGGATTAGGGATAAGAATCTGGCTTCGCATTATTGCATAAAGTTAGGCAGTGAAACAGACTATCAGGTTTTTCAACGTGAGCTTGCTCAGTATTAGATGCCCAATGCAGCCAATCCACAGATGGCACTCACACCCAAAAAGGCAAGCATGGTCAATCAGTTTGCTGGAGATAGGTCTTAGATTTCTACAAGGTCAATATAATAATATATTTTTTAGTTCCGGCTTATTACAGCCACTATAACAAGTTAGGTTACCTTATTGTAACTTTATTCTAACCACGACTGAGAAAAAACATTGATTTAGAATGAAATGGAAACAGGTTCGCCCTGATAGGTAATACTTTTACTAATATCTTCTTTCACCAGTTGAACGATCAAAGTTCTTGGTTTGCCTTTATGTTTCCCTTCTGGCTGAATGGATAGTTTTTTAGTACTGTCATCCCACGTTATGCCAGTCAACTGAAAATCACCTTTCAGATAGTCAAGGCTAATGCCATCGTCTTCATACCAGGTAAAAGCACCGTTGTCGCCGGTAAATACTTTTATAGTGGTGGGTTCCGTGCTGATTGCACTAGTGTACTGTTTCACCGGATCAAAGGGGACAATCGCTCCTGCTTTAGCATAAATAGGCAAAGTTGCCAAATCTACGCTTCTGGTGATGGTTTTTCCGCCTTCCAGCTTTTCATGAGTCCACCAGTCGTACCAGATTCCTGCTGGAAGATAGACGGTTCTTGAAGTAGCGTTCTTTTCAAACACCGGTGCAATCAGCATATCTTCTCCCCATAAAAACTGATCACCTATTGCTAATGCCTGCGCATCATCCGGATAATGTAGCCACAGGGCACGCATGCAGGGCATACCGGTTTCGCGGGCCTGCCAGGCCAGGGTGTAGGTATACGGCATTAACTGATACCGCAGGTCCGCATATTTTCTGCAAACAGGTTCGATGGCATCATTGTTCAGAGAAGATGGCAGCGGGTTGGTATCATCTTCCAGTGGTCCCATTTCGTTCAGCCCCCATCCCCAGGGCAACCGGGTCCACCAGGTCCTTCCATGCGCACGAAATGAAGGGCAGAAGGCACCAAACTGAAACCAGCGGGCATACAGTTCGCCGGTTAATTCCGCATTTGGATAAAACCCTCCGATATCAGAACCCCAATAGGGCGACAGGCTAAGGGAATGATTGATACCCACTGCAATTTGTGCCTCCAGGGTTTTCCAGGAAGATTCGGTATCGCCGGACCAGACCCAGCCACCCCAATGGGCGATACCCAAGTATCCGTTGCGGTGTAAGCTCCACGGGCGAACATTGGGTTGTGTGGATAACGGTCCCTGATAATATAGCTGGTGGCGTTTTACCCGTTCATATAAATTGAACCAATCGCCCTCATCGGGCCAAAAGGCGTCCACTCCGGCATCCATGAGAGGAATATGCTGCTGCCAGTAATTTACTATGCGCGAGGCATCCTGTACTTCATCAGGTTCCGGTGGAATGGTGCCTTGCAGGGTAGGTAACCGGTCTCGCTGCCAGGGAACCACATGTACCACCATTTTTACATTCCTTTCATGCAAATCCCGGATCACGGACACAGGATCTCTTTCAAAAACCTCCGGATTAAAGGTTAAGGATGGTTGTTCGGTGTTCCATCCTCTTGGACAGAAGCCGGTACCCAGATAAATGACCGCATCAATGGGAATTTCTTTTTCCCGGAAGGTATCAACGATGTTTACCATTTGCTGATCATTGACCAACGTGCGGTGCGATTGCATATACCCGAAGGCCCATTTAGGGGGCATTACGGCCGGGCCACTAATGGTGGACAAGTCTTTTAAGAACTGAGCAGGTGCTGAAGCATCAAACACAAAAACATCCAACAGACCGGGAACCATACTTTCCACCGGAGGTTTGCCCTGGGTCAGGCGATTATAGTCCACTGTGGTATCCTGCGGATTGGGAGGATGCCAGGGGATGAAGGTGCCATACTTTTCATTTCGTAAATCCACTTCAACCCAGGGAGCCGCCACAAAAAGTCCCCAACCTTTGGTTCCCACTAGCAGCGGCACCGGATTTCTGGACCCATAAGCATCGGATTGCCACCGCGGACGCATGTCATAATACCTGCCCCGGCGATCAAATTCGACTATTTGTTCCCGCCAGTTTTCTTCCGGAAGTGGTCCGCCCTCACCCATTCCAAGCACCGGTTTCTCATCCAGTATAAATTTCAAACTACCATTTTCCTGCAACACCAACTCCTGTAGGGTTTTACCTACCGCATTGGACACCGTAACCGTCAGCGGATTTCCTTTCACGGATACCGTTAGGTTTCCCACTTTTGATTGAATAGGTGAAGTTATTTCTTGCAGGCTGATGGCAGGTTCATCGTAGTCAGTTTTTGCAATAGCGGGAGAATAGGGAAATGCATGCTCATATTCAATGGGTTTCAATGTAATCCGGATGCTATGATCACCGGCAGCCCTTATAGCAAGCTGGGCGGGTTGCCCATCAGCCGTCCTGAGTTGAGAGGCATGCTGACAGCCCACAAAAGCAAAAGGAATTAAAACAAAGAGAGGAAGGCGGGAAAATATTCTTTTCATGGTATTAGATTCCGTTATTCATAACCCAATCATCACTTTTAGGTGAAGATTAAATACCAAAATTGTTGTATTTTTCATAAAGAAACCGTTTCTGTTTATAGGATATGTTGATCACTATTAAAAAATATGTATATTAAAGTATATTGCCCATCATTGCAATTTAAAATATTGTCCATTAAAATTTTTTATTATCCGGGCATTAAAGCAACCATGAAGGCACATTTGCTAGGAATTATGCTAAGCTTTTCTACCCCGGCCTGGCTATCTGCCCAGATAGATTCTACGTTGCAAACTATCGAACTTAATCAGCAACAGCCCGAAATTTTAGTCAGTCCTTCATTGTCTGCCAACCTCATCGGGAAAAATCAATGGGAAGTGAATTTATTCAATACCCTCACTGCCCGGGATATAGAAAACACAAGAATTACCAGGAATCCAGTGGATAATACCAATGATACCACCATCACTAAAACGCAATACACCCGTTTAGACCATATCCTGCAGATCCAGTACGGATTACCCAGACATCCCCGACTAAATGTTGGCCTAGATCTGTATGCAACCCACCTGCGAGCTGATACCAATGTACACAGTTCTCCGTTTCGGGTGCTGGGCAATAGTACTGAAGGAGGAATGAGCCGGCGGGAGGTAACGGCATTGGGTCCGCGAGTTCGATGGATGCCTTTCAGGAAAATTCCTGAATTGACGGTGCAGGGTTCTGTAGTATTTGGCTTGAGCGGCGACCTGACCACCCGCCAGATTTATGGACGCGACCGTACCCAACTGTTAACCCAGATCACCTTTTATCAACGATTCCAGCCCTGGTTATATGCTTTCGTACAAATGGATGTATCGGTGTTTTTGAAGAATAATGATTTTCAGAACAATACTTTTAGCATTCCGCTGTTTTTGTATGCCTCGGCCAATATCTGGGGGCTGCGCTCCAATGTCTATCCTAAGGTGTACGGATTGTTTTCCTGGTTTTACGCTTCCCGGTACGATGACCATATCCGGAACGAAGCCTGGTTAAGAAAAACCTCCTATGAATCTCAGGTGGGAATTGGCCTGCTTTCCCAACTCAATCCGAGATGGGGTATTACCATTTGGACACAAAAACCAATTGCCTATGATCTGGGTAGCGCCTCCAACAAAATCATAGCTGGTAGTTGGTATTCCGTTAGCCTCGGAGTACGGTATCGGTGGATTCCCAAATCATCCTTGCAATGATAAAGTAGAAGTCTAAATAAATAAGTCGATAGGATTTTTTTGAATAATTTAATCACCAAACCCATAAATAGTTACTACGAACAGATATTGCCTTCCGGTATTAGTAGAAGTAAGCAGTAAAAAATTACGGGTAACTTTATCCCAATTATCATCAGGAGGCTGGAATTCATTGGGAAATTCAAAGTTTTCGTCAGTAAAAATAACACCCGTAAAGCTGTCGGACTGATACGATGAACCCGACCGGTTGACCTCTATCCATTCAATCTTCCGATCATCGATTTCATTACTTTCCACACATTCCAAAACTTCGGATTCCCACTTATTCCGTAAAGGAAATGCCTGATTGTCAATTCTCTCTGAAAATTCACAGATAACGGCACAATCCTCTGTGGCTAGCCAGTCATTGATATTCAATTTCATTTGATGATTCGTGTTATACACATTTCGCAAAGAGTAATAACAGGGGGCATCCTGAGAAATGTAGACAGGGCTTACCAAACTACCTGTAACCGGAATAAAAATAGAAGGAGGACTGATGGGCAGATCAGATGGAAATTGGGCCAGCACATCGAAGGATACTTCTCCTAACCGGTTACTATCTTCTATCTGTATGGTTTTACTGCCTAGGCCGATGCCAGCAGGCACTTTGGTAGTAAGAAAATCAGTGCCCTGTTCTTCAATAGTGGCTTGTACCCCATTGAAATAAACAACAGTTTGTGGAGTGAAATTTACTCCTTCAATCAGCACAGGACCGCCAATGGGGTTGCTGTTGGGATAAATGCCATTGATGGTCAGTGGCTCACGATTGTCATCATCTGAACCACAACCTAAAAGAAAAGAAACACACGACAATAATAAAAAATAAGTAAGGCTGGATGTAGTTTTCATGTTATTATGATTAACATTAACTGTATTCTAAAATTAGTACTCAAAAACCAACACTTTGTAACCCAGATGCAATGTTATGCATCATGGACAAAGGATTCTCCTGGTAATCAACTTGATTT
>JBGTIS010000285.1:0-6588 GCA_041745535.1 Cyclobacteriaceae bacterium | reverse complement strand
TCTTTTATATCCGTATATGCCCAAATTCCTGTAGATCTTTCCAGTTATAATAAAAAAACGAAAACGGTCGCCTCGGTAACGGGAAATATGCTGGAGATAACCTGGCCCGCCGGGAACGCTGAAAAAGGAAAAATTCTCATTGATCTGCAAAAAGGAAAGCCGCTTATCAAAAGCCTTCAGTTGGAAAAGGAAGGTATATCAAAGGAAATTGCTGCCGCCTTGGATCCGGGCTTTACGCTTACCACAGGCCACCGTGACCTGGAAAAACGCAATGGCTGGACGATATTTTTCGATAATCCTGCTCATTTGCCCCACCAGACCTATCCCGTTCAGTTCGATAAGCAAAATGCCAAAGTAACTTCCGAAGGAGGGCATACCATTATTACGCTGGATGGGGCAAGTGCCGGCCCTTTTACCGGTGCCATGGCCATTACTGTATATCAGGGAAGTACGCTCCTGAAAGTAGAAGCTATTTTAACTACTGACCAGGACTCTATGGCTATACTTTATGATGGTGGCCTGGTAAGTAAGCAACTTCCCTGGGAAAAACTATGGTGGTCTAATTCTAAAGGTTATCTGGAAGCACATACAGCGGATGTACAGGATGAAAGCCTGTCGAAAGCGGTAAAATACAGAACGATTATCGGACAAAGCAAGGGAGGCAGTCTAGCTGTTTTCCCTGCGCCACATCAATATTTTTACCCATTAGACAATGCTTATAATCTTGAGCATACCTGGTTTGGAAATAATTACAAAAATGTACTTCAAGGTTATGGCATCGGTATTCGCCATGAACTGCTGGGTGACCGGCGGTGGGTACCCTGGTTCAATGCGCCTCCCGGTACGAAGCAGCACCTGAACTTCTTTTGCCTGCTAAGCGCCGAAAAAGATGGAAAAATACTGGAAAAGGTAAAAGCCTTCACCCATAACGATACCTATAAACCATTGCCCGGTTATTATACCATGAGCAGCCATTTCCATACCGAACATACCGATGATGTGCTTACCCACAAACCTTTACCGGAAATTCCAGGCTTTGTGACTGCTTTCCGAAACACCGGAGTTAATATTGTGCATTTGGGCGAATTTCACGGACCGGGTAGTCCCAAAGGACCGGAAATTAAAAGGTTCTCAGAGCAAAAGGTTTTATTTGATGAATGCGCACGGCTGTCTGAGGCTGATTTTCTCCTGCTTCCGGGGGAAGAACCCAATAACTTTTTTGGAGGGCATTGGATGAATATTTTTCCGCATCCGGTATACTGGGTAATGGCACGTGGCAGCGACCAGCCTTTTGTGGAAAACGATCCGCGATATGGCAAAGTTTATAGAATCAGTAACTCCGAAGAAATGCTGAAGTTGCTGGAGGCCGAAAATGGATTGGCCTGGACGGCCCATGCCCGCATCAAAGGTTCTACCGGCTTTCCGGATGCATACAAAAATGAAGATTTTTATAAATCAGACCGTTTTATGGGTGCTGCCTGGAAAGCCATGCCTGCCGATTTGTCGAAACCCAGATTGGGCAACCGGGTGCTGGATCTGATGGATGATATGGCCAACTGGGGGCAAAGAAAACACGTAATAGCCGAAGCCGATTTGTTCAAAATAGAACCTCATTACGAGTTGTATGGCCATTTGAATGTGAACTATCTTCAACTGGACGAACTACCAGAATTTGAAGACGGCTGGCAACCCGTGCTGGATGCTGTAGAACAGGGAAAGTTTTTCGTTACTACCGGCGAAATACTGCTGCCTGCATTTGATGTGAATGGTACAAAAGCCGGAGAAACTTTACAACTTGATGAAAAAGGAAAAGCAGTGATGAACGTGACCATCGACTGGACTTTCCCCCTCAGCTTCGCGGAAATTATTTCAGGAAACGGAAATCAGGTGTATCGCGAAACTATTTCATTAGATGACACAGAGGCTTTTGGAGCGAAAACATTTACTTTCAATACCGATCTGAAAAACAGAACATGGGTAAGGTTTGAAGTATGGGATGTGGCTGCCAACGGGGCTTTTACCCAAACTGTCTGGCTTGAATAAACCGCGAGCAAAAATTTTCTACTGAATTACCCAATTACATATTACCTTCAACACACATAAATTCAATTGATTGGAAATTAGAAATAAAAAAATAAAATTTGACGTTTGTTGCCTAATTATTAAATTGGCTAAATTTTACTGGTTTAAAATAGCATATTTTCAATCTAATTTATCGCTTTCATGTCTCCGGAAGATTTTTCTACTTATAGCGATGCGGATCTGTGGAAACTGGTCAGACTTAGTAACTTTCAGGCTTTCGATGAAATTTACGACAGGTACTGGTCTAAAATGTATTACGCTGCTTATAAGGTAATCAAAAATCATGGGGCCAGTGAAGATATCGTTCAGGAGGTTTTTACTGACCTGTGGATGAAAAGGAAAGATACCCTAATTTCCTGTTTATCAGCCTATCTGTATGGCATGGTCAGGAATCAGGTATTTAATTACCTCAGAAGTAACAATATTTCTAAAACGCATCTTGAACGCATGAATCATATTTCATTTGTGGAACAAACCGAGCAAATTGTAAATTTTAATCAGTTGCAGGAATCCTATAACAAAAGCGTGAATACATTGCCTGAGCGGTGCAGAGAAGTTTTTAAATTAAGCAGAAACGAAAATCTTTCTATCAAGGAAATTGCCCAACGCCTTGATATTTCTCCTAAAACCGTAGAAAACCAAATTACCAAAGCGCTGAAATATTTGCGTCTGGCCTTAAAAGAGTCGGCTTTATTAGCTATCTTTTTCTTATCCTGAATTTCTTTCCAAAAAAATTTTCTGTAACCAGTAGGGGATTGGGCCTGTTCATGGCACTTACTATATAGTTGACATTGTTGATAGGGAGATAACCACATGAATATTAAAATTACCCAAATAATAAATTTCATGACTTTAAATAAGTCCGTATGTAAGCTTACCTTATCCGTTTTTTTGATGTCATCAATCATTGCCGGCTGTACTGATAGCAACTCCGTTTCCGAAACCGCTACGCCAAAAAATACGACACTATTTGCATTGCTCCCGGCTTCGCAAACCAAGGTTGATTTTAAAAATACAATTACAGAAAGCGACACCCTCAATATTTTGAATGAAGCTTATTTGTACAATGGCGGTGGCGTGGGCGTGGGCGATTTTAATAATGACGGATGGGAAGACGTGTATTTTTCTGCCAATATGGTTTCCAATAAATTATATCTGAATAAAGGGCAACAGGAAGGTGCTATCAAATTTGAAGATATTACTAATGCCGCTGGAGTAGGTGGCGAAGGCAGGTGGTGTACCGGCGTGTCGGTGGTAGATATTAACGCCGACGGATGGCTGGATATGTACGTGTCTGCTACTTTTCTGAAAGATTCACTCCGTAGAAAAAACCTGCTGTACATCAATCAGGGAACCAATGAAAACGGAGTTCCGGTTTTTAAAGAGGCTGCCGAAGCTTATGGGCTGGCCGATACCGGATACAGTACGCAGGGCGTTTTCTTTGATTATGACCTGGATGGCGACTTAGATGTGTATGTGCTCACCAATGCTATCGATAATATAGGAACGCCCATTCGGTACCGGCCTAAGGTAACCGATGGCACCGCCATGAATACCGACAGGCTTTACCGGAATAATGGCAACGAAACTTTTACCAATATTTCCCGGGAAACTGGTATCCTGTTAGAAGGCTTTGGCCATGCGGCTGCCGTTACCGATATTAATTTAGATGGCTGGCCAGACATATACGTAAGCAACGATTTTGTGGCCAATGACATTTTGTATGTAAACAATCAGGATGGTACGTTTACCGACCGCATCACCGATTATTTTAAGCATACGGGCTGGTATGCCATGGGAACGGATATGGTCGATATCAACAACGACGGTTTTACAGATCTGGTTTCGTTGGAAATGCTTCCTGAAGATAATATGCGGAAAAAAACCATGTTAGCTGGCAATGAATACCATTCTTATTTTAACAACCGCAAATACAGTTATCAGCATCAGTACATCCGCAACGTACTTCAGTTAAACACCGGTATGACGCCCGAAGGACATCCTGTTTTTAGTGAAGTGGGCTATATGGCAGGGGTATACCAGACCGACTGGAGTTGGGCGCCACTGGTGGCCGATTTTGATAACGATGGCTTTCGGGACCTGATTATTACCAATGGCCTGCCCCGCGACGTTACGGATCTTGATTACAGCGTTTACGACAATGGTCAGGATAATTATGGCGGTAACATCAATGCCTCTCTCGAAATGGTAGAGAAATACTTTCCGGAAGTACACATTCCTAATTATGGTTTCAGAAATACGGGTGGATTTATATTTGCCGACAGTACCAAAGCCTGGGGGCTTCATACACCCTCATTCTCTAATGGAGGTGCTTATGCGGATCTGGATAACGATGGCGACCTGGACATAGTGGTGAATAACATCAATGAGCCTGCTTTTGTGTATGAAAACACATTAAATACGGTACAGGAAACCCGTGAAAATTATCTGACTGTAACGTTTCAGGGTACAGAGAAGAACCCTCAGGGCATTGGCGCTACCATACATATTTATTATGAAAACAAACAGCAACTATACCAACACCAACCCTGCCGGGGTTACTTGTCTACTGTGGATGCCAAAGCACATTTTGGCCTGGGATCAACAACTGTTATTGATTCTTTAAAAATACAATGGCCCGATGGCAAACAACAGGTACTTACCCAGGTAAAAGTAAATCAGACGCTGACAGTTTCCTATAAAAACGCGAAAGCCTCTGACGGAAAAAAATATGCGCAAACTAAACGATCACCACTTTTGCAACCAGTAACAGGTCAGTTTGGCATTAAATACAAGCATCAGGAAAAAGATGCGATCGATTATAATATCCAGCGCACCCTGCCTCATAAATTAAGTCAGTATGGGCCTGGTATTGCCGTGGGCGATATTGATAATAATGGTTATGACGATTTTTTTGTAGGCGGTTCGGCGGGTATACGAGGCGTGTTTTTTATGCAGGACAGGCTGGGGAATTTTTCTATGGATTCCACCCGCGTTACTGATGAAACCCATTCGCCGGAAGAAGATATGGGTGTATTGTTTTTTGATGCCGATAATGATAAAGATCTCGATTTGTATATTGTAAGCGGCAGCTACGAATTTCAAATTTATGTCCCGGAAATTCAGGATCGGTTGTACCTCAATAACGGAAAAGGAAAATTTCGGAAAAGTGAAGCCGCTCTTCCTAAAATGTTCTCCAATGGATCCTGTGTAAAAGCAGCTGACTTCGACCAGGATGGCGACCTTGATTTGTTTGTAGGTGGCCGATTGGTGCCTGGCTCCTACCCTTCGGCTCCCGAAAGTTTTCTGTTAGAGAACCGGGACGGCTTGTTTATCGACGTTACCAGCCAATTTTGCCCATCCTTACATCGTTTGGGCATGATCACCGACGCGCTCTGGTCTGATTTTGATCAGGATGGCAGGGCAGATCTGGTGGTAGCGGGAGAATGGATGCCCATTACTTTTTATAAAAATACCGGGGAAGCACTTGTGCCGGTCAATGAGTCAACCGGCATTGACCAGCACATAGGCTGGTGGAATAGCCTGGCTTCCGGCGATTTTGATAACGATGGCGACATCGACTATGTAGCAGGTAACCTCGGACTTAATTCTAATTATAAGGCAACGCCCGAAGAACCCATGACCCTATATGCCAAAGATTTAAATGGTAATGGCCTGATGGACCCTATGGTATTTTGTTACATGAAGGCTGAAGATGGAACCCGGAAGCCTTTTCCCATGCATACCCGCGACGATATGATCAGCCAACTGATATCTATCCGTAAACAATATCCTACCTACGAATCTTACGGCAGAGCTTCTGTAGATGAACTTTGGAACGAGCAGGAGCGGAAAAATGCCATGAAACTGACAGCTACCGACCTTACCAGCAGCTACATTGAAAACAAAGGAAACGGTCGGTTTGAGATTAAATCTTTACCCATTGAAGCGCAGGTAGCACCGGTGTATGGCATGACAGCCGAAGATGTAAATGGGGATGGAAATCTCGACCTGTTACTGGTAGGAAATGATTATAGCATAGAACCTGTTTCCGGTCGGCACGATGCCTTTGTAGGGTTGTATTTAAAAGGCGATGGAAAAGGAAATTTTAAGAGCATACCCGTAGCAAAAAGCGGATTTTTTGTACCGGGCGATGCCAAAGGACTGGCCAAAGTACATTCAGCTACAGGCGAAGATTTGCTGGTAGCCACGCAAAATCAGGATAGCGTAGTGGTTTACAGTAAAAAAGAAAATTCTGATAATAATAAAACCGAATGGATCAACCTGAATCAGGGTGATTTTTATGCCGACATCGTGTACAATGATAATCGAAAGCGGCGGGTGGAATTTTATTATGGCGATACATACCTGTCTCAGTCGTCCCGAAAATTAAAGATAGAACCGGATATGGTTAATGTATTGATTACTGATTTCAGAGGAAATCAAAGAGAAGTGATTCAATGAAAACCTTGTTATGGAAGTTAGGGGGTACGTGTATATGCATGA
>JBGTIS010000284.1:0-23643 GCA_041745535.1 Cyclobacteriaceae bacterium | reverse complement strand
CTGATTGAGAAGCATTTCCGGGAAATTATGCGGATTATGGGTTTGGATTTAACTGATGACAGCCTGAAAGGCACGCCACACCGGGTAGCTAAAATGTATGTGAAGGAAATATTTGGTGGGTTAAATCCTAAAAACAAACCTAAAGTAACGCTTTTTGAAAACAAGTATAAGTACAATGAAATGCTTGTTGAGAAGAACATTACTTTTTATTCTAATTGCGAGCATCACTTTGTACCTATTATCGGAAAAGCCCATGTGGCTTATATTTCAAGCGGTAAAGTAATCGGGCTTTCTAAAATCAATCGTATGGTACAGTATTATGCCAAGCGGCCACAGGTACAGGAAAGACTAACCGTGCAACTCGCCAATGAATTTAAACAATCGCTGCAAACCGACGATGTGGCCGTGCTCATCGATGCCAAACATTTGTGTGTGTCGTCCCGTGGTATCAGCGACGTGAACAGCAGCACGGTAACAGCCTTCTATAGTGGTAAATTTCAGGAAGAAAATACCAAACAGGAATTTCTGACATATATTCAGTTAGATACACAGGATTAACCTGACTGTTTTGAAGCAGGCAGCAAAAATCAGCTATAAGTTTTAAAAACCGAAGACGATTCAACGCCTTCGGTTTTTCATTTTAATCTAAACGGCAGCTTCTTTCCTGTTTTCTTTTTTAACCTGATAAGTTCCCAGAATGGTTCCGAAACTCTGGGTAATCCGGTTCCAGGTATTGATCTGGGCATTGGCTACCGTTAGGATGGCAATTTCCTCTTTGGAGAAAAACTGGCTGAGCCTGTCAAACTGGACATCATCTACATGGCGGCTGGGCAACTCGGTAAGCGCTTCGGCAAAGGCCAGTGCCGCCCTTTCTTTATCAGAATAATAAGGACATTCCTCCCAGGCCGACAGGGAATAAAGGCGTTGCAGGTCTTCGCCATGATGAATCGCCTCTTTAAAGTGCATATCCAGACAATATCCGCAGTGGTTAATTCGCGAAACACGATACCGCATCAGGTGCAGTAATTTCGGATCTAATCCACTTTGCCTTACGTAATTCTCTACCTGTAATACCACCAAATATAAACCTACGGGAGCATCTTTCAACGAAATTCTTTCCATAACTATTAAATTTTAATGGTTTAATAAACAGCAATAACCACCGGCTAAAAATAACCGGAGCATTGCTTTTGTTTGAATTGTCACCAAGACAAACAAACCGGAAAGAACGTGACGGAATCAGAACTATTTTTTTAAAAAATTTAGCTCGACTTTCGCTACGTTGAAAAGGCGATTCGGCTGCCGATGCGGTTAAAAGTTGCTGTTGTAACTGGTGGGACCATAAAGTTACCAATCATCAGCATGGGGTAGTTATGGCAATAGCTAAGGAACTTATATTTTCACAATAGTTTTTAGTAAATATATAGGTCCCCCCATATTTTATGTTTAGCAGATAACTAATATTTTTTAGATACAATTTCCAGAAATTCGATAACCTCTTCCGAATCCATTTTCCATCGGTATTTGGAAGCATAGTCTTTTCTTAAATAATTGAAGGCATCCACATACGAATTATAATTATCCAGATTACTGACAGCAACATCAAATTCTTTTGAATTGTCACCAAAAAGGGTTTTGGTAAACATATACCGCTGATTAATAGTCAGGTGCTTTTTAATATCATCAATCTTCTTTTTCTGATGTAAATCAGCCAAAGTATCAATGCCGGAAGCTTTGAAATGGTCGTTCAGGGTTGGGCGTATTGGCGGTTCTTCTTTATTTTTATTTGATGGCACTTCCTGAATTCTGATTTCTTCTTTTATATACAGATCGTCTACATGCAGGGGCTCCGTTTGCGAGAGTTGTCTGGCATATTCATCAAAGTCTTCTGGAGCTGCTTTTAAATTTTCAAACACCTCATCAATAAGCTGCTTTTTTTCTTCGCCAGAAACACGCTGTAACTGGTCTTTCTCGAACCGCTTGACTAAAGCTTCCAGAATAGGCTGGTTAATTTTAATGAATTTTGAGGAGCTTTTTAATTCCTCCAGCGTGATCTCAAATTTGTCAGGCGTATTGAATACTTCAACATAATAATGATAAGGAGAAAAAATAAGTAAAATCGTATCTCGCACGGCCTGTTCCAGCAAAGGCTTAAATTCATTTTCACCAATAGCGATGTGGCGCGATAAAATATTGAGAAAGTCTTCCAGCGCGGTTTTTACTTCCTCATCTTCGTAATCAAAAAACGGGCTTTTCAGCTTTTGCATCTCAAACTGCCAGGCTTCAAATAATTTATTAATAATGAATAAATTAATTTGTTTTACGGGACAAAGGTTAAGGATGTGGCTTCCATCAATTTTGATATGATCTTTAAAAAATTCATCACATACCTTATCCGCGTAAGTAGCGCTGTAATCTTTGATAACGGTATGGTTTAACTTGTTCTCCATAACTATATTTGTTTCTTTTATTCCAACAATTATTGGGATACCATATGCCTTTTATATAAAGTATCGGGAAGCTTAATTATTGTATATTACACTCAAAGTAAAACATAATATTCTTCGGTAACAAGGTAGTTAGGGTTACATATTTAATTACATCCAATCAGAAAAATATGTTTGTTGAACCACATATAGGACCTCCTCATGAGCAGGCCGGCTGGATCGAGGTAATTGCCGGTTGTATGTTCTCTGGCAAAACAGAGGAACTGATCAGGCGTTTACACCGGGCTGTGATTGCTAAACAGAAAGTTGAGATTTTCAAACCGGGCGTGGATACTCGCTACCATCTGGAAGAAATAACCTCTCACAATAACAACAGTATTCCGTCTACTTCTGTTAATTATTCAGAAGAAATTTATAGTTTATCAGAAAACTGTCAGGTTGTAGGTATCGACGAGGCACAATTTTTCGACGATCAAATCGTAGATGTTTGTGTGCGACTGGCCAATAATGGAAAACGGGTTATCGTAGCCGGACTGGACATGGACTTTGAAGGCAAACCTTTTGGTCCCATGCCCAATTTGCTGGCTGTAGCCGAATATGTTACTAAATTACATGCTATTTGTGCCGTGTCGGGTGCGCCTGCTTCTTTTTCATTCCGGTTATCTTCAGGAAAAGAAAAATTAATGCTGGGAGCGAAAGAAGAATATGAAGCCCGAAGCCGTTATTATTTCAACAAAGGAATGCGGGAGAAAGTGGCTATGCTAACCAGTGAGGTGAGCAGAAAGAAGCATAATCCAAAAAAGAAAAATAAAGAATAGCATTGGCAAAGAAAATATTACTTAGTTTGCTTTTATTTTTATTGGAGGTGCCAGCATTTGCCCAGCCTGCTATTCCGATCGGAAACTGGCGAACACATTTTGCTTATCAGCAACTCAGGCAGGTGATTGTGGCAAAAACCCGCATCTATGGCATAGCCGATTTTGGATTCTTTTACCTTGATCAGGAAGACAATAGCATTAAAATTTTAACAAAAAATGATGGGCTCAGCGATATTGGTATTGCTACCGGAGCTTATCATGCTGAACAGGATGTGCTGATTATTGCCTACAAAAGCGGAAACATAGATGTACTTTATAATAATCAAATCTATCCGTTTAGTCTGCTGGCTGATGCCAATACCAACGAACAAATCCATCAGATTACCTTTAACGGTTCCGCTGTATATGTGGCTACCAGCTTTGGCGTAAGGGTGCTTCAGCTTGATATCACGAATGAGGAAGAACCCATCACCATTAAAGAATCATACACCCGCCTTAATGAAACCGGAGCAATCAACTTGCCGGTTTACAGCAGCGCCATTGCCAACGATAGTATTTTCCTGGCTACAGAAGCCGGGGTAATAGCCAATGGGTTAAGCCCATTAATCAATCGATTGGATTTTAGTACCTGGAAAAGGTTCAAAGAGAAAAATGGTATTCCGGAGGAACCTATCCGATTTATAACGAGTGTAGACAATACCCTATATGCGGCCGCGGATAACAAGGGTTTATTTGCCTACACCGCAGGTAGCTGGGGAAAAACTTCCTTCCCGGTCGCCGGTACTTTTTCATCCCTCACTTCCACTGCCGAAGGACTATTATTTATTGTTGGTAACCAGATTTATTCAGGGCTTCCTTCCGGAGCAATCAAACCCGTAACATCCGGGCTGCTTACGCAACCTGTTTCCGCTATGGCTGACAATGCGAGCACTTTTTGGATAGCCGACGCATCCAATGGATTGGTAAGCATTGGTAAAGCTGGCGAGTCACAGTATTTTCCCAATGGACCAGTTACAGACCAAGCCCGGACTTTGTATTATGAGAATAATAAAATTGTAGGCGTATCCGGAACCTATTCTTATGAAGGTACACCAGGGCGGAATGCTGATGGTTTTTATACTTTTGACACAGGCATCTGGACCAATTATAATACAAATGCCGGCAATTTACCGGTCATTACTGATTTGGTTGATGTGTTGTATAATCCGGTAAATCAGCACACTTATTTTGCCTCTTTTGGTTATGGTATTTTAGACTGGAATGGTGCTGATGGATTTACTATTATTGATGAAAATACGGAAGGAAGTCAGTTAATAAATAATAGTCCACCTGATAGGTTTACTAACATTTCAGCACTTGCGGCAGACGCTGAAGGGAAAATCTGGATAGCCAATTATGGCGCATCCAACTCGCTGCACCAATGGGATGTGAAAAATAATGTATGGCAGTCTTATTCTTTTTCCAGAAATGAAACCCAGTTTCCGGCCGACATCCTTGTTACTTATAATGATGATAAATGGATTCGGCTGGATGCCAAACACGGTGGCGACATTCTGGTTTTTAACAGTGAGCTGAACAAAGAACGCTACCTGAGTTCAACATTAGGCAGTGGAGGCCTGCCCGGTGAAATTGTAACAGACATGGTTGCTGATAACGATGGACAGGTATGGGTGGGAACCAATAAAGGAGTAGCTTTTTTCCCTAATCCCGCTGAAGTTTTTGAAGTGGATAAACTGGATGCCATACAGCCTATTTTTGATCGAAGAACGTTACTCCGGGACCAGTACATTACGGCGCTTGCTATAGATGGCGGTAATCGAAAGTGGATAGGCACCTCCAATGGTCTCTGGCTGTTTAGCGAAACAGGCGAGGAACTTGTTAGTAATTTTACTACCGCCAACAGTCCGTTAATTTCTAATAATATTACCGATATTGCCATTAATGCGCAATCGGGCGAGGTGTTTATTGCCACAGATCGTGGAGTCATCTCTTATCGGGGTTTAGCTACAATCGGAATTGCTACTCACCAGGAAGTTAAAATTTTTCCTAATCCGGTACGGCCTGATTTTAACGGTGTGGTAGGTATCAGCGGACTGGCTGAAAATGCTATTGTAAAGGTTACCAGCATTTCCGGTAATCTGATTCAGGAAATCAGGGCTGAAGGTGGAACGGCTACCTGGAATGTAAATAATTATCTTGGCCAAAGAGTAAGTTCAGGCGTTTATCTGGTATTCAGTTCGTCCACTGATGGGAAAGAAACATTGGTAGGAAAAATTGCTATTATTAAATAATATGCTTCAAAAAACCCAGGGAATAGTTTTAAGTTTCATCAAATACAAAGAAACTTCTATTATCACTAAAATATATACAGAATCCTTCGGTATTCAGTCTTATATAGTAAACAGTGTGCGTGGAGGATCAAAAGGGCGAAAAACATCGTCTAAAATAGCTTTTTTTCAGCCTCTCACCTTGCTGGAACTGGTGGTGTATTATAAGAAACCGACACAAAGGTTCTCAAGCAGCCTTAACAGAATTTCAGAAATGAAATGCCCGGAACCCTATCAAACCATTCCCTATGACTATAAGAAGTCTGGCATCGCGATTTTTATGGCTGAACTACTTACCAAAACCCTTACCGAAGAAGAGGAGAATCCTGAATTGTTTGAATTTCTGCATCAATCATTACTTATTTTTGATCATCTGACAGAGCGCTTCGAAAATTTTCATTTACAGTTTATGCTTAGGGTTACCCGTTATCTGGGCTTTCCACCCTCTTCAGGTAAAGAAATTCAACAGCAGATTAACGATGCCTATGGTGCTAATATGGTTTCCGATTTGGAAAAGGAATTGCTGTCTGAACTCCTGCAGGCTGATTATGCCAGGAAAATTAAAATAGATAACCAGGTAAGACGAAGTTTATTAGAGCACCTTATCCTGTTTTATAAACTTCATCTTGAGAATTTTGTAGAAATGAAGTCATTTCAGGTATTGAAAGAGCTGATGGACTAAAAAAAATGACACCGCAAAAGTGCCATTTATTAGGTTGTCTTGCCTTTCCGGGTTTAAGAAGGCATATTCCCTTCCTCTAAAGTAAAAGTACGCTCAACACCATTAAATGGACTGTCAATCATATTACCATTCTGGTCCAAAAGCTCCAGTTTAACCGTATTTTCTCCCATAGGCAAACCTTTTAGTAAATAAGGTTTCCATTCGGTTATCATAAATTCTTTATTGCCGTTTACCGTTACCCTTACCTTATTACCAGACGCACTTAAATCAGCATTTACCAGATAAAAGTCCAGTAACAGGTTTTCTGTATCTTTTCCGGTGTAAGTGCCTTTTGGACGGCTGTAGAACATATGGGGTTTTGTTAAATCCACATCATTCCTTTGTCCATTGCCTACCGTAAACTGAATCAGATTATAAGCTTCCGGGTTTTTTACACTTTCGTGATAAGAACGCGACAGAAAAGAAAGCGCTACATAATGCCCATCTTTCATGTCCATATCAAAAGTAGGTTCATAATGAGCCGTATACGGCTCATTATTCAAAATTAAATGGATGTGCTGTCCTTGATCAGAATTAGCGATAGATTTACCCGATGCATCAGCAGTTTGCGCGCCTAATTCATAATTGGTAACTGTGTAATTAAAGTTAACTTTTCCTGCCGATAATTTTTTTGAATCGGTTGGCGCGGATAACTTTAGCATCGCATCGCTGTATTCAGGTGAAGAAGGTGCCGGAGCTAATTCCACATTTCCCATGGCGCCAGTGCTATCTTGCATTACACTGTCTTCATCCATGTTATTTTCGTTTTCATTATTGGCGGGCGGTGTGCAGGCATAAATCAGTGCCATCAGAAAAAAAACCGCGGTATTAAAAATAAGTTTTTTCATAGTTAAAAATGTTTAAGGTTTGATGAATTACAAAGTTATTGTAAATTTTGCCCGATAAAAAACAAATCATTTAATATCATAACAATATGAATCAGAATCTGTTTGAACATATTCCATCTTTAGACCTGGCTGATTTTCAGAATGGAAATGAAGAAATAAGAAAAAAGTTTGTGGAAGATTTAGGAGATGCTTTTAACCGCATTGGTTTTGTCGCGATACGGAATCATGGATTAACAGACGATTTAACTAAGGCCATATACAATGTTTTTCAGCGGTTCTTCGCTTTGCCCGACGAAGTAAAAAGGAAATATGAAATTCCCGAATTATTCGGACAACGTGGTTATATCGGCAAAGGCAAAGAGCACGCGAAAGGGCGGAATACGGGTGATTTGAAGGAATTCTATCACATAGGACAAATTGTAACCGATAACAATCCGGTAAAAAACCAATATCCGGAAAATATCTGGCCTTCGGAGATTCCTGAAATGGAAGCGTTGGGCACTCTCATTTACAAAACGCTGGAAAAAACCGGGCATCAATTGCTCAGCGCCATTGCGCTGTATCTGGATTTGCCCCAGGATTACTTCGCAAGCCGTGTGCACCACGGTAATAGTATTTTAAGAGCAATCCATTACTACCCAATAGAAAATCCGGAAGAAATACCGGCAGATGCCGTAAGAGCTGCTGAACATGGCGATATCAATCTGATTACCCTGCTGATGGGCGCCAGTGCTGAAGGATTACAGGTATTGCGCCGCGATGGTGAATGGATTCCTATAACGGCGCTGCCTGACCAAATTGTGGTGAATGTGGGAGATATGCTGTCGCGATTAACCAATAATATACTAAAATCTACCATCCACCGCGTAGTGAATCCGCCTAAAGAAAAAATGAAAACCTCGCGGTACTCCATACCTTTTTTTATGCACCCCCGTTCAGAAATGGATTTGTCGTGCCTGTCGAACTGTGTTACGGAAGCAAATCCCAAACTATATCAGGACATTACAGCAGGTAGTTTTCTGGAAGAACGGCTGGCTGAAATAGGATTGAAGAAATAACCGACAACTGTCTGTAAATTGATAAGGCGGGTACGATACTACATTTTTCTCAGGGATGTGTTTCTGCTGACCATAAGCTCTTTCGGAGGTCCGCAGGCGCATATGACCATGTTTTTAAAAATTATAGTAGAAAAAAGAAGGTATCTGACTGAGCAGGAATTATTAGAACTATATGCGCTTTGTCAAATTTTACCAGGCCCCACCTCTACCCAAACCATTACCGCGATCGGGTACCGGATTGGTGGTGCTAAACTGGCCTATTTAACCTTGATAGTATGGGCGTTACCTGCTGTTTCCACTATGACTTTCCTGGCTATTGTGGCTTCAAATTTTCAGAATAAAGAGGCGCTTATTTCCTTAACCCGCTTTATTCAACCCATGGCCGTAGGATTTGTAGCATACGCCGGGTTCTCTATTAGTAGAAAAGTAGTACATACCAGTGTGGGCATTCTTATCATGGTTTTCGCGGCATTGATATGCTACCTGATTCGGACGCCATTTGTATTTCCTGTTCTGATGATAGTAGCCGGATCACTTACGGCCATCAAATTTAAAAAGCAGCCTGTGGAGGAAAAAGGAAAGTTAGATATTCATTGGAATAACTTTATCTGGTGGGCAGGTATGTTTATAGGAGCAGCCATATTAGGAAGCATTACCCGCGAATTGCCTATCCGGCTGTTTGAAAATTTTTATCGCAATGGTAGCCTTATTTTTGGTGGTGGGCAGGTGCTGATCCCCATGTTATATACTGAGTTCGTAGAGTTTAAACGATACCTGAGTTCACAGGAATTTCTTTCAGGATACGCCCTGGTACAGGCCGTGCCTGGTCCGGTATTCTCATTTTCTTCTTATATTGGGGCGCTCTCGATGAGAGATTATGGCATAGCCGGGGAAATTCTGGGAGGATTGATAGCCGCTTTGGGTGTGTTTATGCCAGGTACCTTTCTGATTTTTTTTATTATACGTTTTTGGGAGTCATTAAAGAAATTCAGAGGTGTAAAAGCTTCGTTAGAAGGAATTACGGCCGCCAGCTCCGGAATGGTGATAACTGCTGCCATTCTTTTATTTGAACCCCTGGCCGTAGACTGGATTAACGTGGTTTGTATGGCCGGAACGGCTGCGTTATTAAAATATACCCGTGTTCCAGCCCCCTTAATAATTTTGGCCGGCTTATTAGCCGGCCTGATATTTTAATATAGTTTTGGAAAAATCGGATCAGATAACTCTAGTACGCATTCTCCTGACCACGTACTAATGAAATAATCGTTAGAAAAATAATTTTCAGATCCAGTGTAAAGAACCATTTATCAATGTAAAACAGATCCAGCTTTACCCGATGATTCATCATTTCATAAGTAGTGGTTTCGCCTCTCAAACCTTTCGCCTGTGCCAAACCAGTAATACCTGGCTTTACAGTATGACGGTGATGAAACTTACGGATTTTAGGTGAAAAATATTCGTTTAGTTTCACAGGATGAGGTCTTGGACCCACTACTGACATATTTCCTAACAATACATTGATAAACTGCGGTAATTCATCCAGGCTGGTTTTTCGCAGGAAATAACCTATTGGGGTAATCCTGGGGTCGTTCCGGGTAGCCTGTTTTGAATCACTTTCGTCATTCATATACATGGTTCTGAACTTCCAGCAGTCAAATACTTTATTATTTAAACCAGTTCTTTTTTGCTTGAACAGCACAGGGCCTTTTGAAGAAGACTTAATAGCCAGTGCGATAATAGGGAAAACCCAAGCACAAAAGAAAACAAGCACCAGAAAAGAAAAAGCAATATCAAAACACCTTTTCATAAATCTGTTTTTCCAAACGTCTAACGGTACGGAAGTAATATTAAATACCGGAATAGAACCATAGCTTTCAGGTTGAAAACCTTCTACAGCAAATCCCTGGAAATTGCCTGTCAGTTTTATTTTAATGCCATACTGATGACCAAAATCCACTAATCCTTTTAATTGTTTATAATCCAGATAGGGGGTGCAGCAATAAATTTCTTTCACCTGATTCTCCAGCGCGTATTCTTTAACTTCCGCCAGGTAGTAATCGTAATGTTTGCTGCCATTAATCTGCTTAAAAGTATGCGATACCCGATAACCATACTCAGGGTGATCACTAAAATTCAATGCAAGCTCATCAGCAAGCTTACCGCCTCCCACAATAACCACTCTCTTGATGTTATATCCCTTTGCTCTTAATATACCCAGAGAATATACAAATATGAGCCTCCAAATTGAGAATGTGAATGAGAATATCAAGAAGCTGTAAAATAACTGCAGGCGTGAGTAATAGTAGGTTTTATTGGCAACCCAAAACGCCGTTATCAGAAACAGGTGCAGCACTACAAGCGCAAGATGTCGCTTTAGTAACGAGTTCAGAGTAGTTGTTCTGGAAATATTATATGGTTTGAATGCTATTATCAGAACCGTCCAAAACACATTGATCAGGATCCAAAGCTCGAGGTATGGGGGAACCCAAACTCCACCCAAGGTCTGGAATTTTATAAAGTACGCGGCAATAAAGGAAAAATTTAGTAACGCTAAATCACCAAACGCGAAGAGGTACTTAATATATCTCGAATTCTTAGTTGGCATTTTGTTTTAGTAGTATTTTAATTTGTAGTTTTATATTTTGTTAACAAGGTCAGTACCATTGCCACAAAATTCGTGCGATTAAAAATTTTATAACAACTAGGCATCAATCATGCCATCAATTATCAATAATCAAGAAAATTTTGAAAGAACAAATAGGAATATGCCGCAAAATTAAATTTGAATAAATTAAAAACAAAGGACAATCCTATTAATTATTTTAATAAAAATTTATTAGTTAAAGAGTTAATTGTAGTTAGAATTAAAGATTTTCGTAAAAAAATACTGGATTACTCAAACAAAAAAGCGACTCTATTTTATCCTTATCTACAAATAGATTGGAAAACAATGAATAACCTCGCTTTCAATTATAGTGTATTTGGTAAAAGTAGTACCAAAACTATTAAATTTCTGTTAATAATTAATCTTTTATTTCAAATTATAATAGGCTATTAATCAGTAATTTAGATTTTTGTTGTTCCGGTAAAACTTTTTCGCTGAATTATTAAACTGATTACCTCTTCAATAATCGAAAAACAGTAACCCTGTTATTATGAGAAAAAAGACACCCAAAATTGTAAATACAAGACAAAAAGTCAGTAATCCTAAAGAAAAAGCCCTAAATAATGAAGAAATGGCGCTTATTCGGCTTAACAAGTATATTGCTAATGCCGGCCTTTGTTCCAGGCGAGAAGCCGATCAACTCATTCAGAATGGGGAAATTACGGTAAATGGGAAGGTGATTGATGAATTAGGCTACAAGGTACGGCCTACCGATCAGGTCCAACATAAAGGAAAATCGCTGAAACCGGAAAAATTAGTATATATACTGGTAAATAAGCCAAAAGACTTTATTACCACTACCAGCGACCCTCAAAATCGACGCACGGTAATGCGTTTGGTGGCCAATGCAACCCAGGAAAGGGTATATCCGGTGGGCCGGCTAGACCGCAATACAACCGGTTTATTGCTGATGACCAATGACGGCGATTTGGCTAAAAAGCTCTCACATCCTTCATTTAAGGCTAAAAAGCTCTATCAGGTAGACCTGGATAAACCAATTACCAACGATGATTTTCAAAAAATACTAGAGGGCGTCACCCTGGACGACGGACTGGCGCAGGTAGATGACCTGGCCCTGATAGATGGAACGACCACCAGTTTGGGTATTGAGATTCATATTGGCAAAAACCGCATTGTACGCCGAATTTTTGAGCATTTGGGCTATCAGGTTGTTAAACTGGATCGGGTAATTTATGCCGGACTTACCAAAAAAGACCTGCCAAGAGGAAAATGGAGATTTCTTACTGAAAAAGAAATTATTCGCTTAAAACATCTCCACGTTTCCTGAAAAAATATTATTAAATAAATCAGTATATATTTTTAAAATTTTGTCTTTGTAATTTTCTCTACAGCCACAGTATGTAGAAATTCCACACCGAGTGCTGACAAATTCCACACTTTTCCACACACTACAATTTTAATTTCATAAATACTAAGTTTTTAGTATTATTACTAAATTTTTAGTATTACATTACGTTCTCTTTAATTAACTATTTATATGAAAGAATTAACCAAAGCAGAAGAACAGATTATGCAGGTAGTGTGGGAAGCAAAAGAGGTATTTGTAAAGGATGTAATCGATAGGCTTCCGGAACCCAAACCGGCTTATAATACGGTAGCTACTTTTCTTAAAATTCTGGAAAAAAAGGACTTTATCAGTCACAGGAAATATGGCAACATCTACCAGTACTTTCCCCTGGTAGACAAAATCAAATACAGCAATTATTCTATCAAGAAAATTATGGAAAGCTATTTTGGGGGATCATTTAGTAAAATGGTTTCCTTTTTTGTAAACCAGAATGATATTAGTCTGGAAGAATTTGAAGCACTGAAAAAACATTTGGAGGAAAAAAATAAACAAACAGGCCATGATTAGGTTTCTGATAGAAATCTCGGTTTGCCAATTGGTATTGTATGGGTTTTACCATCTCCTGCTACGAAATGATAAGCACTTTGGGCAAAACCGTTGGTACCTGTTATTAAGTGCCGGGATGGCCTGCATTATACCTATGCTGGAATTTTCTACTTCTTCCCCTGTAAGCAGCTCTGTTTTGTCTAACACTCCTTTTCACCAGGTAGCCGTAACCATCAGCCAGAGTCAGGAAAAGTTTATGGCTTCGGGAATGGATAATTTTAGTTACTCTTCGCTGTTGTACCTTATTTATTTTACTGGTTGCTGCCTTTCACTTATTTTACTTTTAAATGATATCGTAAAACTGGTGCAGATCATTAACCATAGCCGGATAGAACGAAAAACAGGGTATACTTTGGTATACCTGGAAAATATATCGTCAGTATTTTCTTTTTTTCACTATATCTTCTGGGATGATACTAAAGCTTTGAAACCGGCAGCAGCCGATCAGCTATTACAACATGAGCAGGCCCATATACACCAAAAGCATACTTTTGATTTATTATTTATAGAGCTACTGAAAATTATTTTTTGGTTTAATCCGGTTATTCACCTCTATAAAAGAGCGCTTTGCGAGCAACATGAATTTTTGGCCGATCAGGCTGTGATGCTACACACGCAGCCAGATACCTATTGCCAGTTTTTAATTAAAAATCTGTTCCAAAAACTCGATATCGATTTCACCCATAGTTTTAGTCAAATCAACGTAAAAAAAAGAATAAATATGATTTACAAAACAAAACCCGCCAAAGCAGCCCGGCTGAAAATGCTGTTGCTGTTACCTGTTACTTTTAGTCTTTTGCTTGTATTCAGTTACCAGGGATGGGCACAATTATCGGTTGAGCCTTATGATTTGAGAAAAATCAATATCCAAACGCTTTATCTGAACTGTGGTAATCCTTTATCGCTGGATTTGCCTGAAATGCCGGAAGGCGCCCAGGTTTCTTACAAAATAAAAGGAGGCGAACTACTGAAAGGGGAAAAAGAAAATGATGTTATCATTATTCCTGCTGCTTCTAAAGTTTTTGTGGAAGCTTATCCGAGCGAAACCAAACTGAAAGATTTTACCTTCTTTGTACGAAAAATTCCTGATCCTGAAATCCAACCGGTAGTCAATGGTGTGGAGTTTACAAAAGAGGAATTAGAATTATCCCTCGCTATGTTGTCTGACCTAAATGTGGTGGTTATTCCTGATAAGAATTTGAAAAAGTTCCTGCCCGACGATGCTAACTACTATCCAAGAGGAGAAGTGTCGCTAGTCCGAAACGATAAAACCATAACGACCACCAAAATGAACGGTAGTTTCGATCATACTGGTTTTGCAGGGGCACAGGCAGGTGATAAAATCAACATAGCAGTCAATCAGATTTACCGGATTGATTTCAGAGGTCAGCAAATAGATATGCCATTAAAAAAGCGTTTTGAAATTCTGGTGATTGACAAAAACTAGTATTACATCAGTGGGTTTTTAATAAAAAAAGGCTTATCTGTACAGGATAAGCCTTTATTTTAAAATGAGACACAAGCATTAAACGTCACATATCTCAACTCCTTTTTCCAGAGACTTCAGCACATCGGCGTTTCTGGGAACAAATTCCTGGGCTACCGACCCGGTAAATCCGGTTTCCAGAATAGCCCGCATAATAGCCGGATAATAAAGTTCCTGTGTTTCGTCTATCTCAGCCCGGCCGGGTACGCCTCCGGTATGGTAATGGGCAATATACGGATGGTACTTTTGAATGGTAGCGATTACATCTCCTTCCATAATCTGCATGTGGTAAATGTCATACAACAATTTGAAGTTTTCAGAGCCTATTTTGTCACACAGCTTTACGCCCCATTCAGTGTGGTCGCACTGGTAATCGGGATGATTTACTTTGCTATTCAGCAGCTCCATTACCATAGTTACTTTGTGGTCTTCAGCAATTTTCACAAGCTCTTTTAATCCTTTGGCGCAGTTTTCAATGCCTTCTTCATCGTCCATACCGTTGCGGTTGCCTGAGAAGCAGATTACGTTTTTGTATCCTGCTGCTGCTACTTTCGGAATCAGCTCTTTAAAAACCTGGGAAAGGCGCTCATGCTGGGCCGCATCGTTAAATCCTTCTGTAATGCCATACCCCGGGCCGTTGGCCATAGCGCATTCCAACCCATACTTCTTCAGGGTGGGCCAGTCGTCAGGGCCAAGTAGTTCAATAGACTTGATGCCCATTTTTTTGGCAGCCGCACTCATTTCGTCCAGCGGAATTTTGCCATAGCACCATTTACAAACCGAATGATTTACATTTCCTTTTAATTTCATTGCTTTAAGTTCAATCTTTTGATTCGCACCGTAAGATAGTGAGCTTATTGATGCGAATGCCGCCGTACCGGCGATTTTCTGAATCGCGGATCTTCGCGAAAATTTACTATTCTCCATAGGGTAAGGTATTTATTTTAAACAATTCATTTAATTATCACTAAAATTCCAGCCTTTCAGGCTGATCTGGCTTTCCAATTTGTTTTCTGCCTCATCGGGCAGGGCAGGAAAGAAATCAATGCCGGTAAGGGCTTCCACACTGTCGATGGTTACTACAAAATTACTTAAAGGCGCATCGCTGCGTTCGTTGGTAAACAAAAGCGCTATGGCTTTAACGCCGGGTTCTTCCAGATCCAGCAATACTTTATAAAAATATTTCGGAACGGTAATTTTATTTTTTTCCCCGATCGTACCCATCGGCTGCGTAAGTACGCCTCCGGTTACAATATATAAATTTCCGTGCTTCCGTACCCAGTTCCGCACCTGTTCTTCCATCTTTTTCCAGATACCCCGGTTAAAGTCCTTTTTCTGCGGACTAATGTTCGACATGTAGAAGCTTTCTTTCATAGCGACTTCAGAAAAACCCATATCGGCTGCCGGAGCCAGGTGGCCGCGATCGTAACCTGAGCGCCGGTAATCGTTGCCTGACACCGCCCCCTGCCTGAGCTTGGGATCTTCTCTGAACTCGTCGCTTCGTTCCACACTTCGGTTCAGTTCCTCTACATTGAGCCGGTAAGCCACCCATTCGGCCTGTCGGTCTTTTACCGAGTACGATAAGGAATAGTTGGTATGTTGAATAACATTATTGGTAGCGGAAGTAGGCAGATAGTTAAAACTGGTCTGGTCGAAATCAGGTGGTAATACATTCCTGTCCGACTGATTCCGAATATAAATCAGCACTACCAGCAGGGCAATTACCAGCAGAATCACCAATAACAGGAACAGCGTCTTTTTCAAGGTGCGAACTTTGATAAATCTTCAGAAAGAAGACCGGTAAAATACGAAAATGTGCTTGTAAATATGCTAAATTCAAATATTTATTCTTTGAAAAAAGAACGATTTGAACCTATTATTTCATTATTATTAGTTGAGTTTGTCTTTAAATATAGTTAAATTTCTAGAGGAGAGCACTTAATAGAAATTTTCAGATTTAACGGGAAAGGTGATTTTTAACTAAAATCCATCCATCCCAAACAAACCCACTCTTTATGGCTGAAAATTATTTATGCAAAGTAGTCTGATAGATGAAACCCTTTATTTTCAACATAAATATGACCCCTAATGATGAAAAATCTTTACTCTGTCGTAATATTGAGTCTTTGTTTTTTATTAAACAGCTATGTAAAGGCTCAGGATGTGGAATTTGCTGGCTTATCGTGGAAAGATAATCCGGGAGATATCTTAAACCAGTTTCCGGGTTGGTACAATACCGATGAAGCCATGCGTATTGCCGATAATGTGTTGCTCTGGCAGCGAAAAAATGGCGGCTGGCCCGCTGGGAAAGAAATGGTTCGTCCGGAAAAGACTGATAGAGCTGAAATGCGCAAAACCAAAGGTATGGATGATACCAGCATAAAAAATGGCGCCACCTATACCCAGCTTCAGTACCTGGCCCGCGTTATTGAAATAGCGCCAGCAGCCAAATATGAAAAGGCTTTTACCAAAGGACTGGATTACCTGTTAAGTGCCCAGCATGATAACGGAGGATGGTCGCTGTATTACCCTAACTTTTTTAATTGGAGCGACGAAACAGCTCAACAAAATACGGAAGGTTATACCCGTTTTATCACCTTTAAAGACAGCGCCATGATTGGCGTAGTAGGTTTGCTACAGGACATTATACAGCAGGACATGCGGTATGGCTTTATCGAGGAGGCACAGCGGCAACAGGTAAAGCAGGCGTTGGCCAAGGGCATCAGCTGCATACTGCAAACCCAACTTACTACCGATAACCGCCGTACCGGGTGGTGCGCTCGGTACGATGAACAAACCCTGGAACCCCGCTGGGGGCGCCACTTTGAGCCGATAGCCATCAGCAGCAACGAAACAGCCGATATTGTCAGGTTTTTACTGGATGTGAAACAACCTGGCCCGGAAATTATAGAAGCCGTACAGGGAGCCGTATTCTGGCTTAATGAAGTAAGCATGCAGGATATGAAAGTAATGGAAAGCACCGGAGCCGAAACACAGTTAAGTGCCGCCCAGCCATCAGCAGCGTTTTGGGCCAATTATTATGAGATTGATACCAACAAACCCATATTTGCCAACAACAGTACGGTGTATTATACCATTGCCGAATTGCCTGGCGAACTACAAACCAGTTACAAATGGTATGGTAACTGGGCCGATAAACTGTTGGTATACGATTACCCCCGCTGGTGCGATAAGTGGTCAATAAAAAATATTTTAGAGTAGTTGAGAACTGAATGGCATAATAAATGCAAAGTTTGGGAAGTTGATTTTTTCAAACATTGAGTGAATATATGCATATTGTTATTCGGCCGGAAAGCAAGCACGACTATAATGAAATTAAGCATGTAACCGACCGTGCCTTTCAGCGAAAGGAGGAGGGAAAACTGGTTGAAACCCTGCGGAATTCGGAAAATTATTTCACTGAGCTATCTCTGGTAGCGGAAACGCAGGGTCAGGTTGTCGGACACATCCTTTTTTATCCGATACATATAATTTCAGGCCATCAGAAACAAGCCTCGCTGGCAATGGCTCCTTTATCCGTTTTACCTTCTCATCAGAAAAAAGGAATTGGGAAAAAACTGGTTGAAGCAGGACTGAAAAAAGCCAAGTCGCTGGATTTCCCTTCGGTAATTGTGCTGGGCCATGCCGACTATTACCCGAGACTGGGATTTAAGCGGGCCAGTTGCTGGAAGCTAAGCGCGCCTTTTGAAGTGCCCGACGAATCATTTTTCGCTATGGAACTGAAAGAAAACAGCCTGAAAACCTATGGCGGTATGGTAGAATATCCCCGGCAGTTTTATGAGGTTTCATAACTTTCTCAAAAAGATAAACTTCGGCTAAAAACCGCGTCGGTTTTACAGGTTACCGGAAGAAGTTTTTTCAGTAACGGTCTCATTGATTTTCCCTTCAGGAACCAGTTGTACATCTTCCTCATTATCTTCCTGCTCAAAGGGTCGGATAATCAGTCGGCTGCTGTATTTGTAGGCGAAGTAATTCAGTATCCAGTTGGCAAAAGCCCCCAGTTTATTTCGGAAACCTACCAAATAATAAATATGTACCACCCACCACGAAAACCAGGCAAACCATCCGCCGGTGCGGATATTACCCGCCAGATCGGCTACCGCTTTATTTCGACCAATGGTAGCGATGGTGCCTTTATTGCGGTAATGAAAAGGCTCCATTTCTTCTTTTCGCGCAAGTCGGTTCAGGTTCCTGCCCAACTGCTTTCCCTGCTGAAGGGCCACCTGCGCCACGCCCGGATACCCTTCCGGATATTTTTCTGTTTTTAACGAAGCTACATCACCTATGGCAAAAATAGTATCATAGCCTTTTATGCGGGTAAATGGATCGGTTACGTACATACCCCTTTCCATACTTTCCGGTTTAAGGCCTGGAATGGTATCGCCTTGCACACCGGCACTCCAGACCAGGGTTTTCGCCTTAATTTCCTCGCCGGTACTCAAAGTGGCTGTTTCACCATCGTAATGGGTTACTTTTTTGCCCAGCACCAGATTCACGCCCATTTCCTCCAGAAATTTATGCGTTTTTCTGCCAGCCTTTTCCGACATGTATGGGAGTAGGCGCTCATGACTGTGCACCAGATAAATTTGCATATTCATGATATCCAGTTCAGGATAATCGCGGGGCAGAATAAACTTTCTCATTTCAGCCAGCGTACCGGCCAGTTCCACACCGGTGGGACCGCCACCCACAATCACAAAATTCAGCAGATAACTTCTTTCCTGCCGATCGGTGGTGATGGTAGCCCGTTCCAGGCTTTCCAGAAATTTGCTGCGCATATTCAGCGCATTGCGAAGGCTCTTCAGGGGCAGGCCACACTTTTGGATAGATTCATTGCCAAAAAAGTTAGTTTTCGTGCCCGTAGCAATCACCAGATAATCGTAACGCAAATTACCGATAATGGTGTTAATGGTCTGGGCCACTGTATCTATTTGCAGTACTTTTGCCATCCGGAAATGAATATCCTTCCCTGATTCTACCAGGTTGCGCAGCGGATCGGCAATGGTGTCGGGTTCAATGCCCGCTGTGGCTACCTGATACAGTAAGGGCATAAAAGTGTGATAGTTGTTCTTATCGAACAACACCACCTGAAACAGCCCGGCATCTAAGTGTTTTACCAGGTTCATCCCCCCAAAGCCACCGCCCACCACTACCACTCTTTTCTTGCTGGTTGCGGGAATGCACAATGAAAATTCTTCTTTTACAGTACCATCAGAATAGGCCATACGAATATTTTAGATAATATACTTTCAAATAAACTAATTCACCATTATTAACCACAAGCATACTGAATGGTTATACTGATTTTAAGTAATCTGAAAAGTATATTGATCTATCCATTATTCTTCCGCCAATTTATACGACTGCCGCTTCAACAAGGTCGAGAATTCTAGTTTTCGGATTTATCATAACTTGCCGTCTACTCGATTAGGGTACGTTATTAGTTCTCCCCGAAGTTCTTTTCGAAACTCTTCAATTCTAATAAAATCGTTATGAAGGCAAATTAAATCTCCGCCTAATTTGAAGATCGAATATTTTGGTTTTAAAAAATTAATTGATTCGTTCTTTTCTGATTTTGCCAAATGCTTGTACTCAAATAATATTATTGATGGACAATATCTGTCTAAATCTAATTGTGAAAGAATTTTCCAGTCGTAACCCTCTGTGTCTATATGTAATAGATCCAATGTTTCGACTTTGTTATTTTTAAAGAGGTCTTCCAAAGTCAAACCATTTATTAAAGTTTCTTCAATAAATGGTTCCAAAACCCCATTTAGATGTTTTAATATATTCTCTTTATCAAAAGAATTTAATTGGTTATACCAGTTAGGTAAATTTGGAATGTGAATATTGGCTTCTTCTTTTACTGAATAGAAAATTTGTTTAGAACCGTCATTTATGGCTACATTTTCGAACTTGAATCTTGAATCTATACCATAATTACTCTTCAATCTATCGAACAAATACGGAACCGGCTCCACAAAAATAACTTCCCAATTTTTATTTTTTTGAATTAAATGGAATAGTGGGTCTCCGAGCTTCCCATCATTGGAGCCAATTTGAACAATTATTATTTTATTATTCGTTAAAAGTTTACTAATCCAAATTGATGGTTCGTCAAAAATATTCGGCTTGACATAAGTCCATTTTCTATATATATATACTAACAAATCCCCTATTAGAGGTGTGTTTTTTAGTTTGTGCTTTAATTTTATCATTTTTGTTTTTTAATGTAACCGTAGGGTAGATCCTGGCAGCTCAATTTATTATAAATATAGCAATAATTGGACTACCAGTGCGCCATTCCATGGCGGCCCGCGTCAAACCGCGCATGAAGTTTTCCCTCACACGGCGGGGCCGCCTAGGCTTACCGATAGAGTTCTTCATTAAGCTTTCGCGAGTGTCTTCAAGCGCGCGTACTTATCCAAATCCAACAGGTTCTTGTACGCGACAAGGTTCCTGTAGGGTCTATCGTATAGGTTCGTAAACAACCCGAAGCGACGAATATGACATACTTAGCCACCTCACCTCCTCGAAGGAGAAATTCCCCATTTTTAACCTCTTTCGGAACAAATAGTGTTTTAATAAATTCAAACTGCTCGTCCGTTATGGGAAGGCTTTGCTCGATAAACGCGCGTAATTTTTCAAACATATGTAGGCTTTATCAAAGTAGCACACAACAGTCACGGCTAACAGCTGTGGCGGATTAAAAGCACATCGCTATTAACTGGCATTCATGTTTATTGAGTGTACTAAAGTTTTTGTTACTAATTTATCCGCCATAGCTATTGGCTGATGTTGCCTGCTGGCATTATTCCCCTTTTAGTAAGGCTTCAATTTCATTCTTCAGTTTTGGCAAATGTATGGTAACTATGCCCCATATCACAATATCATCCACTTTCACGCTTCATAAAGCAATTCTTTTGTCTCATTTATACTTTCAATGAAATATGGATTCGACAACGTTCGTTCGGTCACGATGTCAATCTCTCTATGAAACAATTCTCTTAATTGATAATGCAAGGCGAAATAGTTCTCAGTATATTCCTCTACTGATAAGTTATCTGGAAACGCGATCAAAAAATCAATATCACTATCTTCCCGAAAGTGATCAGAGACAACAGAACCGAAAGCATACAGTCTTTGGACTTTCATGGCTTGGCAAAGCCTTTTTAGATCTTCTTTTCTGTTTTCAAGTAGTTGTTGCATTCTCTTTTTGTTTCAGATCAAATTTAATCAATTCTCCGGACTTCCCTTTTTCTTAGCTTGCAGGCAACATCCGGATAAAGTGCACAGTACACTTTATCTGCAATGTATCAATAGTGCCAATCTAATGGATTTTTTATCTTTTTAAAACTGTTTACTGCTTTAGGGATGTAAATTTCAACTGCAAGGCCGGGAATGGGAAGGTTTGCCTGTTCTGCTATGCACACGGCTTCTTTATCAAAAGGAAAAGCTTCCTGATTCCATCAGCAAGGTGTCGACCACTGACGACAGCCTCTCCACTTGGTTGGCAAGGCGTCCGCGACCGCGGAAAGCTTCTCCACTTGGTTGGCAGGGTATCGGCATGGACCGTGTCCCAAATAACTGACGCGTTTACTGTTTATTCAGCTGATAAGCCGGTAGATATTCCATCTGTTTGAAACCCGGTTAACCTGAATAGGGCCAGGGATCTGCAACTAACCTTTCTTCGTATGCTTTCCTATCTTCTGGTTTTAATACTGATAAGCTATTCCTATGTTAGACGTATGTGTGGTAATACTACTTTGTTCTTCTGGCGAGCAACCTTCAAAACACAACCTCAAGAAAAAAGGAGGATTGTATAAGTCAGTACTTAATAAGCCGCCCCGAACCATCAGATCAAATTTGGAGTTTTCCGCTGTGCTGATCTGGGCATACGCATATGGGTAGCATAAGAGCGAAGTGAGCAAAATTACGAGCGTCCTTTTCATGGTGTTTTTATCATCATTGACACAAATGAAAGCACAATCGTTGGAATGTAAATTGAACGTATTTATTCCACTTGTTTTAAAATCCAGCTGGTGATTGCTTCCAAAGCTATTGGGGAAAAAGTCTGTTCAATGGCTCCGTATTCATTGGGGGAGCCGGTTTCAGCTTCCTGAAATAAGTGATTCAGGCCTGGCAATTCTTTAGTGGTAACTTTTTTGTTGCCTCCCTTTTCCAAAGCTTTCGCTATGGCTTCTAGATTTTCTTTAGGTGGTACCTGTAAATCCTTTTCTCCATTAATGGCCAATACCGGGCAGGTGACTTTTTCTAATGTAAGCGCAGGATTGTATTTAATAAAATACACCATCCAAGGACTGGTCAGTTGCTTTACCTGTGCCTGTACAAAGTCGTCCTCATTCATCCCTGCCGGCAATCCCGATTCAGGATTGTCTTTCAGGGCCTGTTTGATATAACCGGTTAACTCTGCTTTTAAAGTTTCTGTGTTTGTAGATTTTATAATCATATCAAAAATGGCTTTGTTCACCGGTTTTGCTTTCCGCAACTCTGTTTCACTTATTCCGGAAGCCCGGCCAATCAGCTCCTGTCGCGACAATAGCAATTCATTGCCCGGTATGCCTGTGCCTGCCAGCAACACGATAAAACTGACGTCTTTGGAGGTTGCCGCCACCATGGGAGCGATAATTCCCCCTTCACTGTGACCGATTAACCCTATTTCTTTTTTGTTGATTTCCTTTCTGGATTGCAAATAGGCAATGGCTGCTTCCACATCTGAGGCAAAATCTACTGAAGTGGCTGCTTCAAAGTTTCCCGTAGATTCCGCCGTGCCCCGGTCATCGAACCGTAATACGGCAATCCCATTTTTGGTTAAATGGTCGGACAGCACCAGAAAGGGTTTATGTCCCATCAGTTCTTCATTTCTGTTCTGCGGGCCACTGCCACTTATTAAAATAACCGCCGGAAAATTCCCTTCTTCTTCGGGCAGCGTAAGTGTACCGGCCAAACCAAGATGGGCCTTTGTATTTTCAAATGTAACATCTTCCGAATAGTAAGGATAAGGCATGGCAGGTTCCTGCGGTCTGATTACTGCCTCTTTTTCAGGTGCCTCCCGGGTCAGATTCATGGGAAAAGACTGCCCTGCCTGTTTAAAGTAGCCCACAAAAGTATTTTCCTGATTCAAAGTCCCCTGGTATTCTATGCCCGCATTGGCTACCTGCAGGGTTAATACAGAGTCTTCAAAACGGGTAGCTGTTACCGGAATACCGGTCGCGCCCTGGTCAGGGCTATCCATGGTGGCACTGTAGTCGCCGTCTGTCTGGGTTATGTTGAAAACCACCCGTAGCTGCATACCCTGCACTTTTAATAACCCATT
>JBGTIS010000283.1:0-2800 GCA_041745535.1 Cyclobacteriaceae bacterium | reverse complement strand
CCCAGTGGGACTGCCCCAGTATTTCACGTAGCGGTGAAACCTGTTTTCTCAGTATACTCTTACCAATAACCTGTGGTTGCCTGACAACAACATTTTTTAATACGAAGTTGATTTACACATCATAAACTACAACAAGCCATCCAGGGCATAGGATTTACCCGGCTCGGTTTCTAACTCAATTTGTCGGTCTTTATATTTAACCACACACTTTCCGCCATTATTAGACAGGATTTGCCCGCCGATCAGTTGATGCGCTTTCCAATCCATTTGTATCTCAAAATTACCCCTGGCTTTCAGCCCAGCTACGCTACCGTCCTTCCACACATCAGGCAGTGCCGGCAACAGTTCAATCACATCGGTATGCGATTGCAACAGCATCTCGGCCATCCCTGCCGTACTGCCCATGTTGCCATCCAATTGAAAAGGAGGATGCGCGCATAGCAGGTTGGCATAAGACCCGCCGCCATCACTCATATTATAGCCTTTGTCGGTTACGGGTTTGAGTACACTTTTCAGCAGGCTATGCGCTCGGTCCCCATCTTTGAGCCTTGCCCAGAAAGATACTTTCCAGGCTAATGACCAGCCTGTACCTTCATCGCCACGTGCGTTTAAGCTTACCTTTGCGGCTTCGGCAAGTGCTGGGGTTTCGGTTACTGTAATTTGTTTGCCTGGATAAAGTGCGAAAAGGTGTGAGATATGCCTGTGATGGTTTGTGGAATCATCCACATCTTCCTTCCATTCCTGTAATTGTCCCCAGCGACCTATTTTAGCGGGAAAAATCTGATCACGTACCGATTTCGCCTTGTTCATGAAATTATCCTCAATGTCCAACACTTCGCGGGCCCGCACACAATTATTGAGCAGGTCCCAGGCCATTTGGTGGTCCATGGAAGCTCCTGTAGAAATGCCGCCATGTTCCGGTGAATAGGAAGGGCTGGACACCAGGTACCCGTTTTCGTCTTCCGTTAAATAATCTATCCAGAAAAGAGCGGCTTCCTTCATCACCGGGAAAGCCTGTTCTTTCAAATAAGTTGTATCTTCTGTAAAAGCGTAATGTTCCCAGAGGTGCTGACACAGCCAGGCAGCCCCTCCCGGATAAAAGCCCCAGGGAAAATCCCATCCCGGCGCGGTAAATCCAAAAGGATTGTTCATGGCATTTACAATCCAGCCTCTGGTGTTAAAATGTGCTTTTGCCGCCAGTTGCCCCGGCTTTACCAGCGTTTCCATATAATCAAGCAAAGGTTCATGGCATTCGGACAGGTTGGTAATTTCAGCCGGCCAGTATAGCATTTGCTCATTAATATCAGTGTGATAGTCGTTGGCCCAGGGTGGATTGGTACTGTTATTCCATTTGCCCTGCAGGTTGAGCGGCATGGTGCCGGGGCGCGAGCCAGATATCATCAGGTAACGGCCATACTGAAAATATAAGGCTTCCAGAGCAGTATCCGCATTACCTTCGTAATAGGCTAATTGCCGCTGGTCAGTAGGCAGGCTGTCATTGGCTGAAACGCCCAAATTCAAGGTAACCCGATTAAACAGATGCTGATAATCAGCCTTTTGCTCCTGTAATAATTGTTCCATGGTCAATGCCTCAACAGCCGCCAGCGTTTTACTATTCAAAGCTTCAAAGTCTCTGCCTTTATAGTCGGGAAACTGAGGCAGGTAGTCGGTAGCAGCTGTATGCACAATGGTAATGGACTTTGCTCCTGTTATTTTCACTTCACCATGATCAAAACCGATTTTTCCATCTGGGCTGATAATTTTATAAACTGTTTCAAACCGCATTCCATTGTCTGCGACTTCTCCCTCAAAAGTATAGGTATGGTGCTCAAACCGCTCCGATAATTTTCGGTGTGGTGATTCCAGGCGAATGGTATATTCCGTTCCCTCCAGATCGGTGCTTTCAAAGTGATATACCAGTATCCTTTTCGGATAATTACCGAAAAACAAACGCTTATAGGCTATTTCGCCCACTTGATATTGTACTTTGGCCAATCCTTCATTGAGATCTATCTCTCTGTGATAATTTTCAACCGGACCTTTATTTTCCACTTTAACATATAAATCTCCCATGGTTTGCTGCGAGCCAAAATCTCCGAAAGATTGCTCCGAATCCGGCTTTTTGTGGATTACCCCCGTCATTTCTTTATTCGCCAGTTGGTGTGCTTCCTCAAGATTGCCCGCAGCAAGCAGTGCCCGAACTTTGGGCAGGTACTGATGGGCATTTTCCCGGAGGCCATAGTTGTACAGGGGATTGGCACCAGGCCCCCCGGCCCAGAGCGATTCTTCCGTAAACTGAATATGCTCTTCTGCCGGATCACCAAAATACATAGCCCCCATATAGCCATTTCCGAAAGGCAACGCCTCCAGCATCCAGTCTTCGGCCGGAGCGGTATACCACAAGCGAAGTGGATTATCAGGTGTTTTCTGTTTTAAGGAATCCGCGCCCAGGTTACAGGCAAATAAAAAGCATACCCCCATTATGAATCCATTTGACCTGGGTATGGATTGCGGGGTTTTCTTAACCCATAATGTAAATGCCATTTTTAAAGTAATTATCGTGAGAAGTTATAATTCAGATTCTCCAGTTTATTCTGTTGTTTCAGATTGATCCTGATTCCACGGTATTAATTTGGACGGATAATAATTGATATCCATGGCTTTGAAATAATTCTGTTGGGCAGCTAACCTTTCTTTGTATTCGTCCCAGTTTCTGGCGTTGGGAGCGGTCCACCCAATTTCCGCATAGCCAGGCAGTCGCGGAAAAACCATGTACTCGAGCTCGTCCAGGTTGGTAATA
>JBGTIS010000282.1:0-42010 GCA_041745535.1 Cyclobacteriaceae bacterium | reverse complement strand
TTAGTTACTACAATAGGCTGAACGATATGTCTAGTGCCAACAGAAGTTTTTAAGTCAAACTAGTAAATATTATACCTAAGCTGTTGGCTGAGAGGGAGACAAAATGTTTCCCTTTCTTTTTTAGCACTAAACGGCATTATTTTTCAATACTTTCGATAACTGCCAGCGCTTTACTTTTATCTTTTTCAAGTACCTGCACCCTTATTCCCTGGTTATCCGAAAAAAAAGCGATATGCGGAACGATGTTACCATCCGCTACTAAACAGGGTATCCCATCAGATTCTAACCTTCCTTTCAGTACATAAGCCAGTGTAGATTCACTAAATGTAGCTATGGTTACCATTTTATCACCTTTTTCCATAGTTTTGTTTTTTGCTTTTTAAACTATTAGTATAATGCGGAAAGGACTATTTTAGTTTAATACTTTTAATAAGAATACCTATTCTTCCCATTAAAATAAAAAAAAGCACCATCTTTAAAGATTTAATCCCAAAAGCACGTTATTTAAAACTGTAATTCACCTCTTATTTGGTAAATGATTCAATTAAGTTTGCCTGTTTCAGAATATTGAATACTATTTGCGGGAAACATTGAACTTATTCATATTTTTAAATATAAGTAAAACCCACTTTTGAGAAAAATAATAGTCACTTTTTTATTACTTTCTGGTAGTTTTTTGGCCTATACACAATCAATAACCGGTATTTCACATAGTAATTATGCCGGTATACATGGGGTAATTGCCAATCCATCTTATCTGGCTGATGCCCGTCATCGTGTTTTCGTAAATTTTGGCAGCAGTACCGGCTATATTTTTGCTAATTACTTTAATAATTCCTTCGGCAAAGGCGCTTATCTCCCCATCATTTTTCCCTTTAACGAAAATTTGCTTTCCACTACATTTCTTCGCCAAAATAATAATGGTATTACCGGAAACATTAATCTACAGGCTGATATCAGGGGACCTTCTGCTTTGTTTAAATTTAATGATCAGATAGGTTTGGCACTCACTACACGTCTTCGGGGATTTGTATTGGGAAACCACATACCCACCAGTATTGCTAAAGCCTTTGCTACCAGCTTTAAAGAAACAGAACTGGAAACGCCCGCTTCCAATAATGCTGATTTTAGCGTGCATCAAAGCGTTTTTTCCGAAATTGGTATTTCGTATGCGCAAAAACTTTTTAGTGTGGGTCCGCATTTTCTGAAATCGGGCATTACAACTAAATATATCCATGGAATCAGGACTTCTTTTGTAGGTCTGGAAAAATTTAGTTCCACTCCTGATTCCGAAAAGCAACTCAGAATAAATTCAGGGGCTTACCAATATGGTTACAGCAATCCTGACGAAATTAATTTCAATATTGGCAACTTGTTTTTCAGTCCGGATAATTTTGGTAAGGGCTGGGGTGTTGATCTGGGATTTACCTACGAATACAGGCCAGCACTGGAAGATTATGAATATATTATAGATGGCAAAAAGTTGCTGAATCATGAACAAAATAAATATTTGATCCGTGCGGGAATTGTTGTGCTCGATCTGGGTTTTATTTATTATAACAATCCCTCTGCCCGCATTTATAACGCCCAGATTCCAAATGCGGTAATTAAAAGCCAAACTATTATGGCTATTTACAACTCTCCTTTAGCTGCACTAAATAATTTGCTTAGCATACAGGATCCACAGCATTCAACTCCATTTCAAACCAGATTACCTACTATTGTTAATTTTAATTTTGATTATCGCTATAACCAGTCCATCTACCTGAACTTGAATTCAATAATTGGATTTAAGGCCAAAAGCCCAAATAATTTGTATCAGCACAGTGCCATTACACTCACGCCAAGGTATGAAAATCAGCATTACGAATTTTTGATTCCTGTTTCCTTAATTCATGATTATAGGTATATCACTCTGGGGGCCGCCTTACGAGGTGGTCCAGCCTTTATTGGAATAGATAATCTGGGCGGATTATTAAACTTCAGTAAAGTAAAAGGTTCATATGTATATGCTGGTATTGGTTTTTATTTGGGCGATAAAAAAATAAAAGATAGCGATCATGATGGCGTTTCTGATAAAGCTGATGTTTGCCCTGATATACCTGGCCTCTGGGCCTTTAAGGGATGCCCTGACTCTGACGGTGACGGGATTGAAGATCAGTTAGACGATTGCCCGATGGACCCTGGGTTTGTAGAACTAAACGGATGCCCCGATTCCGATAGTGATGGTTTGATTGATAAGGCCGATGCCTGCCCGAAAGCAGCAGGTAAACTGGAAAATCAAGGGTGCCCCATGCCAGATAGTAGCATAATTTTAAAACCCTTAACCGCAAATGCACGCCATTCGGTAAACCAGGCAGAAAAATTACTGTCTTTTGATAGCATTGGTACTACTTCCTTGGCGGCACAAACAGCATTAGATTCAGTAACTGCTCTTCTAAATGAATATCCTGAAAGTAAGCTGGCTATTATTGAAGTAACAGAAAAACCAAATACCGCGGAACAAAACAAAGTCGATTATAATGTTACTGCGGTGGAGCAATATTTTGTTTCTAAAGGGATTGCTCCTGAAAGACTTTTAAAAGATCAGCTACTTAAAAGCAATTTGAGCCAACGCTTTACTTATAATCAGAAGTCTAAAATAATATTAAGAATTGTAGAATGAATTAGCTATGCCCCTTGTTATTTAATTTGCATTGCTTCCAGCTCCGAAATGGCTTTAGAAATCACATTTACAAGTAAATCAACTCTTTCTGGGGCTTTACTGAGATTGATTCCATTTTTACACTCTGTTTCCAGTGTTTTTACATCCAACTCTATGGAACCAATGCCCATAAACTGCACTGATGGTTTAAGCTTATGGGCTAATTTACCAACCTCAACCCATTCCTTTGCTTTTTTATGATGTAGCATTTCTTCAAGAATTTTGGGTATATCTTTTATGAAACTTCTTACCATTTCTGCAATAAACTGTTGGTCACCATCACAGATACCTTCTAGATAACTTAAATCGATTAAAGAAATATCATTCATTTTCTCTTGTTTCGAATGTTTTTGAGCATTAGACGTCCCCTTTTGTTTCTTCTTGTCATTGAGTTTAAGGGACAAGTTCTTTACATATTTACGTAGTACAAAATATAAATCGTAGGGAGCAAAAGGTTTTGAAATATAGTCATTCATACCAGCCTCCAGGCACTTTTGGTCGTCGCCCTTTATGGCATTAGCGGTTAAAGCAATTATTGGAATATTTGATTTTGGGGGTTCAAATTTATTTCTAATGGTTTTCGTAGCTTCAAAACCATCCATTACCGGCATCTGAATATCCATTAAAATGATGTGATAATTATTTTTCCGGATTTTTTCAAGAGCTATAAGTCCGTTTTCAGCAATATCCACGCTACAGCCCCACTTTTGAACCGTGTTTCTGGCATAAATACGATTAATATCATTATCCTCTACCAACAGAATAGATAAACCCTTTAAATATGTGTAATCTATTTTGTCTTTTTCCACTAACTCCCCTGTCTTACTTTGTGAGTTTGCCAGATCTTCATCTTTGCCAACATTATATGGAATTATAAACTTAAAGGTAGCCCCTTTACCTTCTTCGCTTTCTACTGAAATAGTACCATTCTGCATTTCAGTAAGTTGTTTACAGATTGTTAACCCTAAACCTGTACCTCCAAATCTGCGGGTAACACTTTCGTCAGCCTGACGAAAACTGTCAAAAATCACGGAAAGTTTATCTTTTGGAATACCCATACCGCTATCCTTCACCGCGAACTCAACGAATAGCTTATCACTTAAACGATTTGCCACTTTAACTTCAACTAGTATTTCTCCGCTAAAAGTAAATTTTAACGCATTTCCAATCAAATTCATTAAAATTTGATTTAACCTAACCGGATCGCCAAGCAAAACAGTTTTGGCTTCATTACTTATTGTGTGCTTAATAACAATGCCTTTTTCCTGTGCCTGTAATCTAAAACTTTGAATAACACTCAGAACCTGATAATCGGGTTTAAAGCCTATACGCTCGAACCTAAGTTTACCCGATTCAATGGCAGATATATCAAGAATATCATTAATAATTACTTTCAGATTTGTAGTAGCGTCTTGTATGGCATGAATATATTTCTGTTGCTCTTGGGTGGCCTCGGTATCCGAAAGCAGGTTCAACATACCTGAAATACCATTGATTGGTGTCCGAATTTCATGGCTCATATTAGCAAGGAACTGCTCTTTTGCTTTTTTGGCAAGTAAGAGTTCTTCCGCGTTTTTTTTTTCGTAAGTATCAAGCGCTACTGCAATTACATAATTATAATCTTCACCGAAGAAATAACTTAATCTTGTTTCGGTAGGAAAAACCAATTCATTACCCTTTTTCTCAGCACCATCAAATATGATTTGATTTTCTTGTTTTAGTCTCTCAATTAATGCGTTCCACTTTTCAGCAGAATTGAACCTGGTATCCAGGTTTTGCATTTTCATTGCCATTAGCGCTGGCTTTTCAACCGCCACATTTTCGCAGGCCTTTTCATTCACAAAAATAAGAGTACCATCTTCATCTGCTATATAATAGGCATCGTTTGTTAAGCTCAATAAATGCTTTAACAACACTTCAGTTTTATTACCTAGCTTATTCGGCATTATAAAGTGTTTTCGATTTGTTCAATTCTAGATGTGTCTTCTTCCATCTCTTTTAAATACCGGTAAATAGTTGATTTGCCAATGTCAAGTTTTTTAGCAACATTAATCACATTATTATCATATTTTTCCAGAAAATGACGAATGATTTTAAAAACGTACTCTCGTAGAGTGACTTCCTCCATCATAAGGTTTTTCTCCTTTTCAATACTATTAAAATGGATATCTTCTTCTTCTATCTGAATCCCTTCTGCCATTACGGCTCCTAACTCTATAATTGACTTTAATTCACGTACATTACCGGGGAAATGATATTTGAGAATCTTTTGTTGTGCACTACTACTCAAAATCATTTCTGGCATATTGTTTTCTTTACAAAAATGAGTTAATAGAAATTTCGCAATCACCAGAATATCATTCTTTCTATCTCGTAAAGGAGGTAGATCAATGGGTAATCCTAATAACCGATAATATAAATCTTCTCTGAAGTTTCCGTTTTTTACTTCTTCAGCAAGGTTACGATGGGTTGCTACTACAATTCTGGCATCCAGCTTTATGGTAGTATTACCGCCAATTCGCGTTACTTCTCTTTCCTGAATAACGCGCAATAGTTTAGCCTGTAAGCTTATTTCTAACTCTCCTATTTCATCAAGAAAAATCGTACCTCCTGTAGCCTCTTCAAATTTTCCAATACGCCGAGTAACAGCGCCTGTAAAAGCTCCTTTTTCATACCCAAACAATTCACTTTCAATGAGTTCGGAAGGAATTGCCGCAATATTTACAGGCACAAAAGGCATTTTTTTTCTGTCTGAATTATAATGTATTGCTTTGGCTACTACTTCCTTTCCTGTACCGGTTTCTCCTGTAATAGAAACAGTAATATTAGTTTTTACGGCCTTTTCTAACAGAGAAAACACTTTTTTCATAGGATCGCTATTGCCTATAATAGTGTTACTGAACTGATATTTTTCAGTAACTTCTTTACGAAGCAAATTGACCTCATTGATAAGTGAAATATTCTGACGGGCATTGTTAACACAATTAAGGAGCCTGTTTTTAGTTTCTTTGTCCTTAGTAATGTAGTCGTAAGCACCTAATTTCAACAATTGTACTGCAGTAGCTATATCTTCCTGGCCAGAAATAATAATTACAAATACATCTGGAGCTTGATTTTTAATTCTGGCTATTACTTCTTCGCCGGTAATATCAGGCAATGAATAGTCGAGAGTTACTATTTTTGGTTTTTGGTGAAGATTATCCAAACAGGACTTACCATCCTTAAATACTACTATTTCAAAATCGGGATTAAGGCCCAAAACATACTCCAAAAACTTGACATATGATGGGTCGTCCTCAACTACAAAAATTTTTACTGTTTCTTCCTGATACATGATAATGAGGCTTTTCAACTACAAAAAGCAATAAAAAAACTAGGTTTTCACCAGCGGCGATAGATACAGTTCAGGAAAATAAAAAAGCCAAAACCTGTACATGGCTTTGGCTTTATAAAGACTTTAGAATGGATTTTAAACGGCAAAACTTTCACCACACCCACAGGTACGAGAAGCATTTGGATTAATAAACTGAAATCCTTTACCATTAAGCCCATCGGAAAAATCCAGTGTAGTTCCCAGCAGATATAGTAAACTTTTCCTATCTACTAATACTATTACACCACTATCTTCAAAAACCTCGTCCGTTTTTTCGATATGATCATCAAAATTCAGATCATACATTAGACCCGAACAGCCACCGCCTTTAACAGAAACCCTTATATTATGCTTGTCAGAATATCCTTCTTTCGTTCTTAAAGCAATAATTTCTTTCTTTGCTTTTTCTGTTATACTTATCATGTAAATTAACTTTTAAATATTGAAACAAGTCATTGAAATTTTCTAATAACCTTACTCATGTCGAGACTTTACTATTTTACTAAAATAATGAATTTTATCAGTATAGCCTCATGTTATACTACTGGGAAATTACATTTAAAGTTATTGATAGTTTAGCAGTAGGTTCGCCACTGTTCAACTTTTTTAAATTGATGCGGAAACGCTAAATTCCAAATTATATGAAATAATTAAAAATTGTTGTTACACCATTGAACTGAGTGTTAATTAAAAAAGTTTCATTTCTTTACATTTAATACTATGAAAATTGAGCATATCGCAATTGCGGTAAACAACTTAAAAAGTGCCGGCCAGCTATTCGCTTCCCTGCTAGGTACTCCCCCTTATAAAATTGAGAAAGTGGAATCAGAATCGGTTACAGCTTCTTTTTTTAAAGCTGGCGAAGTTAAAATTGAATTGCTGGAGGCCACTGATGTTCAAAGTTCTGTCGCAAAATTTATACAAAAAAGGGGCGAAGGTATTCATCACATTGCTTTTGAAGTAGATAATATTGAGGTGGAAATCCGAAGACTACAAGAGTTGGGGTTTGAGCCTTCGCAGGAAGCACCCAAGCTTGGAGCAGATAATAAATTAGTCTGTTTTTTTCACCCTAAAACCACAAATGGTGTGCTGATAGAATTAGTACAATCTATCAATCAATAGGTATGTGATGGTTAGAATCAGATCATGAATATATTTATCCTGTAGTATTTATTTTAAGTAAAACTTATCAATTATGAGCTTTTTATTCTGTTTACTCATTCATTGGTTTCACATACAAATGGCACACGAAAATCTTACGAGCAAAAAACAAGTTGAAATCAGAAAGATTTACCTTAATTAAAATATCTTTGATATAAACCATAAAGAAACCCTGAGATTCACTTTTAAATAGACCTTTACAGAAGTAGATAATTAAATCTGTTAAAATTATGAACGAACAGGAACACCGAACTGAACTTGAAAAGTTGGGCGAATTTGGTTTGATTGAAAGGATTGGCAAAACTTTTTCTCTTAAGAACCCAAATTCTGTTGTTGGTATAAACGATGACGCTGCTGTTATAGATGTTGGCGAGTATTACCAGATGATAACTACCGATATGCTATTGGAAGGCGTTCATTTCGATCTTTCCTATCATCCTATTCAACATTTAGGTTTTAAGGCAGTAGCGGTGAATATTTCGGATATCGCTGCTATGAATGGTATTCCTGAACAAATTACAGTAAGCATAGGTCTTAGTAACCGGTTTTCGGTGGAAGCTGTCGATGCCCTATATAAAGGAATACACCATGCGTGCGAAAATTATAAAGTTGATCTGGTAGGAGGCGATACTACTTCTTCCCGGGCAGGACTCATAATTTCCATCACAGCCATCGGCCATGTAAAAAAAGAAGTCGTTACATTGCGGTCTACCGCTCAAATCAACGATATCGTATGTGTTACTGGCGATTTGGGTGCGGCTTACATGGGATTACAAGTATTGGAGCGAGAAAAACAAGTTTACCTGGCTAATCCGTCGATGCAACCACAGCTTGAGGGGTATGACTTTATTGTAGGTCGGCAGTTAAAACCTGATGCTCGTATGGATATAATTCATGAATTACACGATTTGGAAGTAATACCAACTTCCATGATTGATATTTCCGATGGCCTGGCATCTGAGATCTTCCACATTTGTAATCAATCGGAAGTGGGCATTAATATTTTTGAAGAACAACTACCCATTGACCGTAGAACCTATGACGCGGCCATAGAATTTAATTTAGATCCGGTTACCTGCATGCTGAATGGTGGCGAGGATTATGAGTTATTACTAACCATTAGCCAAAAGGATTACGAAAAATTAAAAAATCATCCTGATATCCATTTTATCGGACATGTTCAGGAAAAAAGTAAAGGCATTAATCTGGTTACCAAATCCAAACAAATTATTCCTCTTCAGGCTCAGGGCTGGAATCATTTTAATAAAACTTAAAAAACAAATTCTATTTTTTCTTTTGGCTAAACAACCAGGGTAGCAAATCTGCCTCAGCATAGGCATTATTCCAGCTATCATGACTAACTCCAGGATATTCGGTATATTTGGGAGTAGATCCCAGTTTTTCCAGTGCGTCAATCATTATATGACTGAATGTAGGATCTACAATATTATCGTTAGCTCCATGGAACATCCATAGCGGAATATTCTTTATTTGAGATACAAAAGCTGTATCACCACCACCACACACAACTGCTGCCGCTGCTACCATTTCCGGATGTCGCATCATAATATCGAAAACTCCAAAACCTCCCATTGAAAGGCCTGTCATATACAATCTGTCAGCATCAATACTATAATTTTTCTTTACGTCCTGGAGGGCAGCCAAAAGAAGGGTCATGATTTTAGTAGGTTTGCTCCTTAGCTCTGGTTTCCGTACCCTGAATGGCGACCAAGTTTTTCCCTTCGGACACTGTGGTACCATTACAAAAGCTGGGTATTTTTTTCTGGCCTCCGGCGTGGCAAATGCCTTGGCACCGTGTACCAATTGCGATTCATTGTTATCTCCTCGCTCGCCAACACCATGTAATAATATTACCAACGGATATTTTTTGTTGCTATCATACCCATCAGGAATGAGAAACCTATATAAAATAGAATCCCCTGATGCATCAGTAAAGTTCTGTTTAATAAAATAACTTTTGTAATGCTGGCCCCATAACTTTCCGGGCAAGAAACTGGTCAGGTAAATGAACAGCAGAACAGAATAAAAGTTGAAATGCATTCAGGGATAATTATTCTTCGGGATAGGGAATAAACAAAAAATTAGTAAAATCTTTATCTACTACGAACAGGCAACAAAACTCATCAGGATCTTTAAAAGCGACTTTAAAGGTTTCTTCATGTTTAATAAGTTTACGTTGTAAAAACTCGTCTAGGTAGGTAACATAATAGTTCCAGTTGATAGCCAATTCTCCTTTATATATCAATGGCTGTCCGATAGGGATTTCCGTTTTGGAAATGGGAAATATAGGATACTCTGAATATCCTTGTTTTCTGATATGATAAGAAGCCTCTTTCAATGTATCTGCTACTACTATAAAATCTTTGGTAATGCTTCCCAGATATTTTCCGCTTAGTTCAGGATCGTTCTGCATGGTAATGACTACAATTAATTGTAGTCAAATATAAAAAAAGCCATGATTATTTTATACACTCTGAAAAACCAGGTTTTAGCAGATCATGAAGTTGTTATAGATTTGAACCAATTTTTAATTAGTTTTTATCAAATTCTTAAGAAAAGGTTCAATGTCTTCAGCACCTAATCGCCTAGCGATAATTTTTTTGTTCTCATCCAGAATATATACTTTAGGTACTGAATCAATGTTATAATCATATCTGAAATTACTTCTTACCGCAGGATCGCCTGCATTAAGCCAATCCAGCTTATTAGTTTTAATATATTTTTTCCATTCATCAGCATCGGTGATAGTAGATACACCCAGCACTTTTACGCCTTTATTTTTTAAGTTTTTGTAAGTTTCATAAACTATAGGAGTTTTCTTTTTGCAGTTTCCGCAGGTAGGATCATAAAAGTACAAAATTAAATATTTGGCTTCTATCGCATATAAATTTACCGGATGGTTCAAAGTATCTGTCAGCATCATGGGCGGTGCCTGCTTGCCAATCATGGTTGGTTTATTCTCTTCTACTTTGTCTTTTATTTTATTTTTCACCTCTTCGTCTACCCAGAAAGCTTTTCCATTCAAATAGTATTTCTCTGCCAGTTTTATAAATACTTCTTCCATACCCATGATATTTGAAGTTTCATATTTACTGGCCAGGGTAGTAAGTACGTACCTGAACATTTCTTCTGCTGGCTCTGCCTGCGTGAGCACTTCTGTTGCAGCGGCAAAAATAGAATCAGGATGCTGGATAATCACCTTATCAAAGTACTCCATTAATTTATTGTGGAAAACAGGAGTTTTCAGCATTCTTGCATCTGTGAAATTGATGTTATCCAGAAAATGTTTTTTATAATACTGGTATTTACTTTTGTTAGATTCAGTAGTCTCTTCACCTTTTCCCACCGTTTCTGGAATTTCAATTACCTCAGAAGCTTTTATTACTTCTGCTACAAACAAATTAGGATTTTCACTAATTAATTTTTTCCGGTAATTCAGCAGTTCGTTATTAATCTGCTCTAATTGATATTGCAATTCTTTTACAGAATCGACATTAGCCTTATGTATTTCTATTTGTTCTTTCAGGGCAGTCATTTGCTTTTGCCTTTCAATACCAAATTTTTGAAGCTGATGGAATACTTGATTTTCCCTCGAACCTGTTATAACCATAGTTTGTACAGGGTCTTTCGTATCGGTTTCGATATCAAATTGTTGTTCATTAACAATAATTTCGAAATACAGATTTTTAGGATTATAAACAAAGTAAACCCCTCCTTCGAGTGGTTCCAAACCTTCAAAAACAAAAAAACCATCGTCATTTCGGGAAGCAGTATCCTGTAGGTACTTTTTGTCGCCATAATAAAAACCCAAATAACAGACAGAATCTTTCAGATTGTCTACTTTTACTGTGATTTTATGGCCCGATTTCTCTTTAGCAAAAAGATAAGGCGAAATAAAAAATAAAAATGGTAATAGTACGGTAAAAAAAATTATACGATGCATAACAAAAGTAAGATAGTATCCCTACATTTCTTTGCAAATAACGTGCAGATATACAGTAAATATATAAGTAGATATTGAAGGTTCTCAGGTTTCCTGATTTTTCAAGACTTACAAAATTTTATGTAATGGCATAAGGTTGGAACAATGAACATTGGTTTAAATTTGATTCACCATTTTCTTTTCATTGATTTTTTCTTGGGGCTGATTTTTGTTATTCTCATCATTTTTATTTCTAATTAAAGAAACTATTACTCCAGTTGCTAATGCCCCGGTTATAATACCCAATGAAATAAATGTTGGAAACTTATAAAAATGAATCAGCAACATCTTAGTGGCCACAAACGCTAGAATGAACACCAGGCTTAATCTCAAGTACTGAAATTTATCAAGCATTGAGGCTAACACAAAATACAATGAACGTAAGCCTAAAATAGCAAATACATTTGACGTGAACACCAGAAAAGGATCGGTGGTTACCGCAAATATGGCAGGAATAGAGTCTACCGCAAACATTATATCAGTAGTTTCAATTACTACCAGTACAATTAACAATGGGGTTACCATGTATACACCATTTATCCGGGTAAAAAACCTTCCTTCTTCAATATTATTACTAACTGGAAAGAACTTTCTAATCTGACGGATAAACGGATTTTTATCAGGCTCTACACTTTCTTCCTCTGATTTAAAAAGTTTGTAAGCAGAATAAAGCAACAATGCACCGAATATATAGGTAATCCACGAAAAGTTGTTGATGAGCGTAGTACCAATAACAATCATGATTCCCCTGAAAACTAACGCTCCTAAAATGCCCCAGTAAAGAATTTTATGCTGAAATTTTAGCGGAGTATTAAAATAGGTAAAAATCAAAGCTATTACGAAAATGTTATCTATACTTAATGATTTTTCGATCAAATAACCAGTTAAAAAATTAAGTCCTGCTTCTTTTCCTGTAATGTTTACACCAATATGTTGCCCTATACCCAACCAATGGTTTTCGTAGGCAAAATAAATAAATCCATTAAAAAAAAGAGATGTGATAATCCAAATGCAGGTCCAGCCCAATGCTTCACGGAACGTAATTAGATGAGGGCTTTTATGAAAAACCCCCAGGTCCAGTGCCAACAGGATAAATATAAATGCAATAAAACTTAGCCAGATCCAAATTTCCATTTAACAATGTATTTTAATCGAGTAGTTGAGAATTTATTTGTAGGTTGTTGCATGTGTGGTTCAGATGTAAGCAAATAAACTTTATGTTTTCTTTTATAAGTCAAGACTAATGCCGGAAACAACTGCATTTTTTATATTTACTGGATCAAAACTTTGTTCACTGTCATAAAAGGCATTTTAAACTGTTCTTTTGAACAAATAGAGCAAGATTTGAACAAATCGCGAGTTAATTATTTAATTTGTAATATTTACAGAGATATAATAATCTGCTCTTTTTTTCCCATTTTAGGATTTAAATTGATGGAGTGTCTATTCTTGAGATTATTAAATTGAAATATGATATTCTTTTGTTTTCAGAAGTAAAAAAATTAAACGCACTTTTGATAATAAAAATCCAAGAAAAAGATAAATTTAATAGAATACCAGTGAAAAATTTAATCACTTATTATAATAAACTTACTTTACGATAACTTTTTTAATATAAAAAAATACTTTTCCTTATTGATTTGCCTTAAAGTTTTTGGATATTACTTTTCATAAATCTCAATGGGTAAATTATCGGGATCAGAAAAGAAGATAAACATTTTACCGGTCATTTTATCTACTCTTATTGGTTCTACAGTTATGCCTTTAAGCTCTAATTCTGCTTTTGTTTGTTCAATATTGTCTGCTTCAAAGGCAATGTGGCGCAAACCTGTAGCTTCCGGATAAGACATACGTGCAGGTGGGTTGGGAAAAGAAAAGAGTTCAATCTGATAAACTTCATTAATTTTTAAATCTAATTTAAAGGATTTACGCACTTCACGAAAAGTTTCTTTTACTATTTCGAAGCCTAAAATTTCTGTATAAAACTTTTTTGATTTCTGGTAATCGGATGCGATAATAGCAACATGGTGTATTCTGTTAATTTTTATCATATTTACAATATCCCATTATCTTTTACAGAAGATTACTCTCACCAAGTATTAAAACTATAAAATTTGGTTTACCCAATTCGTGAAACTTTTACCTCTTCAAAAGTAAATAAATGAAATATAACAATACTACATCAGCCCGATTAACAATTATATATTCTCTGTTGATTTTTGTTACTGCCTGTACCATATCGCGCCCCGGTATTAGGTACAAGAATTTTCGTAAAATGGTAGCTGAATCTCCTGTTTTTGGTAAAAGTTTTACTGGTTTTGCACTATATGATACAGAATTGCGGGAAATGGTTTATGAATACCAGGCAAACAAATATTATACTCCCGCTTCTAATACTAAACTCTTTACTTTATACGCGGGATTAAAAATACTTGGCGATCAGGTACCAGGACTTGAATATTTTAATCATGGCGACTCCTTAATTTTTTTGGGAACGGGCGACCCTTCTTTTCTGCACCCGGATATCAACAGCATTGATACAACTTATGGAAATAAGGTTTACGATTTTTTGAAAAACCGGTCAGAGCAGCTTTTCTATGCTCACCGACCCTGGGCTGATCAATATTTCGGACCAGGTTGGGCCTGGGACGATTATAACTATTACTATTCTTCAGAAAAGTCTGTTTTTCCGGTTTATGCGAATGTGGCCCGTTTTCAGTTTAAAAAGTTTGTGTCCAAACCGTTGGTTTATCCTGCTTTTTTTACGGCTAATATTTTCGGTTTTGCTGATCCGGCGATTTATCCAAATTATGTAAGGCGAAATCAGAGTGATAATTATTTTCAGTATAGATCCAAAAATGATACCCTTGCCTTTACCAAAGATGTTCCTTTTTTGACCTCACCCCAGTTAGTTATTCAATTATTAAGCGATACCCTTAAAAGAAAAGTTCAGTTATATACTGGTAAACTGGACACTACAAGATTCACCTTGTATAGCATTCCTGCCGACAGTATGTACCGGCGCATGATGCGAATTAGCGACAATTTTATTGCAGAACAGGTCCTTATATTATGTGCTTCACAATTGGGCGATACGCTTAGTTCAGAAAAAGTAATTGAATATGTGGAAGAAAATTACTTAGCTGAATTACCAGATGAACCCATCTGGATAGATGGTTCTGGACTTTCACGATATAACCTGCAAACGCCAAGATCTATGGTTTACCTGTTACAAAAAATAGATGATGAATTAACTGATGAGCAAATTTTTGATATGTTTCCTAATGGCGGAGTGTCAGGTACTATTAAAGAATGGTATGGGGGAGAGTTAAAACCTTACGTGTTTGCAAAAACCGGAACATTAAGCGGTAAGCACTGTTTAAGTGGTTTTTTAATTACAGAAAAAGGCAAAAAATTGATTTTTAGCTTTATGCATAATAATTATATTACTTCCTCTAATATATTAAAGCTGGAAATGGCGAAAATTTTACGTGAAATTTATCACCGTTACTAAAACCAGACGTGAAAATTATTACAAGCAAAATATGATTATTATACGATAAAGGATATTCTAATTTCTGGTGATAAAGTAAAAAGCGATTTTCTTAAATTATCTAATTATGGCATATGCCGATTTTCTTATCCCTTATGTAGATCGTTTTTGGTTACTGGTCTAAACTTTAGCGTATCCAATCACATATGTGCCAGAAAAGCGTTAATATCGAGCAAACTTGACTTTGGAAATGCGTGGAATGATTAGACCCAGAAATAAATTAGGTGAGATTTTGATTCATGTATTTGCCTGGATTGTTTTCTTTGGTTTTAGCATGGCGCTTATCGGTACGGGTCCCGATAGCCATCTTGCTCTTATGCGAATGGCATTATCTTTTTTACCGCTGATTTTTCTTTTCTATGGCAACATCTTTTTCCTGATTCCCAATCTGTTAGGAAAAAAAAAGGTGGTACTTTATGTAACTACTTTGGTAGGCCTGGTTACACTTATCACTTACATATATTTATGGATTCAGCAGGCGCTAAACGCTGAGTTTTATTACGATCATAGCTGGTTTAAGCTTTTAATTATTAACCGTGCTATTCTGCACTCAATGCTGGTACTTACTATTAGTATTAGTTTAAAAATCACTGGTGAGTGGTATCGTACTGAGAAGTTAAAGAAAGAACTGGAGAATGATAAACTGGCTTCTGAACTGGCTTTCCTGAAATCGCAGGTGAACCCACATTTTTTGTTCAATAACCTGAATAGTATTTATTCACTGGCCAACAAGAAATCGGATGATGCACCAAAAGCAATTGTAAAATTGTCGGAACTAATGCGGTATATGCTTTACGACTCCGCCGAAAGCCAGATAAGTCTGGATAAAGAGGTTGAACATCTTCAAAATTACATCGATTTACAGAAACTGCGGTTGAATAAAGAAACCCATATTTCTTTTAATACTAAAGGCGACCTGGAAAGCAAGAAAATTGAACCCGTATTATTGGAACCTTTTGTTGAAAATGCTTTCAAACACAGCGACAGTTACCGGAAAGGCTCTTCTATTGATATCAATCTGGAAACCAAAGAACAGCAGTTATGCTTCAGGGTAGAAAATTCGATGAGCAAGAATGGTCAAAATAAAGACACACATTCCGGCATTGGTTTGCAAAATATAAAAAGAAGATTAAAATTGCTGTATCCTGATCGCCATCAGTTAAAAATATCGCAATCGGGAGAAAAATTTCTGATAGAGTTGAAGTTACAATTAACCAATGATTAAGTGCATCACTATAGACGACGAGCCCCTGGCTTTAGACCTGCTGGAAGATTTTATTAGTAAGGTTCCTTTTTTGCAATTGGTACAAAGCTGTCAGAATCCTATGGAAGCGATTGAGTTCCTGCATAAAGAAGAAATTCAGCTTATGTTTCTGGATATTCAAATGCCTCAAATAACAGGCATGCAGTTTCTTAAAAGTCTGGAAGATAAACCCAAAGTTATATTTACAACTGCCTATTCTGATTATGCCCTACAGGGTTTTGATCTTGATGCGGTTGATTACCTGCTAAAACCTTTTACTTTTGAGCGTTTTTTGAAAGCGGTTAATAAGGCTTATCAACTTATATTGATAAAGCCCGAAGGTAATTCAGGTAATTTTTCTATTGGCTCGGTTAAGGAATACATGTTTGTAAAATCAGGATATGATACAGTAAAAGTGAAATTCAAAAATATTCGTTTTATTGAAGGATTAAAAGATTATGTAAAAATTCATACTACTGAAGGTACCATTCTTTCCTTGCTAAACATGAAAACCCTTACAGACGAATTACCCGATAACTTTATTCGCATACACCGATCCTTTATTATTGATTTTAACCGCATTGAAAGAGTACAGAAAAAGAAAGTGCTAATAGAAGGAAAGGAAATTCCGATTGGCGATGTATACCGCGAAGAATTTTTGACCCATCTGCACAAAAAATCATAATATTTCAATTTGATTTACCTATAGGTTTTATAATCAAAGAAAGGTGATTTTTTCCTCAAAATTATTTAACTTATCCTTTCTGTTATAGTTCAGCATGATATTTCAGGTCAAAAATTATGGCCTGATTATCATACAAGCTTAATTTTTGGTTACTCTGAACATTTTTCGCTATGCTCCGAACGCTACTACTTTTCTCGCTTATGATTGGCTTTCTGCCTGTTTACGCGCAGTTTGAACTAAATGGTTATGCGCAGTATATGGAATCAGGATGTATTTTGCTTACTCCTGATGAAAGATATGCGGAAGGAATAGCTTTTAGTACCGACAGGCTCGATTTGAGTAAATACTTTGAAATCGAGTTCGATATTTATCTGGGTGATAAAAATGATTATGGGGCCGATGGTATTACATTTGTTATTCATAATGACCCGCGTGAATTTAAAGCGTTTGGCACCTATGGCGAATGTATTGGTTATGGCCGGTGGAATCCCGAATTACCTTATGGAAGTTTTATTTCCCCATCTGTTGCGGTAGAATTTGATACCTACCAGAATCCTCGACAAAATGACCCAACCTGTGACCATGTAGCGTATTTGGAGAATGGAGTAAGTTACCACGAAAAATACTGGAATGGGGGCGATAGTAGTTATAATATAGAAGATGACCGAATGCATAATTTCCGGTTCAGTTGGAATCCTGAGCGGAAAGAAGTAATTGTATTGTTGGATGATAACACCGTTTATCGGGGTAACCGCGATTTAGTAAAAGATATTTTTGATGGAGAAACCAAAGTGATCTGGGGATTTACAGCTTCTACCGGCATGAAACATAATTTGCAGTATTTTTGCTTTAAAAGACTTGCCTACTTGGACTACAAAAATACCAATCCTCATTCAATAGCTGAAGCCAGCCAAACCGCAACCGAATAGGCTCACAAGATAATTACTACCTCGTCTTTCTAAACTTTAACAGACCGAGGTTATATGTTCCGATGGGTTCCTTACCCCTTTTTGAGATTTACTCCTGTTTTTGCGGTTGGTGTTGTACTAGGTATATTCACCAAATTCGCAGTATTATCTTATGTTTTTCTTACCGTTTTTTTTGTCTACGGATGTTTAGTTCTTTTTTCCCCGAAAAAGTATTTTTATCTGTTAAATATTCCGATAGGAATTGTAGCGATTACCAGTATTTTGATTTCAGGCTGGTTCATTTCCTATCAGCACGATGAGCGCCATCAGGCCAATCATTTAACTCATCACAAAGCGTTTACCCATTATGAAGCAGTTGTTACTGAAAACCCACAGGAAAAAGACAAATATTATCAAATTACTGTTTCTGTTGTAAAAATTTTGGCTTCAGATTCTTCCAAACGTTGGTTAAAAGCAAGTGGGAAAGTATTGCTGATGTTAAATAAAACAGGCCTTCGCCAGACAGAAGCCCCAAATTATGGTGATAAAATTTTAATAAAAGGTTCTCCCAAACTTATCAAGCCACCATCAAATCCGGGTGGTTTTGATTTTCAGACCTTTATGCGATTTCAAAATGTTTATCATCAACAGTTTGCCAGTTCTGAAAACCTGCTGATTTTTGATAATGAACCTCCTTACAAACTGGTAGCATTCGCAATCCAATTAAAAAAAGCCTGCCTGAACATCCTTGCTCATCATATAAAAAATAAAGACGCGCTAGGTGTGGCGCAGGCTTTAGTATTAGGAGTAAAAGACAAATTAAATGATGAAATCAGAGAAACTTACGCGTCAACAGGTGCTATGCATGTATTAGCAGTTTCTGGTTTGCATGTAGGTATTATTTACCTGATTATTTCTTTCCTGCTGCTGCCTTTAAAAAAAATACCGGGTGGTCGATGGCTTCATATGGGGCTTTGTATCATTATACTTTGGGCTTATGCGCTTATCACCGGTTTTTCGCCTTCGGTAATGAGGGCTGCCACTATGTTTTCATTTTTCATAATCGCGCAAACCAGCGGCAGGCAAAATAATATTTATAACGCTTTAGGGGCGTCTGCCTTTTTTCTTCTTTGCGTCAACCCTTACTTGATTGTGTCGGTAGGCTTTCAGTTATCGTATCTGGCAGTAGCAGGTATTGTATTTCTTCAACCCCGCATTTACCGGTGGTTTGCTTCTGATTATTGGGCGGTAGATAAAATATGGCAGCTTACTTCGGTATCGCTGGCCGCACAGGCAGCTACCTTCCCGCTAGGTTTATTTTACTTTAATCAGTTTCCCACCTATTTTCTTATATCAAACTTACTGGTAATTCCATCTGCTTTTGTTATTTTATTAACCGCGCTTTTTACTATAATTTCAGGAGCCGTATTCCCACCCATTTCCTCTTTTACTGGTATTGTTCTTGAAAAAATTATTGAAGCGGTTAATCAAGGGCTCATCCTTTTTCAGCAGTTACCTTTTAGCAAAATTTTGTTTTTTCCAATTAGTATGCATCAGACTTTACTGATTTATGGAGTACTTTTAAGTTTCACTTTTCTTTTTTATTTCCGGCGATTCCATTATTTGATCTGGGTTTTTGGATGTGTTCTGATATTTGTAGGGATAGATTTTAGCAGAAAATCCGAGCAAAGTCAGCAACAAAAATTCACTTTTTACAATATTTATCAGCAAAGCATCGCCGACTTTGTTAAAGGAAAAACCAGCCTGTTACATGGCAGTGTAAATGAACAAAGTACGTATACTATTAATCAGGCACACTTACAGAAAGGTTTATTACCAGTTCAAATCCCTATTGATACTGCTAACACTAAAATTCCGTGCTATAAAATTCAAAATTTAAGTATAGCGGTATGGCTTGGGAAAACTATTATTTTTATTGACAACCCCTTTTCAGACTCCAAAGGATTTTCTCAAAAAGTTTATGCCGATTATCTGATTATAAGCAACAATGCTGTTAAAGATATAGCAATACTCGAACGTTTTTTTGAATTTTCATTTCTCATTATTGACAGCTCCAATCATTATTTTACCGTACAAAAGTTGGTTACTCAGGCAAAGGAAATTGGGATTCCTACCCACGCGGTTATGCGACAAGGAGCTTTTGTTATAAACATAGCTTCTCAATAAGCGGTTAATACTGCTATTAAATTTTTTGGATGAAAAGCTGTTTTGCGATTAACTTAATTTTGCGCTGATTAATCCAATAGGTTTTTCAATATCTGTAAAGCTTCCTGATTTTTTGGGTGTTGGATATTATGAATAATGCTTTCTTTTTCACGCGTTGTTAGCCTCCAGCTTAGCGAAGGTCTTTCGGCCCATTCGGTCATAGATCCTTTCTTGATTTTTGAGGATCTATTATTATAACTTTCCGGCTGTTCGTAAATATACTCGAAATCTACCCTGTAAATATCTTTTTTGAACCATGCCTTTGCATATTCGATGCGATCATCATGATTAATATCCTGTGTATTAAATATATTATCATATAAAACACGGAAGGGGCCTACAAAACGTTGCAAAATTGAGGTGCCAGGCTTTTTCTCAATAGTTTCAAGCTTCTGAGAATCACGGATACATACTATTACCACACCAGAGGTATTTTCTTCTATCCAATCTTTAAAAACATATAAAAATCTGATAGCATCGGAAACACCAAAATTATCAGATATTCCCGCGTCCATAATTTGCATTTCCGGCGTGGTGGGTAACGATACATTGGGCGTAACATAAGGAAAAGTAGCATTCATTCGTAATGCGCTAAGAAACCGCAAATTTCCAGCATCATGATTTTCAAAAAAGCGTTTAAAATCTATTCCTTTAATTTTGCTTTTGCTAAAGAATATACTGTCAGTCGGATTTGTATTAAGATATGACACATTTTGTGGTGATATAAAGAGTTTTCTACCATCATTTACAATAACCGGGGCTACCAAAAGCATAGGAATTCTAGATTGCATTTCTGGCAAATAGTACTCTTCCAACCGCTTATCCAGAATGTTTTCTGTATTGGTATTGAGTTGTTCTTCAAAAGCATAACCACGGTCTTTAATATAGGTATTTCCTTTATAAAGAAAACGCTGATGCTTTACAAACATGTCATTTACCAACAATGTAAAAATTACCGAATTCAGATTATCTTTAGCAATATTATCCAAATATTTTCTGTTGTAAATGCTGTAAACCGGTTGTTTATTACGAGTTGAAACCAATGTAGGAGAGAGAAGCTCTTTTTCTTCCTGAAGCTTTTTTCGTAATATCAGTTCACGGAAATAAGCCGCTCCGATTAGTCCTCCTGAGGCGCCTGTTATAAGCTGGGAATAATTCATTAATTTTCCCTCAGTAATACTGTCAGCCATTTGTAAAACAGTAGTGGTCCATAATGCTGAACGCAAACCACCGCCGCTTGTACAAATAAAAATCATTTTCGGCTTGTTTTCTTTTGCCATTAAAGCCTTTTCTCCCTGTATTTTATTGAGCCAGTTTTGCAAAATGTCAAAAGTATGCTGCCTATCCTTTTTATAAATAGCATAGTTGTTCAGTGAGTCAAGGTTTGTAATAGAATAATCCGCGGGTTGTGCCTGGTAGTTTAACCCATAAGCTTTGTAGTAATTGTTAGGTAAAAAAGGCTTACCAGCTAAGTAATTAAAAATAAAAAATATAATAATAATAACCGAGGTGGCCCAACCTCTTAACCAAAACGAAAACGCTCCGGTTATCATAATCACAATAGTAAGGAACAAAACAACACTGGCTGCCGCGGGTATTTGGACTATTGGGTTATCGCGGAAGGCGCCTAAAAACAGGATCACTACGAAAATAAACAACTCAATAATTACTGAGTTAAGATGGTTTTGATCGAAAACTTTAATTACGTCGGCCTTCTCATACTGAGGATAGGTAACTGGCAATTTTTTCCATTGTAGGTTATGGTCACAGTAGTTATCAACCCTGGGGCCTTTGCTTTTTGCCTCTTTTAATTTAGATAAGGCTTTAGCTCTTGTAATTTTAACCTGTTTCAGTCGCCTGTCAAAAGTAGAGGCGGCAATTTTAAAAATATCTTTATTGGTAAACCAAAAGTAAATAAACAAAAGGCCGAGCATTAGAAAAAAGCCACATAAAAACCCTGAGATTTTAAGTAGAATTTGTATGGTAGAATCATACTCATTTTCAACCTGAAATTGAACAATTTGTATAATATAGACTACTACAAATAAAACAGGAATGAAACTATTGTTTAAGGCGAACTTACTGAAAGGCCGCCGTAATACACCTAAAAAATTAAACCCCGCACCATCCAGAATGTAACAGGTAATGTGATAGGCCATTGTAAACCCGCCTACTGTGATTCCTACAATAAAAAAACTGCTAAACCCAACGTTACCCAGGTATTCAGGGTCAAGAAACAAGTAGGGGATACCCAAAAGCTTTCCAAAGTCCTCTATTACAACAGAAAAAAGTAGCACCCAGCATATCAGCAGCAATTGATTTTTTCTTAGGTGAAGAATCAACAGCTGCACCGGGAAAGAATATACAATTGGGTCAAAAATATTTCTTTGTTGCATTTATAAAAAATTAAGCAACCATAAGCATGCTAATATATATCGGATTACAGAAATAGAGTAATTTGTATTGTGCTACTACAAAATCTTTAGCAATTCATAGTCCAATACTAATCTTGTTGTAATAAGTCCTAATTATTCGCTGTTAATATTAGCTTTTTAATTAATTAAGAGCTTTTTCATCAAAATCTGACCTTCTGATTCTATTTTCAAAAAATACACACCTGCATCCAGCGATTTGTTCATGAATTTTTTCGTATCGATCCTAACCGGCATATTTTTATAGGAAATATCTGTGGCAAACAATAACTTTCCTTGTATGTTAAAAAGGCTAATTATCAAATCTTTATATTGCCAATCTTGATTTTGAATGGTAAAAATTCCTTGAGTTGGATTAGGAAAAATTACAGTTGATTCTTGATCATCTAAAAAATCTTTACCCAATCCGGTTACTCTTGATACAATTAGCTTTTTCTCTATTATGTTACTACATCCTTTCTGATTTTGCGCCCATAACCGAATATTAAAAGTGCCAGGTGTATCAAATTGTTGGGTGGAAGTCTGCGTATACGCTTTACTGCCATTACCAAAATCCCATTGCCATGTTATACTCTGTTCTTCTTCCAGTTGCGTTTTATAAGCTTCAAAAGTTACTTCATGGCTATTGGATAGCCTAATGGTATCGTCTGACATGCTAAAATCAGCAAATTTATATAGAAACACAGAGGCTGATACAGCATCGCTCTCTTTTAAGCTATCAACGTTAGTAATGTAAATTATCGTATCGTTCTGGAAATTATCAATAACAAATTTCTTTCCTTTATGAAGTATTTGATTAAGGCTCGGGTCTTTATAAAAGTAAAAGATACTGCCTCCTGTTGGTACTAATTCAACCTGAGAGCCTGGGCAATATTCACGGGATTTAATTACAGGCGAAGGACTGTTCCCAATATGTACAAGTTTACTTTGTGTATAACCGCATGCAAGCCCTTTTTCATCAACAACTGTTGAAGACAAGCCTATTTCAAAGTAAGGATTGGCTGTAATAAGCTTTTCAGCGTAATTATATTTTGTTTCTTGGGTATGATCTAATAATTCCTTACCATCAATATACCAGACAAAAGATTGGTTATCAGGAAAACTACCGGCAGCCTGCAATTGTACTGTGTACTTGCTGTTAACGTTTACCGTATCAATGTTAAAGTCAGGTTTGAAATTGACCGTATTTACCGAAATTTTTACTTTTTTTGGCAGGCTTTCGTAAATTGAGTCAATATTAACAACATAAAAAGAAGTATCACTTTTAATTTCACCAGTATTAAATAGTTTTCCTTTACCGATTAAAGTATTTTTCAAACTATCGGCATAAAATAATAAATTATCCGCATTTTGTGCCTGAAGGGTAACCGTTTGCCCCTCACATATATTTGCATCAGGTACAACCGGCTTAGGCCCACGGTTTACCACTACCAGTTTTTTCTCTAATGTATCCCGACATCCTGGCTCACTGGTAGTTATTAATGAAATCTGATATTCCCCAGGTTCGTATCTGGTTTTAGGATTTTGCAAAATGCTGGTATATCCATTTCCCAAATTCCACTTCCACACTTTCGCGTTTACACTTTCATCTTTCCAGGGTAATAAGGTATTATTGGTTTCATCCAGATACAGGGTATCATTACGATAACCATGATTTATGTTTGTGAAAGCGCTAAATTCACTGAGCGGTTCTTCTACAACAATATTAATCTGACTTATTTTTCCCTCAAATCCAGCATCTATATTGGTTACAAAAATGGTCGAATCTTTAGAAATACTACCGGTTGTAAAAGAGGATCCTTCATGTAACAGGATAGCACCCGTGGGATCTTTATAAAATCTGAAGTTTTCACCGTTTGGCGGATTGATAAAAGCAATACTATCGGTACAGGTTTTTACGGTAGCCAGAACATCAGGTTTTTCACCATATAGAGTAAATGCTTGTTTTGCGTTAATTACAGCTTGTTGTAATTCTTCCAAACTTCTTCCGGCTACAACCGCAAATGCGATATGGGTTCCTCTTTTTGTTTCTAATGAATCGGTTATCGCTCCTACTATGTGAGCTATATTGTTTCCATCGCCCCGCACACCTGCCTGAGTTTTAAAGGCATTGGCCATAAAAATATATTTTGTACTATCTACAAAAGTATTTTCTATATCAGCAATATTCGCGTTTATGTTTATACGATCTATCGCGTAATAATTAGAATCTTGTTCTGTAAGTAAGGCAACACCGGCAAATAACTGATCACCAGTTGTGTTATAAACATATCCCAGTTTTTGAAACGCGTACCAATCCGCTTTATTTTTTTCTGGATCCTGGATGTCCCAATCGGCAAAAAATCCAGTATATAGTTGTTTTATATCAGTTTGATTCAAATTTACGACTCTGTAATCGAAGACAAAAAAATTGTTATTGGTTCCTCCATCACCACCTAAAATGGCTTGCTCTATTCTTAAATTAATAGGATTTTCAGCTGGTTCATCTGTAAAAACAGAGCGGGCTTCCACTTTGAAAGGAGTATTTTTTATTAGTTTAATGTTTTCAAGTAAGTTAAAATTCCAACTTCTTTTCCCATTAGAAAAATCTGTAATTATATTGTCTGAAACACTATCTTTAGATATACCAATCGCAAGCCCCATCCGGGTAGCTATCGATTGTCCTAAATAATTAAATCCCGCGAAATTAGATACTTGAGAAGGATCATAGGCGACATCACCATTACTGCCAACTGTAACCTGGCTTTGATCAATGTCTAATTGCAAATAATCAGATGCGGCTTCAAAACTAAAATACTGATAATCTTTGTATAAGTGGTTTTCATCTTCAAAACCTAATCTAAAAACCAATTTTTCCGCTCCAGGAATGTCGTTTTTTAGATGAACCCTAAATGGGCGCATCTGATTAGAAACTACGGCAAAAGTATCTAAAACATTGATTTGAAAAACAGAATCAATAATAGTAACATAAGGAGATGGGGAAGAAAGCGTTACTTTTGCACTTGGGCTGCTTTGTTTTAAAAAATTTATGATTTCTGTAATAATAGTAAGTGTATCCCCTCCAAAGGCATACTTGCCTAATCCATTATTATAGGTAAATTGTTGTAATCGCAGCGCTGGGGAGGGAAGGTTTTGAAGCGCTCTTTGCATGTTGAGCCTACCTTTTCCCAACATTTCCAAGTAATTTTTATTAGACCCAACATTATAAATATTGTCAGTACTTAGCCTAAGTCTTTCCATTACCTGCTGGGCTTTAAGTTCGGGAAACTTACTCCGAGCCATAGCGGCAGCACCCGCAACCAGTGGAGACGAATAAGAAGTCCCGCCAGGCGCATAATAACTATCGCCATTTTTGGTAGTATAGATACCGGTTCCAGGCGCAATCAGATCGACCTCGTAATTGTATGTAGCCGCAGCGTTCCTTTTATCGGTAATGTCAGAATTAGTTACTGACAATACATTGGCATACGATGCAGGATAATAAAATTCATTTTTACCACTGTTTCCAGCAGCGGCTACTACTACAACATCCTTTACTAATACGGCGTAATTAATAATATTTTGAGCGAACTTTGAGTAGGAATTGGCTGAACCCCACGACAAATTAATAACTTTACAGCCATGGTCTGCCGCATATACAATTGCCTCATATCCATTCCTGAACAAATTTGTTTCTGATGTAAATACTTTTATAGGTAAATAGGTTGATTGAAAACCTGCGCCCGCAATACCTTTACCATTGTCAGTAGCAGCGGCAGCCACACCAGTAACGCCGGTTCCGTGCATATCTTTATCAGCCCCCGGTACGTTATCCTGATCAGCCATATCCCAACCCAGGTAGTTGTCTAAATATCCATCGTTATCATCATCTTTGCCGTTGATCGGATCGCGGTAATTATATTTAATATTATCCAGGTCTTCGTGGCCCAATTCCACCCCGGTATCCAAAATTCCGATTACGACACTTGTATCTCCTTTGGTAATATCCCATGCCTGGTAGGCTTTTATAACTGATAAATATTTTTGGGCACCAGAACTCGAATTCGCTTCAGGATCATTAGGGTTATATAGGGGTCGCATCAAAAAATAAGGTTCTGCATACTCCACGTCTTCGTATTGTAAAAGATGGTTAATAGCCTCTACAATATCCTGGCTTTCATCAATTTCTATTCTATAAATATTAGAAATATCAGCATCCGCGTTATGTGGATTTGTTTTAAATTTTGCTTGCTGATTACCAGCAATTTGGTTAGAATGATCGGGAAACATCTTATTAACCTGTTTTGCATCTACTGCAGCCCTAATTCGCGCTACCATGGACTCTGTTGCTATACTAGATGTACGTGCCTGAGATGAGCTTTTGGTTTTAACAATAATTACCCCTGGCAGATAGCTTTCAGAACTTACATGTGTCGGGAGCGTATATTTTCTGTTTAGCTGGCCATACCCAGGAATACTCGCGCCTATAAGTATTGTTAAAGCAATACATATGTTTACCCATAACTGCCCGCACGAAAAGTAGTACCTTAATCTAGTCAAGTAAGAACCCTTCTAATATTTGTTAAATTGCCAGTAGCAATTATTTTAATAAAAATTATTGTACACAATAAGCCTACAAATTTGTAGTGATACAATAAGAAATTTAGTTAAAAAAAATATTAGATTTATTACTGAATATCCTGATATGTTACTTGGTTAATTTTATACCAATATAAGCAATTGCGCTAAATCCTGTTTTTTACCCACCTCCACTTTTAATGGGTTGTGCCGTACACGAATACCTATTGACCTATTGTTAATTCACAATAATTTTATCAAGGAAAAATCCCTCTATCCATATAAATCTGAGCAATTTTATTAATTGAATTTATAAAGGACGCTGTACGTAATGACTGCACTTTATATTGTTTCATAGTTTCCCGAATGCTATTATAGGCTGTTACCATTGTTTCCTCAAGTCCGGAATTCACAATATCTATTTCACTGGCTCCTTTTGTTAATAAAGCCCGCTGCTCATCTGATAGATCAGTATGGCTGGTAGCTTCTATAGCTTTAACCAGTCGCATGTTATTCAGTTCTTCCCATCTTTTATCCATTTTACCAAATGATACCCGCGATAGATTTTTAAGCCACTCAAAATAAGAAACAGTAACCCCACCAGCATTCAAATAAATATCCGGAATAATCATAATGCCTTTGTCCAGCAATATCTTTTCTGCATCAGCAGTAATTGGGCCATTGGCAGCTTCACCAATTATTTTGGCTTTGATGCGACCAGCATTGGATTCTGTAATTTGCTTTTCTAAAGCTGCAGGTACCAGTATATCACAATCATACTCCAACAGTTCCTGTGAATTAGTAATATTTTTTGCGGTTTTAAAATTCAATATTGAGCCGGAATTTTTCATATGGTCGATTGCTTCTTTTACATCCAATCCTTCTTCGCTATAAATGGCTCCGTTGTATTCTGCGATACCTGTAATAATGGCTCCGGCTTCCTGTAAAAATAAAGCGGCATGATAACCCACATTTCCTAAACCCTGGACAATTACTCTTTTTCCTTCAATACCAATAGTCAAACCCAATGGATCCATATCTTCTTTGTTACTAACGGCTTCTCTAAGGCCAAAATAAACACCCCGTCCGGTGGCCTCCGTTCTTCCTCTGATACCATGTAGTACAATAGGTTTTCCGGTTACACACCCGCTTGCATCCGTATCAGTCTGGTTAAACGTAGCATATGTATCCACAATCCAGGCCATTTCTCTTGCTCCGGTTCCATAATCGGGTGCTGGCACATCAATGGCTGGGCCTATAAAATTTTTCTTAATTAGTTCGGTAGTATACCTGCGGGTAATTCGTTCCAGTTCGCTTACACTATACTCCCTAGCCCTAATTTGCACCCCACCTTTTGCTCCACCAAAGGGTACGTTTACCAGTGCGCATTTATAAGTCATAAGGGCGGCTAATGCTTTTACTTCGTCTTCAGTAACATGCAGACTATATCTAATACCACCTTTTACGGGTAATTTATGATGTGAATGTTGTACCCGATAACCAATTACGACCTGGTATTCACCTTTATCGTTTCGGATTGGAAAATTAAATTTATATATACTGTTACAGGCCTTAATTTGCTCGATAAGCCCGGATGGGTGTTTGGTATAATGGGCTGCTGTGTCTACATATTTGCATACATCTTCAAAAAAACTATGCTGCTCTAAATTACTCATTATTTTAGGTTTTGTTGTCTTTAAAATGGCTATTATATTAAATAAGAGGCGGTTACACCTATTCTTTGCAGGTCAATTTAATCATTTTCGCTTACTTAAATAAGATTAAAATTAATATAAATATTCTAACTATAGAATCTGCCATGCCTTTTATAAATGGTATTCTAGGTACTGAGTTAAGAATTTTAAGTTCCTGGATGAAATTTGTTTTTTCTTCCAAAAACCGCAACACAGTATCAGGCTTGTTGTTCTTAAACAATAATGTAAATACTTCTTTCCCTTTTAGCCTTTCTTTTAGCAGGACATTTAATAAAGTACTATCATACAGGCGAAATCTTTTGTGGAAAAAATCCACTTTATAATAGGGTTTGCCTGTTGTGGTTAAAGCTTTTATAAGTGCTTGGGTATGCTGCTGAATTCTGGTAAACGTATATCCTGTAGAGGCCTTTGTTTGTCCCCCAGCTGTTCCCAGATTAATGATAGGTTTTTCGTTGTTATCAGGAAAAGGATAATCAGTCATGGGAATTATACCAAATTCTTCATGCCTGATTCTATAATTTTTGATTTTCAGATAATCAGTGATGTATTTTATCAGTTCTATATCATAATTTGCATTGGGCAGTTGGCTCTGGGAAAATACAGTAAATTCTATTAGTGCTGTTTGGTTGTTGGTTGGCAGTACATATATAAATCTGGTTTCTTTGTGCTGATCAATTCTGAAATCCATTAAGGTAGCTTCCTGAGGGTTAAAGCAAGGTATATCTGTTTCAATTACCCATCCCTTAAAATGCTGTAGCATATAGTAAGAACGATTGGTAATTATATCATTTTCTTTTTTTCTAATACTGTTGAAAATCCAATCGGCTGTAAATTTCTCTCCGTTTGCGGTTACAGTTGCTCCATTTCCATTATCCTGAATCTGCTCTACATTTCCCTTTATCCAAACAACGTTTGTGTAAACTGATATACGATCCTTTACAAACTGATAAAAATCTATCCCCCTGATCATTTTGTAGCGATACGGCGCGATATCGAGAAGCTGGGAATAATTGGTACTGAAAAAATTTACCTTACTCCATTGGTGGTAGACAATTTCTTCAAAAACACCTATTTCTTTTTCCCAGAAGCACCAGGTTCGATCATTCTGATTTTTGTCCTCTTTCTCAATTATCAACACTGATTTATGCTGCAAGGGCGACTGTAAGAGCTGATATACCAGGCTAAGCCCTGCACATCCTCCACCGGTAATGATATAATCGAAGTGCCGCATTTGTAATGCTATCGCCTTATTTGTTTGATAAGAAACCGTTATATATATACCAACAAACAGAGAGTTTTGTTCTTAACAACTAAAACGAACAATTGAATGAAGCGTAGGGACAGGTAATAAGAGGTTCTTTAAATGTTGACGCGGATTGATTCTAATATTTTTTTCGCTTTTTTTTGTCCATTTCCATCGCCTTTCTTATACTGAATAGTAACCTGCCATAAATGGTTTGCTTTGGTAAATAATACATTTTCAAATTTAATTTCCTTTCCCTGAAGCACGTAATTTCCTGTTTGCTTTTTACCTGGCATGTTGGGCAACATAAAATCCTCTTCCTGAAAAGAAAAATTCTGGATGCCCGTCATTTGTTTCATCTGATTTACCGATCCATCAGCAGATCCTTGTAGATTAGCGCTAATATTATCGGTATAAGTTACTAGGTTTATCATTATCTGAAAATTTTCATCAGATGTATAATTGTAACTCTCCAACTTTTCAATCATGCCTCGTGCATCAGCAGGAACAGTCAAGGGTTGGGCATTTAGTTTAACAGGAGTTAACAGTGAAATCTCAGGATTACCATATGACTCAAACACCCATTCCGATTCAAGTAGTGTTTTATTTTGATTATTAAAAAAATTAGATTCTATTGCGTATTTCCCCAGGAAATAAAAAATTCCAAAAGAAACAGTCAATCCTAAAATGATACGCAAACAATTAGTTGAATATTTAGCCATTCTGCTAATTAGGATGGTAAAAATCTTCTTTACAAGAAAAAGGTATTTGTTAAACACCTAATATTTTTGCGTCTACATGAAATTGTGTGGAAATATCAAGATCAACGTCTTGGGTAAGTACCTGATCAGTTACTGTATTTACCTTTAAAATAAAATTGTCTTTTTTGATATATTCCTTCAAATCTTCATCGCTGGTTTCCAATTCCAATGTGTTACCTACACTGTCTGAAATGTTATCTTTACTGGCGATTCGCAATTCCGGCAAATCTTCTGCGACTATATAGATTTTAATTGATTCCAAAAAGTCAAATTTCTGATCAGTTGGGGATGAAATTTTCAGAGTAAGGGTAGTTAATCTGATTTCTTCTATCAGATCTTTCCTGGTATCGTTTACCGCAAACTCAGACTCCGCATTAGTTTCCACATCTGGGGTAAATATGTTTACCGGTAAGTTAAGATTACTTCCGGATGGAATTGTGGTGGATGTAGTATAATTCAAATTGAACTTTGTCAGGTTATTTACCTGTTCACATGAACTATTTAATATGATTGGCAACAAAAATGCAAATACAATTCTTCTCATGATAAAACTTTTATTATTTACAATATTTTTTAATAAAAAAATCAGATCGCCTATCGCCCAGGCTTTTAGCCATTACCCAATCAGAACAAGCTTCCTGTGTACTTTCCAGTTGATAATAAGCAGTGGCGCGACTTCGATAATAACTGGCTTCCTGAGTATTTAACTCAATGGCTCTGTTAAGGTCGCTCAATGCGCCTTGTATATCCTCCATTACAATTCTGCTATTTCCTCTGCCATAATAGGCCCCAGCATCTTTAGGATTAAAAGTAATTACCTGGTTATAATCCTGAATAGCTTCTTCATAATTCTCCATTTCCTCTTTCAAATAGGCACGATTAAAATACAATCTTGCATCTTCTGGATTAGCCTTGATTGCTTTGTCCAAATCGAAAATTGCCTCCTGGTAGTTGTTTAAATATGAATACGCCAAAGCCCTGTCTATATATATTTGCGGGTCGCTTGCATCCAGAGTAATCGCATTAGAGAAATCCATAATAGCGAGTTGATAGCTTTCTCGCTGTAAATGGGCTTTTCCACGGCGATAATAAATATTCTTGTCCTGTATTTCGCTTTCAATAACCTTATCATAGTAACCAATAGCTACCGGATAATTTTCAATGAAAAAATATGCGTCAGCCAGATACTGAATAATGAGTTCGCTGGAATTACCAGATTTTTCCACTACACTTAAATCATTTTTAGCAGCTTCGTAGTTTTTAGTGAGAAAATAAATTTCACCCCGATTTTCATAAGCTCTGATATAAGATTCATCTAAAGAAATAGCTTTGCTGTAATCCGCGATAGCAGCTTCGTGCTGTTCAAGATTAGCTTTGGCTTTGCCACGATTGTTATAAACAATGGCATTCTCAAAGCCTAATGCAATTGCTTTATCATAATCATTAATGGCTGCCTGGTAATCTTTTAAATAAAACCTGGTATTTCCTCTGTCTTTAAATACAGCAGGATTATCGCCTTTTAATGAAATAGACTGCGTTAAATCTTTTAGGGCTTCTTCATAATTCTTTAGCTCGAATTTAGCCATACCCCGATTATAAAAAGTTGTCGCGCTATTGGCCCCCATACCTACTGCACGATCCAGGTCTTCCAAAGCTCCATTATAGTTACTAAGGTAAAATTTGGCGTTGCCTCGAGTTTCCAATGTCTCCTGGCTGATCTTTCCCAAACTAATGGCTTTATCCAGGTCAGCTACCACCTGCTCCCACATTTTAATCTTTTCCTGATCCTTTTTCTCTTCTGCTAAATAAAACCGACTTATTCCCCGGCTTGCATATACCCTCTCATCTTCAATTTGATTTTCTATTGCTTTTGATAATGCTTCCTCCGCCTTCTGATACTGTTTCAGTTCATAGAAAGCAATACCAGAAAAACGGTTTATTTCCTGATCCTCATAACTGAATTTGACAGCCGCGTCAAAATCAGTGATAGCTGCCAGGTAATCATTGGTAGAAAACCAGGCCATGCCCCGGTTAAAATACGCTTTCGCATAATCATTTTTCAACCGGATAGCGTGGTCGTAATCGGTAATGGCAGATTTGAAATCTTCTTTCATAGCTTTAGCTTTACCCCGATTATTGTAAATGACAGGCCCTTTTTCTACCTCGGATTCCCCACCAGCCTGTAAGGCTTTATTGTATGCGGTAATAGCTCCGGTATAGTCGTCTGAAAGGAATTTTGCGTTTCCCAGATTATACCATACCAACAAATTATTAGCACCCAAACTAACTGCATGGTCCAAGTCTTTTACTGCCTCCTGAAAATTATTTATAGCGAAGTAAGCGTTCCCTCGGTTGGCAAACACTATGGCGTTATCAACTCCTAGCCGGATTGCCTCTGTAAGATCAGCAATGGCTTTCTGATGATTCTCCAAAGCGAATAATATATTACCACGAACCTCCAAAGCCTCAATTGAGTTTATTCCCAAACTAAATGCTTGGTTAAGATCGGCCAGTGCTTCATTAAACTTCTGCTGTGTATATAACAATTGCCCGCGGTAAAGAAATGCTTTTTGATCTTTCAAGCCCATAGTAACAGCTTTATTTAAATTAGTAATTGCCGCATCATTGTCCTGGGTTTCAAATTGGGCATACCCTAGAAATTTATAAACTTCAAGGTCACTAGCCCCCAGGGCAACGGCTTTCTGAAGGTTTTCTACTGTTTTTTCATAATTTTTCAGTTGATAGTAAGCATTACCAAGATTTAAAAAAGCTTCCTGATAATTGGCGTTAATGCTTGCGGCTTTATCAAAATCGCTAATTGCTCCACTAATATTGGCTTGCAATAACTTTACTTGTCCTCTCAGGTTATACACATCTGCCTGTTTAGCCCCCAATGCTATTGCTTGGTCCAGATCGGCTATTACTGTGCTAAAATCCTGTTGGCTAGTGTGTATGGTAGCTCTATGGAAGTACGCCAGTGTATCTTTAGTTCCTATGCTGATGGCTTTATTTAAATCATCCAATGCGCTTGGGTCTTTCAGATAGTATTTAGCATTTCCGCGTAAAGTGTATGTTTGTGAAGATTCTAAACCTTTACTCACTGCCTGATCAAGTGCGATTAAACTTGCTTTGTAATTTTTTAGATTAAACTCTGCTTTTCCCAGATTTTGAAAGGTTTCAGCATCTGCTGCATTGGCTTGCACTACTTTTTTAAGATCGGGAACAGCCTGACTGAAATTTCCTAATTCTACATTGGCATTTCCCCGACTAAACCAGACTTCAACACTTTGAATTCCTTTTTCTATAGCCTTGTCCAGATTTTCTATGGCATCTTTATAATTTTTAAGTTGATACTGTGTATTACCCAATGCCGCATAGGTTTCACCGTTATTGTTTCCTTGTTCTAAAACCTTTTTAAAATCAGCAAATGCCAGCGAGAATTTTTTTTGCTGGTAATAAATGGTCCCTCTATAGAAAAGTAAAATTTGATCTTCTGCTCCTTTGGTAATAGCAGCATTTATATTTTTCAAAGCATTTTCATAATCATTGACCAAAAAGTATGACTGTGCGATTACTGAAAATACATCGGGTTCATCTGTTTTATCCAGCATATTTTCCAATGCATCAATGGTACCCTGATAATTTTTAGTGGTGAATTCAGATTTTCCAAGCGCTATAAATACCTCAGTTTTATCAATACCCTTTGCAACTGCATTCCGCAAGTTTTCTATAGCTTGCTTATAATTTTTTTCGTGATATTGGGCAAGCCCAAGAAACCCATAAAATGTTTTATCTATTATATCGCTTTGAGGCGAAGTTCCCAGTACTTTCTGTAAATCGGCAATAGCCTCACGATAATTTTGCAAATTATACCTGGCAAATCCACGCATTTGAAATATGGAGGAATTATTTGTTTCTACCTTTGCTGCCCGGTTAAAAGCCTCAATAGCAGTTTGATATTGACCTTCTTCATAAAATGCTTTTCCTACCTGGAAATCAATTTCAGGCTCTTTACTTCCAAGCATAACTGCTTTTTCGTAACTTTCAATTACGCCTTTCCAGTTATTAAGAAAAAAATACGCGGCCCCTAAATTACTCCATGCTTTCGCATAACTTTCTTTTAATGAAATTGCTTGCCGAAAATCCTCAATGGCTTTATCAAACTGCTGAAGGTTGAATTTAGCTTTACCTCTGTTATTAAAAAGGATTTCGTCGTTGCTTCCTAATTGTACAGCCTGGTTGTAATCGGTAATGGCACCTTCAAAATCATCATAGCGAAATTTAGCATTCCCCCTAAGGTAAAAGGCTTCGGCTTCTTTTGTGCCTTCTTGTATAGCTTTGTTCAGATCTTCGATGGCACCTTTTAAATCGTCATTATAATATCTGATTTTTCCTCTATAATAAAATACATCCGCATTGTAAGCCCTATACTGAATGGCCAGGTCCAGGTCTTGCTGAGCAGCCTCCATTTTGTTAAGTTTAAAGTTGACAATACCTCGGCCCTGGTAGCCTTCCGGCATTTGAGGTTGTACAGCAATAGCTTGTGTGTAAGCAATTTTGGCTTCCATCAAATCGCCAGATTCTAATTTTGTTTTAGCTTCTGCCAGATAATCAATTGGCCGCGGCTGTGACGAAGTACCCTGTGCTAATGCTTGGCAACAAATAAAAAGTAACAAGAAAAAATAAGAAAAAATAGAAACCCACTTCATTTTCAGCTTAAATAATTTATAATAGGATTAATCCAAATCAAATATACTTTTTGTACAAAATCAGTGCGGGGAAAAAGAGTTACTTTTCAAATGGTGTAAGTTTTGACATATTTTGGAAATTTTAAACTGGAAGAACCAAATTGAGAGGAAGTTTTGAATGATGAGATTAAAAGCCAAATAATATACCAATTCAAAAATTTTTATTCCAATTACCTTTAATGGTAATACAGGCAGAAGCTTTTTTTATGCTAAAAGCACCCTTATTGCCCCTTAACTAAGTTTCTAACGTCTTCATTACCTGAAAAGTCAATTCAGTTTCCAAAATGGATTTCCGCTAAGAAAGTCGCAGCATGATTGAACAAGAATATGATTGGGTTACGCAGGAAGATCATAGCAGCAAAATGTCATAGATCAACAAATATGATATTTTTAATATATCCACATTAAAAAATCAGCCTTTTGGAAAAGGATAAGTTCTATTTGATAATTGTAATGTTGGCAATTGAAGTACCCGATGCCTCAGAACATAATATAGGCTTGGTAATATTTGTGGTTTATAATTGGGTTTTACAGAATGGGGGACAGATAGTTAGCCTTTTACAAGGTAGGAAGACCACGTATTTCATTTAATTCACCAAAACTACCCAAAGTACCATTTTGATGTTTTCCAAAGCTTAATGGTAAGGGTAATTACCTCATCTACATATTCCTTATTAAACCCAAGTTTTTCTGCAATTGCTACGCATAGCTCATATTCCTTTGGCCTTAAAACCCCATCAATAATGGCAATGTAAACAATGTCTGACAATTGATTTTCTTTGTCGACCATATTTTCTGGAACTACGTATAAAAGTTGATCAGGATTTTTAATAAGCCCATTAACGATATCCTGCGCTAAACCCAATTCTTTGGCTTTATCAGCAAGGAACTCTGCCTCTATTTTGTCCAGATAATCATCAGAAAAGGCTACAGCTACCAAATTTTTAAAATGCTCGATCTTAATTTTCTCACTGTACTTTATTTCATTCATTTTTGGTTATTTCAAAATCTACGAAATTTCCTATCAAACTAAATTTAAAAACTATCCTTTTATTAAATTTAATGAGATTGCTAAAAACAAAACTCATGTAATTAACCTTAGTATTTGTAAATATTTTCTGATTTCAAATAAATTTACACCAAGGGTGATCTGTAGTTTTTTCAGTATAATTTATGGATATGGCAAAAAAAAACGGTAGCCTAAAATGGCTCACCGTTTTTTAACCAAACCTATAAAACAACTATGAAAATCCAAGAGAAAGAAGCGGTGATAAACACCGCTTTAACAAAACCACAAAATAAACCTACCTCAATAAACTACCTGATACAAAGATGGCAGTGTTTAGTAAGAAAGAAAAAGCAGTAAGGCCGGTTTCCTATCGTTTGTAATAAAAATCTTTGTTTGTAATCTTTATGGTTTTTGATTTTTCCTATTAATGTTCATTGAATCAATAAATTGAGGATTTACAATGAGAAATGTACAATTTCAATGAAAGAAAAGGATAATTAAAATTTATGTTTTGCCTCCCTTCAAAAAAATGAAATGTAACAACTTACTCTACCAAGTTTTAAATCATATAAAATATGGGCAAATACTACATCTTGATTACGACGCTGGTAACAAAATTTCCAAGTCGCTTAAAAATATACAGAAGAGAATGAGTGAGTTAAGTAGCATCAGCTTACATCACTGAATTAATACTTTTAGGTAATAAAACAAAAAAGCTACAGTGAACGGTATCACAGTAGCTTTTGTATATCTCTGAATTCAGTAATATCAGGCTTCAGCGCCTTCTTGTACATGAACATAAGAGCGTTCTTGTCTTCCTTTTTTAAAAACTACGACACCATCTTTTAAAGCAAAAAGTGTATGATCTTTTCCTAGTCCTACATTTCGTCCAGGATGATGTTTGGTTCCTCTCTGTCTTACAATAATGTTTCCGGCAATTACTGATTGCCCACCGAAGATTTTAATACCAAGTCGTTTACTTTCTGAATCTCTTCCGTTTTTCGAGCTTCCGGCTCCTTTTTTATGTGCCATATCTTAAGTATTTTAAAATTATTTATCCTCTTTCAATAATTGTTTTGCCTGAGTTACCCAATCTTCGTTATTAATCAGGTCTTCACTTACGCCATTGATGCGATAAGCGAGAAAAGCAATATCTGATTTAGTTAATTTGCTGATCTGCTTAAAAGTATAAATTCCCAACTCATTCAGGTCTTTTTCAAAAACGGGTCCTATGCCATTGATTTTTTTCAGATCGTCTTTCTCACCTTCATCGGCAGTACCCAGATTTTTTAGCAGGTCTATAGCACCGGACTCGTTTTTGGCTTGCCCAACCCAATCTTCATTTCTAATTAAATCTTCACTAACACCATTAATATGATCAGCAAGAAAAGTAATATCGACATCAGTTAGGTTACTGATTTGCTCAAAAGTATAAATTCCTAACTCATTCAGGTCTTTTTCAAAAACGGGTCCTATACCATTGATTTTTTTCAGATCGTCTTTTTCGCTTTCTTTAGCAGTACCCAAACTTTTCAATAAATCTTTAGCCTGGTAATCAGACGTTTTGGCGGAAGTAGTTTCTTTAGATGGTTTTTCTTCAGCAACCTGTTCTTTTTTAGCAGCTTTGGTTTCAGTAGCTTTAGACTTACCTAAAGCAACAGCATCGCCTATTCCTATCGACTCGATCAATACTTTGCTAAAACCCTGGCGATGACCAGTTTTTTTTCTGTATCCTTTTCTTCTTTTCTTTTTGAATACAAGAACTTTATCTCCTTTTACATGCTCCAGTATTATACCTGATACTTTTGCGTCTTTAACGGTAGGAGCTCCCAAGTCAATTTTATCGTCGCCTGCCAGTAAAAGAACTTTATCAAATTCTACAGCATCGCCTGCATCGCCTGCCAGAGACGGCGCGAATATAAATTTATCTTTTTCTACTTTAAATTGCTTGCCAGCAATATCAACTATAGCATACATAGGAACCTTGTTTAAATTGAGTGCGCAAATATAAAGTTTTGAATTTTATATACCAAATAACTGAATAATTGATTATTACTTTTAATCTGGCAATCTATAATTAGCATAAACCCAATTACGTTTTTAATGAATAAGCTTGTTCCGAACAGAAATTAATTCTTTTTTACATGGCGCAACCATTTTGGCTTACTTTTAGTCGGTGAATTATAATAAAAATTCAGGAATTGAACATTGCTATGCACATATCCTTTAGTTTTTCCTTTGCAATTATAATTACACGGCTTAACTTCTTAGTCCTCTTCTTTTTAATGGCTTTTCAGCAAAACGCCATTTCAAACGATGGAGAAATCAAGTTTATTGAAAATAAAAAACAGTGGCACAACACTATCCGCTTTGCCGCCAATATTCCCGGCGGAAAATTGTATCTTCAAGATCAATCTTTTGCCTATACCTTTTATAATACAAATTCTGTTTCTCACAATCATGGTAATCCATTAACTGCTGCCGATAGTATGCATACTTCTGCCCGTTCCACCAATTTACCTGTTGACGAATATTCGGTGATAAGGGGACATAATGTAATTGTTAATTTTGAAGGAGCCAATGAAACTCCAGAAGTTAGGGGTGCCCAAGCAAGTTCAGAGTTTTATAATTATTATCTCGGAAATGATCCAAGCAAATGGGCAACTCAGGTAAAGGCTTTTCATACAGTAAACTATAAAAACTTATACGATGGAGTAGATTTTCGAATATATAGTACCGAGTTTAATCAGCTAAAATACGATTTTATCATTAGCCCGAAATCAAACCCTGATGTTATAAAATTAAATTATCAGGGAGCTTATCTTTTTCTGGAAAATGGAAATTTAGTTGTTCAAACCAGTTTGGGCAAAATTGTGGAAAATAAACCGTATGCCTATCAGGAGAAAGATGGAAAAAAAAGTAAAGTTCCGTGTGAGTTTGTGCTTACTGGAAACGATCTCACATTTTCCTTTCCTAAAGGATACGACCCCGATCTTGAATTAATTATTGATCCATTGCTCATTTTTTCAACTTATTCCGGCTCTTTTTCTGATAACTGGGGCAATACTGCTACTTTTGATAATGAAGGTAATTTATATTCAGGAGGCATTGTGACCAACTTGGGCAATGGCTTTCCTATAACTCCAGGTGCCTATCAGGTAAGTAATGGTGGCGATTGGGATATTGGTATATTAAAGTATGATTCTACAGGCTCTCAACTGATTTATGCTACCTATTTGGGCGGATCCGCCGCGGAAGTTCCTCATAGTTTAATTGTTCATCAAAATAAATTACTCATATTTGGAACTACCAGTTCGCCTGATTTTCCTGTTACTGCCAATGCTTTCCAAGATACATTGAAGGGCGGGCCTATTTTCCAACCTTTTGATTTTTATGGTGGTGTTACCTATCCGAATGGATCTGACTTAGTTATTACCAAGCTCAATACCGATGGTTCCACTTTAATGGCGTCTACATTATTAGGTGGAACTGATAATGATGGAGTAAATTACCATAATTCGCCCTTAACCCGCAATTATGGCGATCAGTTTAGAGGTGATATCAATACTGATTCTTTAGGTAATATTTATGTCGCAACCAACACTGCCTCAACTGATTTTCCTATTGTAAACGGCGCGCAAAAAGCTTTCGCTGGCGGCGATCAGGATGCTATAGTTTTTAAGTTTAATCCTGAATTATCTCAACTGGAGTGGAGTACTTATTTTGGAGGAAGCTTGGTGGACGCTGCTTTTTCTATTAAGTTGGACGAAGTTAATAACGTATACATTACTGGTGGAACCGGGAGTCCTGACCTTTTAACCACTATCAATGCCTACCAACCCAACTTGTCAGGCGGCATCGACGGTTTTGCTGCCATATTAAGCCCCTCTGGTGACTCAGTTTTAAGTTGCACTTATGTAGGAACCGCCGCCTATGATCAGGCTTATTTTATTGATATTGATACCGATAATAATATTTATTTGCTAGGACAAACCCGTGGGAGTTATCCTGTATCGGACGGTGTTTACAATAACCCTAAGAGTGGACAATTTATACATAAACTTAATAATTCTTTAACTCAATCAATGTTTTCCACTGTGTTTGGGAGTGGCACCAGTTCTCCTGATATTTCTCCCACTGCCTTTTTGGTAAATGAATGTGGGAACATACTGATATCCGGGTGGGGCGGCGCCGTAAATGCTCCAAATGTTTATGTTAATGTAAATAATGAAATTCAGCTTATACAGAGAACCTATGTAGGGGGAAGCACTCGCGATTTACCAGTTACCGATGATGCCGACCAATCCTTTACCGATGGTTCCGACTTTTATATGATGGTTCTTGAAAAAGATGCCAGATCTTTATTGTATGGAACTTTTTTTGGTGGTAGTGCTTCCAGAGAACATGTGGATGGCGGTACAAGCCGGTTCGATAAAAAAGGCATTGTGTATCAGGCAGTTTGCGCAGGTTGCGGTGGCAATTCAGATTTTCCAACCACCGATGGTGCCTGGTCAACTACCAACAATGCCAGAAATTGCAATAATGCCGCTTTCAAATACGATTTAACGACATTGGAAGCCAAACTGGCAACCAATTCTCCAGAAGCAGATCAGCCAGGATTAAGCGAAGGTTGTTTTCCGCTTACTGTCATGTTTCTGAATCGAAGCATTGGAGGCGAATCATTTATCTGGGATTTGGGCGATGGCACTACTACTACACAATCTGATAGTATTATACACACTTATGAAAAACCAGGCACCTATCCAGTAGTTCTAACTGCTATAGATGAAAACACCTGCCTGAAAGAAGATTATGATTATGGCAACATCACTGTTTTTGATGTAAACTTTAATGTTATTGATTCTTTAAATATTTGTTTTGGTGAGTCAGCTCAGCTTTTAGCAGAAGGAGGTATTACTTACCAGTGGTCTCCTCCCCATTATTTAGACAATGCTAATATTGCCAACCCAGTGGCTACTCCTGATACTACTACAACCTATTCTGTAATTATTACCGACCAGAACGGGTGCTCTTTTGAAGATTCTGTGCGCCTGGATGTAGTTCCAGAAATTGTAATGGATTTCAATGTTATAAGAAATTACAGTTGCCAATCGGATAAAGAAGTTACCATAGAAAGCAATATTTCAGGAGCGGAAGAAGTGAGTTGGGATTTTGGTGACGGTACAGTTTCTTCTGAACTTAATCCTACTCATATTTATACCAATAGTGGTTCTTACAATTTAGATGTTACAGCAGTTTCCAAACAGTGCGTAAAATCTCAAACTGTTCCGATTAATGTTCAGGAATTTTTCATTCCTAATGTTTTCACTCCCAATGCTGATGGCGAAAACGATAATTTTCAAATCTTGATTGATGCGCCTTTACAGCTTAAAATATATAATCGTTGGGGCAAACTGCTTTTTGAAGATGAAGATTATAAAGATACCTGGCATGGCGAAGGCTTGTTACCTGGCATCTATTATTACGAAGTAAAACTTCCTGACGATGAAATTTGTAAAGGATGGGTTCATATGCTCAAATAAATTTTAATGAACTACCCCGAGGCAGAGCCGTCGGGGTATCAAAACAAACGTAGCTGATTCTTGTGCAACTCCGTATATTTTGACTTTCCTTGATTTTGAATATATTTTTTGATCACTTCCTCACTGGCATATTGACCTACAGTATT
>JBGTIS010000281.1:0-9538 GCA_041745535.1 Cyclobacteriaceae bacterium | reverse complement strand
CCATAATACCATCTACAATGTACCCAGAGCTGGTATTAATATTGGTGAAGGTACCTGGGGTGGTCATATGATTGCGTACAATGATGTATTTAATACAGTATTGGAAACGGGCGACCATGGTGCTTTTAATTCCTGGGGGCGTGACCGGTTCTGGCATCCAAACAGGGCTACCCTGGACAGTATCACGGCTTTACATCCTGAACTCATCCTGGTGGATGTGGTTAAGCCCAATACCATTAGAAACAACCGGTTTCGTTGTGACCACGGATGGGATATTGACCTGGATGACGGGTCAAGTAATTATCACATATACAACAATTTATGCCTGCATGGAGGTATCAAACTGAGAGAAGGCTTTCATCGTACGGTGGAAAACAATATCATGGTCAATAATTCATTTCACCCGCAGGTATGGTTTAAAAATAGTGGGGATGTATTTACCAGGAATATCATCTCAACCGGATATTATCCCATCGGGATGCCGGAAGGGAAATGGGGAAATGAAATCGATTTCAATATCTTTCTGGATTCAATGGCACTTGTACATTCGCGACAGCAAGGACGGGATGCACATTCCGTATACAGTCCCGCACTTTTTATGGATCCTGCCAAAGGAGATTACCGTATGAAGGAGGGCTCTCCAGCTTTTGAAGTGGGGTTCCACAACTTTCCCATGGATAGCTTTGGAGTGGTATCCCAAAACCTGAAATCTATGGCACTGAAACCAATTTTCCCTGAGCTGATTGTGCTGACAACTTCGCGGACCAATGCAGCAATTGATTTCATGGGAATGAAGATTAAAAATCTTAACACGCTTGGAGAACGATCCGCAACCGGAATGGATTCAGAAAGGGGAGTGTTGGTAATTGAAATTTCACAAAAGAGCGATCTTTACCCATATTTACAAGCCAATGATGTAATTCTGGCCTTCAAAAGGCAGAAAACTGACAACATCCGTGAACTACAGGAAGCCAGTATGGCTGTAAGATATGGAGGAAACCTGGAAATACGTATATTCAGGAATCAGAAAATTGAGGAAATTCGTATTCCGGTCAACAGGTAATGCTGCCCTGTTAGAATTGGCACAAAACGCGCAGTATAGTGTCTCATCGGAAAAATGGGACAAAATTCCCATTCCCAATCAAGGTCTTAGAACCTATTTTGCCACTCCCAGGCATCACCTTTTAAATATCCTAAGAAATTTAACAGATCAATTTTCCAGGTTTATCGCATACCACTTCCGGTTCATCGCATTTTCAAATAGTGCATGGTTATAAGCTGTAAGTTTGTCCTATAAATCATTATTAACAAAAAAAGAAATATCATGAAAACTATATTGAAATTTACAGCGGTAGTAGCCTTTATGTTCATTACAATGACCAGCAGGGCGAACGAGTTAAAATTTAGCCTTGTCGCAGACAAGGATGCGAAAAGCCTGGTTTTTGAATTAGAGTCCGGATCCAAAGAATCGATTGTTAAATTGATCGATGGGCACACAAACATTATTTATCAGGAACGTATATCTAATGAAGGCTATGCTAAACGGTTCAACCTGAAAGACCTTGAGCCGGGAACCTATTATTTTTCTGTTGAAAATCCCATCAAAAACGTTGTGTATACTTTAAATGTGGAAAGAACAGAGGTGGAAATCGTCAAACGGAAAGACAACAAAGCCAAAGTTGTATTTAGAAAAGTAGGCGACAAGGTTTATGTTAATCTTTTAAACCAAGACCTTGATAAGGTGGATATCAAAATAGTGAATGGCAACAACACGGCTGTTTACCATGAATCCTTTAATGACAGCCTAACCGTTGGCAAGGTCTTCAACTTTGAAAAAGCCATTGCGGACAGGTATACCATTGTGGTAAGTGACGGCCACGATAGCTACTACGAGAACATTGAGGTTTATTAAGGGCTAGGTCAAGTCAATCTTCGGCCCAAAGGTATCTTTCCTCGCCGGAACATGGCGGATAAATGAAAAACCTTTGGGTCTTATAAATTTGCTTATATTATAACGTCAATTTGATCAGGGAAGCCATGAATTTTAGCGTTTGGAAAATGAAAAGGCCATCAAAACTGCTTTTGCACATCATCGCCTGGGCTATCATATTCTTGCTGCCCTTTATTTTTAGCCCCGAATACCAACATAACTCTGGCAGGACCGAGCGGGAGAACGAATTTTTGTACCTCAATACCGTGACCAAGGTTTTTTGGGTACTGCTATTTTACCTGAACACGGTCTTTCTGATCCCAAAATTCCTTTACAGAAGAAAGTATATGATATTTGCCCTGTTGCAACTACTGCTCTTTGTGGCCATCATGGGTATCCATGGTGTGTTTTTTGAGCTGATTGTTTCCGATTGGCCGTTTAATTTCTATAGTTCCTCCGCCCATAATATGGTACCCTTTCTATTTACTGTGTTGGTCAGTATTGCTTTTAAAACCGTATCTGACAGATTAAAAACAGAAAGGGTGGCAAGTGAGAAGCAAAGGGAGAATTTAAGGACCGAACTCTCCTTTTTGCGTTCCCAGATCAGTCCGCACTTTTTGTTCAATGTGCTCAATAACATCGTGGCACTGGTGCGCATGAAAAGCGAGGAACTGGAGCCTACTATACTTAAATTATCCTCACTAATGCAATATATGCTTTACGAAACCGATGAGGAAAAAGTGCTGTTAAAGAGCGAGGTGGACTATTTAAAGAGCTACATCGACCTTCAACAACAGCGGTTCGGAAATAGGCTCACTCTCAAGCTTCAAATGGATATTGAGGAAGACTGGCATGCTATCGAGCCGATGCTCTTGATCCCGTTTGTAGAAAACGCGTTTAAGCACGGTACTGGAATGGTAAAAGCCCCCGTGATAGAAATAACATTGAAAGCGGCCGATAATGAACTTCTTTTCGTAGTAAGGAATATGTACATCGAACTCGACGAAGCTAAGGATAAGGATTCGGGTATCGGCTTAGCCAATGTAAAGAGAAGGCTCGAATTGTTGTACGGCAAGCACCATCGGCTTACGATCGATAAGGCAAATGAGTGGTTCGCCGTTTCGTTGCAATTAACATTTAAAACATGATGAACTGTATCGCGATTGATGATGAACCCTTGGCACTGGGCCTATTAAAGGATAACATAAGCAAAGTACCCTTTCTGAACCTGGTCGCGGTGTGCAACGATGCTTTCGAGGCCATGGAAACGATGCGGAAACAGCAGGTCGATCTTATTTTTATCGATATTCAAATGCCAGGGCTTACCGGACTTCAGTACATTGCAAGCCTTGAAACTAAACCCCTTGTAATTTTCGTGACGGCGTACAAACAATATGCCGTGGAAAGCTATGACCTCAAGGTGGTGGACTACCTGGTAAAACCAGTGGCTTTGGAAAGGTTTATCAAGGCTTGTAACAGGGCAAGGGAATTGTTTGAACTCAAAACCGGCAATGGGAAAAACCCCACAAAAAAGACAGCAGACCATTTTTTTGTGAACGTGGATTACAGCCAGATAAAAATTAAGTTCGACGACATTATCTGGATGAAAGGCTATGGGGATTACATCAAGTTCCATTTGAAGAGCTCGCCTCATCCGCTTGTGGTACGCACCAGCTTTAAGGCCCTTGAAACGGAACTGCCCGAAAATAAATTTATCAGGATACATAAGTCCTATGCGGTGTCCATCGCCGAAATTACCGCCATACGAAAGAACAGTATATTTTTGGGCGATAAGGAGCTATCGATTGGGGAAACCTTTCGTGAAAGTGTCGAGAAATTGCTTCACAAATGAAATGCTCAAACTTGAAAACGTACACCACAGGCCGTACTGTAAAAAAGTTTTTATTGGGCGAGAGCTTTCAGATGGCCTTGCGCTATACCAAAAGAGAGCCTGTAAAAATCAAATCAAAAACCATTATTATCGCGATTAGTACCTATAAAGCTTTTCCGGATCCAACCGATATTATTCACCACTGTCTTCTTTGCTGGCTGGTGGGTTGTGGTATTCTTTTTTTGTTGTGGTTATCAGCCTGGTTTCTACTCCCTACCAGTTGAAACAATCGATCAGCAAATGACATGGAACAATCCATTGCCTACAGGCAGCAACGGGTAAGGCTCAGACCCTAGCGCTGCTGTAATTCAATATTTCGCAAAATGAGGTTTTATTAACGCAAATGTTTATGGTGTAACCGGTAAGGAATTCTATCTTTAGTATATTTTTCTGATTATTAGAGTAGGTTACCATTAAGAAAAAAGTATGATCATTGGAGTGGATTTGGGTGGCACCAATATCAGGGTTGGAATTGAAACCAATGGCCAGATAACCCACCAACAGCACGCGAAGTTACAGTTTAAGGATTCTCTGCCAAAATCCTTACAGCAGGTGACAGCGATGATTAAACCCTTTATGAGCCCTGCAATAAAGGGGATTGGTATCGGAGTGCCTTCTGTGGTAGATACTGAAAAAGGAATTGTGTTTAATGTAGTCAATATTCCTTCCTGGGAGCGGGTTCCGCTGAAAGATTTGCTGGAAGAAGTATTTAAGGTTCCAGTTTTCGTAAACAATGATGTAAACTGCTTTATTTTAGGTGAACACCGGTTTGGGTTGGCTAAGGGATATCATTCAGTAGTTGGAATGGCGGTAGGAACAGCCCTGGGTTCGGGCATTATTATCAATAATCAATTGTATATGGGTAACAACTGTGGGGCAGGAGAGATAGGGTTGTTGCCGTATCAAAACTATAATTTAGAATATTATGCCAGTGGCAACCTGTTCAAAACTTTTTACCAAACCACTGCCTTCCACACCCATGAATTAGCCCTGCAAGGCGATTTACAAGCCCTGAAAATCTGGGAAGAATTTGGAACACACTTGGGGCAGGCCGTAAAATATGTTATGTACGCCTACGATCCGCAGGCTATTGTGATTGGCGGGTCTGTATCAAAAGCCTATCGTTTTTTTTCCAAATCCATGCTGGATTCTCTGCGAAATTTCATTTTTCCCGAATCGGTAAAGCGAATCAAAATTTTTCAGTCACAGAATGAAAATATAAGTTTGCTGGGTGCGGCCGCCCTGGTGCCGGATACCGTGGCAGGTTTACCGCTGATCAATAATTAAAAAAAAGCTTTATTTTGGCAGCAATTTGCGTATATTGAGCCCTGTAATACGTAAAACGCGTAAAAAAGGGGTTGAATAAATCCTAACATTACCCAGTCGATTATTCTGTTAAAAATAAAACTACCCATGAAGCGAAATATAGGGATGATTCTCCTGGTATTTTTGGTTTTCTTTGTCATTTCCTTTCTTACCAACATATTGGGTCCCATCATTCCGGATATCATTCAGAGTTTTGATCTGAGTATCGGCCTGGCAGGCTTCCTTCCCTTTGCCTTCTTTGTGGCTTATGGAGTGATGTCCATACCATCGGGCCTTTTATTGGAAAAATATACTGAAAAACCCGTGATGCTCGCCGCTTTTATCCTGGCCTTTATGGGTGCCATGTTATTTGCGTTGGTTCCTGTTTTTCCCATCGCTTTGCTGTCTCTTTTCCTGATTGGAATCGGCATGGCCATGTTACAAGTGGTTATCAATCCGCTTTTACGGCAGGCTGGCGGTGAGGCTCATTTCGCTTTTAATTCCGTAATGGCCCAACTGGTTTTTGGTGCGGCTTCTTTCCTAAGCCCTTTATTGTACAGTTACCTGGTTACCCGCATACATACTGATGATAGCAGTTCGCTGATAACTGTATTAAATAAATTGGTTGCTACAGACCTGAAGTGGGTGTCTCTTTACTGGGTGTTCGCCATAATTGCCCTGTTGATGGTGTTGGTGATTAAGCTGGTAAAATTTCCAAAGGTAACTTTGCGGGAAGATGAAAAAATTGAAACGGGTTTGGCCTTTAAAAATCTGTTGAGTAACCGGTACGTACTTTTATTCTTTATTGGTATTTTCGCTTATGTGGGTACTGAACAGGGAATCGCCAACTGGACTTCCAAGTTTTTGCAGGAATACCATGGCGTAGATCCGGCCACTACCGGTGCTACCATCATTTCCTATTTCTGGGGTTTGCTCACCATCGGGTGTTTGCTGGGTCTGGTACTTTTGAAAGTAATGGACAGTCGGTGGGTATTGATTTTATTTACTGGCGGAGCCATTCTGTCGCTGGCCTTTGCTTTGTATGGACCAGAAAATGTGGCCCTGGTAGCTTTTCCGCTGACAGGTTTTTTCGCGTCAGTAATGTGGTCGGTAATATTTTCACTGGCCCTGAATTCAGTGGCGCATCATCATGGCACATTTTCCGGCATTTTATGCACCGGCATTGCAGGTGGAGCCATTGTACCGCTTATTATTGGCTGGTTGGGAGAAATAATAGGATTACAGGCTGCAATGACTTTCCTATTTATAACCCTGGGGTATATCCTAAGCATTGGGCTTTGGGCAAAACCCCTGATAAAAAACGCGACATTCAAAAAGTTAAGTAGTTATTAGGTAATAGTTATTTATTGAACAAAATAATAACTATTACCTAATAACAAGCAACGAATAACGATAAACGCTATGATCAAAATTATTCTACTCCTCGATTTTTCAGAAGAATATTGTAAAAGCCTGTTGCGGGGTATTACCCGATACTCTCACGATTTTGGACCCTGGGCTTTTTGCAGAATGCCCACTTATTATCGGGAAACCATTGGGATTGATGGAATCATTGAATGGGCCAGAGACTGGGGCGCCAATGGCATTATCGGGCAACTTCACAACGATTCGGAAGTAGGAAAATTTACCAGGGCAGGCATATTTGCCATGGCGATGGATTTTGAAGAGCGGTTTAAGGAAATTCCGAATATTACGGGTTCTTACTACGAAGCCGGTTGGATGGGAGCTGAATACTTCCTGAAAAAAGGATTTAAGAATTTTGCTTTCTATGGTTTTAAAAACATTGTATGGTCACGCGAACGTTCCGACGGATTCGAAGATAAAGTCAGGGAAGCCGGATTTGGGGTGCATTATTTTGAAGAGAAAAAATCAAGGTCCATGGATTTGTGGTACTATAAGCCCTCGGCATTAAGCCGGTGGTTGAAATCGCTGCCCAAACCCATAGCCCTGATGACCTGCGACGATAACCAGGGCCTGCACATTACGGAAGCCAGCCGGCTGGCCGGGATTAGAATTCCGGAAGAAGTAGCCGTTTTAGGCGTAGATAACGACGAAATGGTGTGTTCCCTGTCAGATCCGCCTTTGTCCAGCATCGGTTTAGATACCGACAAAGGCGGGTATGAAGCAGCGCGCCTCATGGAAATGATGATCAAAACCGGAAAAAGCCCGCAACATGATGTGGTAGTGAAGCCTACACAGGTTATTACCCGGCAATCCACCGATATTTACGCTACCAACGATAAATACATTGTGATCGCGCTTAAATTTATCCATCGCAACGTAGATAAAAATTTACGGGTCGATCAGGTTCTGAAAGAAGTTCCCTTATCACGCCGGTCGCTGGAAAAACGATTTATACTGATTACCGGCTGTCCGGTGTATGAATATATTTACAACCTGCGGATTGAGAAGTTTACGGAAAAACTGCTTAAAACTGATATGACCATTTTTGAAATCGCCCTGGATCTGGGCCTGAACGACAGCAAGAACATAGCCCGACAGTTTAAACAAATCAAAGGATTAACGCCGGTGGAGTACCGCAAAAAATATGTGCTGGGAAAATAGCGATCAGAGAATTTCTCAAAAAACATCAGGGAATGGTATTTTACATTCCCCGATTCAAATAAGCTGAAAATATTATCCAAAAGCGGTGCCTACCGCACCGCCATCTACACGCCAGTTGCTGCCATTGACAAAACTGGCCAGTTCCGAACAAAGAAAAGCGATCACCGCAGCCACTTCTTCCGGTTTTCCACGTCGTTGCAGAGATATGCCAGGCCGTTTGTTTTTTACAAACCACTGCACAGCCTCATCGAAGGAGGTGCCCTTTTCATCAGCCAATTCCTCCATCATGGCATCGGTCATGGGCGTAGCGATGTAGGCAGGCGAAACACAATTGATCATAATGCCCTGGCTGCCATAAGCTTTGGACAGGCTTTTCCCCAAGTTGATCAGCCCGGCTTTACAGGCATTGTACGGACTTTCTTCTTCATAGGGCTGAATGGCATTTTCAGAAGAGATCAGCACAATTCGCCCCCAACCTTTGGCCTGCATTTGCGGAATAAAAGCACGGCACACGCGTACGGCAGCTTTAAGGTCAACTTCGATGGTTTCCTGCCAGTCATCATCACTGAGTTCCAGAAAATTGCCCGCAGCGCCCCGTGCTCCGGCAGCATTCACCAGGATATCAGCCCCACCAAATTTTTCTTTTACCTGACTTGCCAAATCTTTTACAGCATTATTATCGGTAAGGTCAGCGACCACGTTGAGTATATTTTCTTTATCGGCAGCATATTTCAAAAGTTTATCAGTCGATTTTTGCAGCGCATCTTTGTCTATATCGCTCAAAACTACCTTTGCTCCTTCGTGGAGCAGAAATTTAGCGGTTTCCAAACCAATACCGGAATCGCCGCCAGTAATTACGGCCACTTTTCCTTCTATTTTTAAATTCATGTTTCTTATTTTAATGTATTTGAACAATAAGGAAACCCAACTACGTATAAAGTGTTTCAGGTATGTAATTCTTTAAAATCAGCAATTGAAATACTACACCATTCGGCCTTCCGGTTTATCGTTATTTCCCCTGTTCCTCACCATTTAAGGTTTCGTCCAGCCATTTAAAAAATTCATGCTGCCACACCAGGGCATTTTGCGGATGCAGCACCCAGTGGTTTTCGTTGGGGAAATACAGCAGCTTGCTTTTGATACCCTGTAATTGCGCAGCCTGAAAAGCTTCCAATCCTTGTCCGATGGGTACGCGATAGTCTTGGCCGCCCTGAATAATCAATATGGGGGTATTCCATTTGCTTACCAGATTGCTTGGGTCAAAATCAGTATAAGTTTTAGCGGCAGCCAGATTATCTTTTTCCCAGTACGGACCACCCAGATCCCAATTGACAAACCACAATTCTTCAGTAGTACCATACATGCTTTTCAAGTCGAAAACCCCATCGTGAGCAATAAACGATTTGAACCGGTTTTCATGAATCCCGGCCAGATAAAACACGGAATACCCGCCATAACTGGCACCCACACAGCCCAGCCGGTCTTTGTCTACAAATTCCTCTTCCGCGATCGTGTCAATAGCCGCAAGGTAGTCGTCCATGACCTGTCCGCCCCAGTCTTTGCTGATCTGTTCATTCCAGGTAACGCCATGACCAGGCATACCCCGGCGGTTTGGTGCTACCACGATGTACCCCTGTGCTGCCATTAACTGAAAATTCCAGCGGTAAGAGTAAAATTGGGAGAGGGCGGCCTGTGGCCCACCCTGACAATAGAGCAGGGTAGGGTACTTTTTATTTTCATCAAAATCGGGAGGAAAAACTACCCACACCAGCATTTGTTTGCCATCGGTGGTGGGTACCATGCGTTTCTCAATCTGGCTCAACGAC
>JBGTIS010000280.1:0-8418 GCA_041745535.1 Cyclobacteriaceae bacterium | reverse complement strand
CACTAACAAACCTTTGCACCTGGGGCACTTGCGGAATAATTTTCTGGGCGATGCGGTAAGCCGAATTTTGGAGGCATCCGGCTATACGGTGCAAAGAGTAAATATCGTGAACGACCGGGGTATTCATATCTGCAAATCTATGATTGCCTATGACCTGTTTGGCCAAAATGAAACTCCTGCTTCAGCACAAATTAAAGGCGATCACCTGGTAGGAAATTATTACGTGAAGTTCGATCAGGCTTATAAAAAGCAGATAGCAGAACTCGTGCAGCAGGGAATGGATGAGGAAACCGCAAAAAAAGAAGCGCCGTTGATGGTTAAAGCGCAGGAACTCCTCAATAAGTGGGAGCAAGGCAATCAGGAGGTTATCGATTTGTGGAAAAAAATGAACACCTGGGTGTATAAAGGTTTTGATGAAACTTATGGGAAAATAGGGATTAGTTTCAACAAAATTTATTATGAGTCTGACACCTATTTGCTGGGAAAAGATATAGTAGAAGAAGGCCTGGAAAAGAAGGTTTTCTTTAAAGAAGAAGATGGTTCAGTATGGGCTGACCTGTCTGATGAGGGATTGGATAAAAAACTGGTACTGCGTTCTGATGGTACTTCAGTGTATATGACCCAGGATCTGGGTACTGCTGATATGCGGTATAACGACTTTAATTTTGATAAATGCGTTTATGTAGTTGGAAATGAGCAGGATTATCACTTTAATGTGCTTTTTAAAATCCTAAAGCGTCTAAATCGTCCTTACGCCGACGGTTTGTATCATTTGTCGTACGGTATGGTGGACTTGCCTTCAGGAAAAATGAAATCAAGAGAAGGTACTGTGGTAGATGCTGATGATTTAATTGCCGAAATGATACTGACGGCTCAATCGCAAACGGAAGAATTAGGAAAAATTGAAGGCTTCACCACCCAACAAGCCAGCGAACTGTATCATATATTAGGAATTGGCGCATTGAAATATTTCCTATTAAAAGTAGACCCTAAAAAACGAATGTTGTTCAATCCTGAAGAGTCGGTTCAGTTTCAGGGCAATACTGCTCCATTTATTCAGTACACCCATGCCCGCATCGCGGCCATTGTAAGAAAAGCCGATGAACTTGGTATAAGTTATCAGAACAAAAAGGACTTTGAAACGGTAGTAACATTGGAGCCAGCAGAGCAAACGGTTATTGGTATTTTGAGCGAGTTTCCGCGGAAACTGGCAATGGCAGCGAACACCTATTCACCTTCGGTAATAGCGCAGTATGTGTATGACCTTGCTAAAGAATATAACAGGTTTTATACTGAAGTGCCTATTTTTAATGCCCCTGATCCGCAAACCTTATCTTTCCGTATTGCTTTTTCCGCTGTTGTAGCCAAAATGATTAGAGTAAATATGGATTTACTAGGTATTCAGGTACCCGACCGTATGTAATTTTCGTACCATCAAAAGACAACTTTTATAGCTCATTTATGCAAACAGTTAAATCATGGATACAGGCTGCCCGATTACGAACTTTACCCCTGGCTTTAGCCAGTATCGGTATGGGTGCCTTTCTGGCGGCTTCCATTAACCTGTTTAATCTGAGTGTATTTGTTTTAAGTGCTCTTACTACTATTTTTTTACAAATTCTTTCCAATTTCGCGAACGATTATGGCGATTCATTTCACGGAGTAGATGGCGCGCACCGGGAGGGCCCTGTGCGTACCGTTCAGTCAGGAGCCATTTCAGCCAAAGCCATGAAAACCGGGATGGTGGTAACTTCTGTATTGTCATTAATCTTTGGGGTGTGGCTCCTTATTGAAGCATTCGCCAGCAATCCAAAAGAACTGTTTCTATTTCTGGGAATAGGAATATTAGCCATTTTGGCCGCTATTACTTATACATCGGGTACGAAGCCCTATGGTTATGCGGGTTTAGGCGACTTATCGGTATTTTTATTTTTTGGTATTGTAGGCGTTTTAGGTTCTTTTTATCTGCATTCTCATATCATATCCTGGCAATATTTACTTCCTGCCAGCACCTGTGGACTGTTTTCAACTGCTGTACTAAATGTAAATAATATCAGAGATATTAAAACAGATGCCTTGTCAGGAAAAAAATCAGTAGCGGTTCGGTTAGGCAGAGAAAAGGCTGTGATTTATCACTGGGCGCTGTTAATACTTGGGATAATCTGCTCGATTATTTACATTTATTTTAACTTTAAGTCGTATTACCAATGGTTATTTTTGTTGTGCCTTCCGCTGCTGTTTGCTAACGGATTAGCTGTTCAGCAAAAGCAAAGCGCGAAAGAGCTAGATCCATATCTGAAACAAATGGCATTGAGTACCCTGCTATACGTGCTTACCTTTGGCGTTGGCAATTTGTTTTAGAAACTTGTATTTTTCTCTTATTCTAGCAGAACAGAAAAATATTTCACATATAATTGTAAAGGTTAAAATAAATTAATAAAACATTTTTTATTATGAAAAACATACTCGTTCCCACCGACTTTTCCGAACAAGCTCAGTTTGCTTTGGATATGGCACACGCTATTGCACTTAAAACTTCCGCGGAAGTAAAGCTTCTGAATGTACTGGAACTACCCGTAGATTCTTCATTTGATGCTTCGGGTGAAATTACCCAAAGCAGCGATGTGAATAGCGTGTTTGCCATACAATTGATGGAAAGGGTCAAGACCCAGTTAGATGAACTGGTGAAAGATCCTAAATTTAAAGATATAAAAGTTACAGGCGATGTAGTAATTGGCAACCCCTATGTTAATATTTCTAAGGTAATCGCCGACCAGGATGTTGATCTGGTAATTATGGGTACCCAGGGAAGCAGTGGTCTGAAAGAAATATTGGTAGGTTCGAACACCGAAAAAGTAGTAAGACGCGCTAAATGCCCGGTTATTACTGTGAAACAAGCTGTAAATATTGAGTCTGTAAAAAACATTGTATTCGCATCAGACTTTAGAGACGATCTGGCAAAACTGGTTGAACCTTTACAAAAATTACAAAAAGTTTTTGATGCCAAGCTGCACATTGTAAGTGTCAATACCCCATCGAATTTTGAAAATTCCAGGTATTATAAAAAAGCCATGGAAACTTTTGTAGAAAAAAATAATATAAAAAATTACTCGCTTCATGTGTATGCTGAAAGTGGCGAAGAAGATGGTATTATTTACTTTGCTGAAGACATTAATGCTGATATGATCGCGATTGCCACACATGGCCGATCAGGATTCAGCCACATACTCAGCGGTAGTCTGGCTGAAGATATCGTGAATCATGCCAAGCGCCCGGTCTGGACATTCAACATTCACAATTAACCAGAAATAAAAATTTTTAATACTACTATCCGCATATAAACTGGGGTGATCTATTTGCCCCAGCTTTCCGGCGATTTTCGCCATTCCTGTAGCGAAGATAGTTCTATATTAGAAATAATTTTTTTGGAAACTGCCTCTTTCAGTAAAATATCATAATTACTGAGTGAATAAAGTAAAATACCAGCATCGGAGAAGGTTTGCTGGGCTGTTTCGAAACCGTAAGAAAATACAGCAATAACTCCGGCAATTTCATATCCTGCCAAATCCAGTGCTACCGCAGCTTTTAGAGAACTCCCACCAGTTGAAATCAGATCTTCAATAACAACAATACGCTTGCCTCTTTCTATTTTTCCTTCAATTATGTTTTCCATGCCATGATCTTTGGCTTTTGGCCGAACATATAAAAACGGAAGGTCCAACGCATCGGCAACCAATATTCCTTGTGGGATGCCAGCAGTAGCTACTCCGGCAATAGCACCCACTTCAGAAAAATTATTCCTGATGGTGTCTATCATCACATTTTTTATGTAATTTCTCACATAAGGAAACGATAATGACAGCCTGCCATCGCAGTAAATAGGAGATTTCCATCCGGAAGCCCAGGTAAAAGGATCAGTAGGACTTAATTTGATTGCGCCAATATCCAGAAACATACTGGCAATTTGTTGCGCGGATTTCATATTAACTAAACTCATATAGCAAAGTAAAATAATTTGAACAGGTGTAACAAATCAAACCTGTAACATTATTTTATAAAAAAGGAATGTTATCCATTCTTATGGCTCGTCCATTTAGCAAGTATTGTATAAGGCCTGGTTTAAATTTAGTTAGGCAGTTTTTATGCTTAGCGCTAAATAGCTACATATCAATAAAATAAAGTGTATTTGAGATTTTAGTATTTAAATAATGTTAGGTATATATTTTTATTGTTTTTTATTATTAAAATCTAATTAATTATATTATTTATATTTTTTTATTAATTTTGATTGATATATGACAAAAAGAGTATCTATGTAATGAATAAGAAAAAATTCGAGAAAATTTTTCATGATACTCCTGAAGCAATTCTCCTCACTACCCAATCAGGAAAAGTAATTTATTCAAATCCAGCTTTTACTAAAAAGTTTGGTAAAAAACTTAAAAACTACAATTCCACAATTTTTGATCTAATTCATAAAATCTACCATCCTGATATCACCTTTTTTTTCGATCATTCAACTGTAAAAACTACCAAAAGAAAAATTATTGCCATCCATCACCGCCAGTATCTTTTTCCCATTAGTATTATTATTCGCGGAATAAGACATAATGCGGAATACATTTTTATGATTATGATCGAAGACCTGCTGGCTAAAAAAAAACTTTCACAGGTTCCTGATGCCAATATACAGACTGCTCGGAGCCATTCAGGCCTGCTGTTTATTGTTGACCATAAGTTGAGAACCCTGTACATTGACCCTGTATATAAACTCCAATTGGGATATACCCAAAATGAGGATCTGCCTAAAAATTTTTTAGATTTTATTTGTCCTTGTGACTACAGAAAAATCCTGAATGAGTTTTACTATTATGTTAGCGGAAAGTCAATTTTTAATTCCTATATTTATCGGTCAGTAAGTCATGATAACACACTTTACTGGACGAAAGGATGCGTAAAGAGTATACAGAATGAGGAAGGTGAAATTACAGGTTTTGTTATTAATCAAATTATTATTACCCAACAATTTAACAAAGATGAAGATCAGCCACTCTTTGTTCAAAGGACTGATGAAATGCTATTGCTGCTGGACAGAAATTACCATATAGAATATATAAGCCCTCAATGTAAATATCTGTTAGGATATAATAAAGAATACTTTCCCGTTACCTATTTTCCTGAAATAATTCATTCTGATGACCTGCCCCTTCTTACCGAAGATGAAGGGCAGTTTTTAAAGGAGAGAATACGGGAATATGAGATTCGGATCAAACACAAAAACGGGCAATATTTACGATTTAAAGCGAATGTCAGTGTATTTTATGATATAAAAGGTGAATGGGAAAATAAATCGGTTCAACTTTTGGAAATCCCTGCTGAAAGTGAAAAGTCTGTTCCCGCTGAAACCACTGTTCCGAACCCTTCCGGTTTTCTGCTAGATCAGGCATATAACAGCCTGTTTCAGGAAATTTTTGAAAAGTCAAAAAACGCGATTTTTATACTTGATGACAACACACTGACTATTGTTGAATGCAACCAGAAAACACTTGAGCTTTTTGAAGTGCTTTACAAAAGCGATTTTATAGGAATTTCTTTTCCAGCATTTCAAAATCAATATGTCAAAAATCATCAGATCAATGTAAGCCAGATCAATGGCAATAGCAAAATACAGGATATTGAATTTGTTACCACAAAAGGCACTAATTTTTGGGGAAATTTATCTATTACCGAAATAAAATTTAAAGAAAAATGGCTGGTTATTATACACGTTACCGATGTTACACAGCGTAAAATTCATGAAAACGAGCTTTTTCTTGCGAAAGAGTCTGCTGAATATATAATAAAAGCCCAGGAAAATTTTCTATCAACCATTAGCCATGAAATCAGAACTCCGCTGAATTCGGTATTGGGTATGACGCACTTGTTGCTACAGAGTAATCCGCGCGAAGATCAGATCAAACTGCTACAAACTTTGAAATTTTCAGGCGATAGCTTATTGGCGCTAATAGATGAAATTCTGGATTATTCTAAAACAGAGGCAGGGAAACTAGAATTGGAAAACCAGGATTTTAATCTAAAGCGATTTATTTATAGTATTAAACTTACCTATAAAAACCTTGCTACCAGCAAAGGCCTTGCTTTCCGACTGCTGACCGAGGAAGAAATACCTGAATTTGTAAAAGGAGATGTAACCCGTTTAGGACAAATACTAAACAACCTGTTGAATAACGCGATAAAATTTACAGAAAAAGGGCAGGTTGTACTTAGTCTGTATGTAGAACAGGAAGAAGAAAATCGCTATTTACTTTTATTTGAGGTTTCAGATTCGGGTGTAGGTATTCCTGAAGATAAGCTTGACGTAATATTTGACCCTTTCAGGCAGGCAAGTCCTTCCACTACGCGTTACTTTGGCGGTACCGGACTGGGCCTTGCTATTGTTAAAAATCTGGTAGAACTATATGGCGGCTATATCAGCTTACATAGCAAAGAGGGTGAAGGTACCGTATTTAAAGTCGTGTTACCCTTTCAAAAATCGGAAGAACACGAAGTATCGGCAACCTATTCGGATGATTTTATTGCGGAATACCAGCCCCTTGATGGCCTAAAAGTGCTGTATGTAGAAGATGTACTACCCAATCAGTTTTTGATGGAAGGGTTAGCCGATAACTGGAATATCAAACTGGACACAGCCTTAAACGGATTAGAGGCCCTTGAAAAGGTAAAACAAAACAAATACGATTTAATTTTGATGGATATTCAGATGCCGGAAATGGATGGTTACAAAGCCACCCAGGAAATCCGAAGTCTGAAAGATCCGCATTATGCAAATATTCCTATAGTAGCGCTTTCCGCATCAGTTTCAGAAACTACACGGCAAAAAATCAGGAATATTGGGATGGACGATTACATATCAAAACCTATTAATCCTGAAGATTTACACAGAAAACTGGCTGAAATCTCAAAAACACTTGGCCATCGCGCTTCTATTTTAACCAACAGAGAAGCACAATCCGTTACAAATACTGCCGATTTTACTGATCTTAGAAATTTATATGGAAACGATTTAGTGAACTATGTAAATATAATTATGCAGATCAGGGACCTGGTTAAGGAAAGTATTCCTGGATTAATAGAAGGTTTGAAAAATCACGATCCGGAAAAATTCAGTGCTAAACGACATAATATTATCTCTTACATCAAACTTTTTAAGCTCAATGCATTAGACCAACTGTTAGAAACAGCAATGCGGAAAATAAATAATAATGAGATGGAAGATGCTGAAAATTTTGCTGATCAGGTGCAAACCCAAATTGGTAATTTAGTAAAAGACCTGGAGGGAGAAATCCAGGATCTTCAGGTGCAATAAAGTATTTGCCTAAAACAATACTATCAGTGGCCTTAAATTTAACCTCATCAGCATATTTTGGTATTGCATTTTTTAAACTATGGGTTCGTAACCTCTAGTTGATGGCAACCATTTTATTAAACTAATAATGCCGCTTCTGTTTTACAGTTCTCCCATCCTAACAAGGCAGTTTTCCGTGTATTACCCCAGTGGTAATCACCAATTACTCCAGTTGAACGGATTACCCGGTGGCAGGGAATCAAATAAGCAACCGGATTAGCGCCAATGGCAGAACCCACCACCCGCATGGCAGTAGGCGATTGAATAGCATGGGCTACTGAAGTGTACGTACTGGCTGCTCCGTAAGGAATTCTTAATAATGCCTCCCACACTTTCAACTGAAAAGGTGTTCCTTTCAGATGCAACTTTATTTGCTTCATATCGGAAATGTTTCCATGAAAAATTTTAAGGGCTTCTTCCTGTAATTTATCCTGTTTAACAGTAAAAGTAGCTTTCGGAAACTTCTCTATTAACTCATCTACTTCTTCATTCTCGGTAAATGACAAATGGCAAATTCCTTTACTGGTAGAAGCGATGATTACTTTTCCAAAAGGAGTATCTTCAAAACTGTAATTAATTTTTAAGTTTTCACCGCCACTTTTATATTCACCGGGTGTCATCCCTTCGATAGAAACAAACAGATCGTGTAACCGGCTACTACCCGATAATCCTGTTTCAAAAGAAGTATCAGCGAGAGAATTCTGCCTCATCAGCAATTTTTTGGCATGGCCCAAACTTACAAACTGTAAAAATTTTTTCGGACTTACCCCTGTCCATTCTTTGAATAATCGTTGAAAATGGAAAGGACTTAAGCAAATGGCATCAGCCACTGTATCCAGATCGGGTTGCAGTTTAAAATTTTTATTAATAAACTCTATTGCTTGTGCTATTCTTTGATAATCTGTCATAGTGATTAAATTTATTTTTCCTTCCTTAAAATTTGAAATCCTGTACCCATTACAGGATTTTTTTTTGCGCTGCGTAGATTATTTTCTTTTACGAAGCCAGTTAAA
>JBGTIS010000279.1:0-27679 GCA_041745535.1 Cyclobacteriaceae bacterium | reverse complement strand
CCGCCTTTTACTACATCCTGGGCTAAATCCAGGCTGCCATCCAGGTCCAGGTATTGGGTATTGGGGCAGGAGAGGGCCACATGCAGCGCAGCCGTAATGCTGATAATACTTTCGTCGTTACAGCCCCACATCAGGTCAATATCGGCCTGTTGGGCAATGGTAGCAATGGCCTGGGCGGGTTTAATACCGCCACATTTCATCAGTTTGATATTGAAAATACCGCAGGCTACCCGATCAGAAGCCAGATAAAATGCATCTCTCGGACTAATCAGCGATTCATCGGCGGCAATTACATTGCGGATGGCCAGGTGCAGGTGCTTCATTTCTTCTACTGCTTTGGCGGGCAGGGGTTGTTCGATCAGTTCCAAGTCGTAATCAAGGGTTTTGTTATAGAACTCTTCGGTTTGCTGGGCGTTATAACCCTGATTGGCATCAATGCGGATCAGAATGTTATCCTGATATTTCTCTTTGAGTTTGGCGATGCGTTCCAGGTCTTCCTCCAGCGATTTGCCCAGCTTTACTTTCAGAATTTTAAAGCCACGGCCTACATATTCCTCCGCTTCGGTCAGCGTTTCTTCCACGGATTTGATGCCGATGGTGATGGAAGTAGGCATCGACTTGATTTTCTGCCCCAGAAAAGTAACCAAAGGTACCTGCAGGTACTGGGCAAACAAATCGTGCAGGGCCACCTCCAGGGCTACCCGTACACCGGGATTATCCGGATAATGGGCATGTACCTCATCGCACAACTGATTCATTTCCCGGATATCGCGACCAATCAGCCAGTTTGGATAATGCGATGAGAAATGCTGAATGGTATCTTCCACAGATTTTCCCACCACATGTTTGCTGGGATTGCTGGCACCCCAGCCTGATAAGCCCGTATCGCTTACGATTTCAACAATACAATTCACAACGGTGTCAACCATTTTATAGGCAATGGCATACGGGCGGGTTAGTTTAAGATTTTCTCTGCTGACGTGTATGGTTTTGATCTTCATATTGGGATGTTTTATGGCGGCAGTAACTATGCTTTAAAAGTTTGAATACTATTTTTGATCACAGGCAGTAAATCCTGTACGCCTTCTTCAATGGGCAATACCACCGGGATCCTTAACAATTCCTGGTACTGATGTTTGTAGGCCAGGGCTTCTTCATGGGTGAGTTCGTAGGTGTTCAGGGCAATGCCAATTACCTCGGCCCCATACATGCTGATAAGCGCTACCTCACTTTCCAGCGAAGGAATGGTAATACCGCCGATATCTTCCGTGCCACTGAAATACTTTCGCGAAGGGGCGTGTTGCAGCACCACGTGCCGGATCTCGCCGGAAGCGAGGAACTCAGCGCCACCCGGACCGGTAGGATTTCTCAGGGCGCTTTGCCCTTCTACCAGCATAATATCCGGTTGGGCTTCTTCCCAGCAGGAAACCAAGGCGTGTTCAATTTCTCCGGAAATAAAGTCGTTGAAGGTAGAATCGAAGATAAAACCGTATTGGCTGCCCTGCATCCAGCCCGTTTGCCCGGTATAAATCATCTCTGCTTTGTAACCGGCACCAGTAAGGGCTTCGGTTAAGAACTTGGTGGTGGTGCGCTTACCTAAATTACAGTCGGTGCCCAACACGGCCAGCCGCATGCACTGTACCTGCCGGATGCTGCCGCTCCAGAACTTAAGTTCGCTTTTGGGCCGGGGCTTGCGAATATCAATCAGCCTGACCTGATGGCGCTCGGCCAGGGTGCGGAGGTCGTCCATATCGCTCAGGTATTGGTGCAACCCATTTACGATAGAGCAGCCCGCCTGTATGGCTTCTATTACAATAGGTTTCAGGTCGGCAGGCAATACACCTCCTTTGCTGGCCACCCCAATGATACAGAACTCAGGCTTTTCAGTAATGGTTTCCATGCAATCGGTAATCGAAGCATAAACAGGAATTTTTCGGTGTTGGCCATCCAGTACTTCGCCGGCATCCTGACCTGCTTCAGCAGGGGCAATCACGCCCACAATATGATAGCGTGAAGTGCTTCTGATGAGGCCGTGGGTGGTTTTAGCCCGTGCACTGTGTAAAGTTCCGGAAGTGAGCACAATCGCGTTTCCATCCATAGGGTAAGTAATTGTTTTGTTTTACGGTAATTTCTTCAACATAGATAACCAAAAAATGGCGAAAACGGCAATAGCTTTCGCGATTATTCAAAATAGGAAAAAATATGTTTATTTGGCAGGTAAAATGATGATATGACCGTACTGATGAAAAACTTTTTTACGAAAATCATAATGGTATGCTGCTGCGTACTGATATGGCGTTGTGGAGGAGCCCCAGAAGAACAGGCTGCCGCCGAAGTAGAAACCGATTCGAACCGGCAAACAGTTGTCCCTCCTGCCAGGGCACAACCCGTGACAGACACCCTGGAGCAAAGCCTGATCGACCAGGGGCTGGTGAACATACAGACTATCGATTCCACTATTTTTGTGGAACTGAAATACAGTACTACCGATAATTTTGTGGGAGTAGATGTATATGGCGATTTAGCGCATTGCTATCTGCAACCCGAAGTGGCGCGAATGCTGGCCAATGCCCACCGGTTTCTGAAAGCCGCCCATCCTGCGTACCGGTTTCTGGTATACGATGGCGTAAGGCCCCTGCGGGTGCAGTACATCTTGTGGAATACCCTGGATGATCCGTATGAGCAAAGAATAAAATATGTAGCTGATCCCAAAGAAGGTTCTATCCACAACTACGGTTCAGCCATTGACCTTACCCTGGCCGATACGTCGGGCAAGCCTGTGGATATGGGTACACCCTACGACTACTTTGGTCCGCTGGCCTATCCGGTAATGGAAGATGATATGATAGACCGGGAACAGTTAACCCGACAGCAGGTACAAAACCGGTTGGTGTTGCGGGCTGCCATGCAAAAAGCCGGTTTCAGCACCATTACCAGCGAATGGTGGCATTTCAATGCCTTCTCCAGGGCACAGGCCCAGGCACGTTATAAAATGGTGGAGTAAAAGAAAATTGGAAAGCCCTGCCTGATCAGGAATATGCACGTTTAATCATGAAATCTTACATCAGAAAACAGCCTTGTGAGGAGAAGAAATAATTGAAAAATTAAGGAAGATACTTCCGGTTACATTAACCATTTGCCGCATACACAGAACTGAAAAACATACCGTAAAGAAAACCCGGAGCAAGTCATAGGCATCTTTATTTCTATCTGAATGAATCCCTAACGGAAAGGTGATTTCAGGGAATAGTACAAAAAAGACGGGGGTATGAGTGAGGCGGAAGAAAGTAACGGAGGCAAAAAAGCGGTAAAAAACCAGAAAAATACAATTTAAGGTTACCGGTAAATTACTGGTTCTGGCAACAAAGGGAAAGGAAAAATGAATTATGGGAAGTTATGTGTAATCTGAAGATACCAATTCAAAGAATTTAAACATATAGCAAATTAGGAATGTTTGAATTTCTTAACTTTGCAAAAGTTATGCGTACGGTATCTGAATTTAATAATGAACTAAAATTAAAAGGTTTCAATGTCTTTCAAATTGAGGAAGACAGTAACGCTACACGTATTTACAGTCGAAAAGACTTTTACAAAATTTGCCTTACTACGGGTAAAAGCAAAATTCATTATGCCGACAGAAGTTTTGAAGCAAAGGGAACAATCTTGTTTTTTGGAAATCCCCATATTCCTTATTCTTGGGAAACACTTTCAACAAAATATCTACACCTGTTTGTTTTCCGAGGATTTCCTGAATCCAAATAGTCGGTCAGAAAGCCTATACCAATCGCCACTTTTTAAAATTGATGGAACACCAATTTTAGAAATTAAAGAAGAGCAACGAATTTAAGTGGGGGTAAAATGCATGTTGACCCTTTTTTTAGTGGATAGCCACTCCTTAACTTTATGATGCTTATGAACATTTAAATTGTCGGCAATAATGTGCAAGTGTTTCTTGGGGTATTCGCGATAGAGCTTTTTTATGAACTTTAAAAAGTTTTTATGGTTGTTGCTGTCAATGGTTTCTGCTGTAATCTCTCCACTATGCACAGCCAGGGCTGCAATTAAGGATACCGTGCCGTTCCGTTTATAGGTAGCGGTCAATCTTTTTGGGTTCCCAACCCGTAAAGGTAGTTCTGGCTGGGAACGGCCCAGCGACGATGACGATATAGCCGATCAGGCTGGCACGTCTAAGTTGTTTGAAATATTGAGATACATAGGCTTGCATAATTAGCGAGGAATAATGTAACTATTCCTAGTACCATAAACGGATTGCACATAAGTTGGTTTTACCGATATGAGCGTACCGCTGAATGGATCGGCGGCTTTCTGGCCAACTTCACCCCAGATAGTACCCCAAATCCAAGCATTGGCTGAATTCATAAGGCCAGCGGTTACACCCACAATGATTGAACCTGCCACACCGCCTACGGCTCCCCATACGGCACCATGGTATGCGCCAATAGCGTCAGGAACCACCACCTTTAGAACGCTACCCCACCCGGCGGTTCTGGCGTTCTGATTAATAAAATCAGTCCAGTATTCACGGGAGCTACCATAGGTTTCGATAAAAAGGTATGTGCCATTGCTGGGCCCAGTTTAAATTTGTAATTTAGTTTTCAAACAACGTTTTGTTACATGGGACAGTTTAGCCTCAGGCGCAGGACACCCAAGTCTATGCGACCCCGTCCTATGTCTTATTTATTATGTTAAGGACTTTGTCCGCCTTTTTCTGGAATACATCTTTCCATGAGGCTCAATTTTAAACACAGGTACGGGACCACACATAGGTGCGCCGCGTTTGTAGGAGAATAGCCTTTCTATTGTTTTGGTGAGTTGAATCTGCTAACTTAGATGATATGCTCATTGACCTCCTGATGATGTTGACAAAAGAAATTATTCTGGAAAAACTGACCCTGCACAAGCCACAGTTGATGGAAAAGTATCCGATCAAAAGCATTGGCCTGTTTGGCTCTTATGCCCGCAATGAACCTACGCCTGAAAGTGATATTGATGTGCTGGTAGCGTTTTCCTCCCCGGTAGGGATGGAAATTGTAGATTTAGCAGATGACCTGGAGCGCATCCTCCATCATAAAGTGGATCTTATTACCTATAACGCTATTAAAAATCGTTTATATCACTACATTAAAGATGAATTAATATATGCCTAAGCGGGAGCCCAGGTTATTATTGGAAGATATGCACCAAGCTTGTGAAAGTATACCCAAGATCTGAATTATGACGATTTTCTGGTGGACAAAAAAACAATAGATGCCACCGTAAGAAACATTCAAATTTTAGGTGAAGCCGCACAACAAATCCCTGTGCCACTGAGAGAGCAGCATGCGCAAATAGAATGGAGTAAAATTATACGATCCAGTCATGTTATTGTTCATGAGTATTTCGAGTTGGATTTTGAAATTATCTGGAGAATTATTACTGACTATATTCCTCCTTTGAAAAGGAATTTGGAAGATATTTTAATTTAACTATTACGCCAGGTGCATTTTATAAATATTTTGCAGAGCAGTAAGTTCACTGTAAGCACAGGTCGAGCCTGGGGCGCATAGCCTGGGGCGCATAGGTGTCCTGCGCTTATGGGGCAATTATTATTTGTTTTTTATTGGTTACAGCATGGCGGCTTCAATTTGTTCCTCAACCCATACAACATTTTGCTCCAGTCTGAAATCAAACCATGGCTGCCTGTATTCAGCGGAAGTTTCGACCAGGTATTTGAAATTCTGAAAAGGCTTCCGTCGGTTTAGGGCGTCAATCAGTTGTTGCCGCAAAGAAGCGGAATCAACCTGATCAATAAATTTTTCCATTACCCTAAAAGCCTGATGCGAATCCATAGGTTCGCATTTTATATAATTGTCATAGTCCTGATCAATTTTATCTTTTTCTTCCTGCCACGGATCTTCTTCGTCTATAAACAAATCCTGCTCTTGCGCATAATGCGCTATGCTTCCATCAACTTTATGCAGAAAGCACAACTGACCACACAGCAGCAGGTCTGCAATTTCCTGTAGTTGCGCTTTTGTGAGGTTCATGTTTTTGTTATTGATATTTATGAATAATAGTTACGTTTAGGCTTTAGTATAATAACTATTGCCGCATGCCATTCTCTCTATCAGTAATGATTTTCAAATCTTCTTTATTTTTAGGAAGATCCACTTTTATTATTCCCAAATCATTTCGTAATCAATCCCAAAATATACATGCGAAACTAAATTCCTTAATCCGTACATTTTTTTCCAGGGAAGCTCCGGATTTTTTTTTGTATCTCTTGCGGAATATTTTTTGACGCTTCACCAATGATCTCAAAATTTCTAATTACAGCATCTACAATCAGGTTATTTTCTTTAAACTTATCAAAAGTTACTCCACCAATATATTCTTCTATATTGAAACCAAATCCACTTTGATTTGCAATTCATCCTCAAGAAGATCCTTTAGGTCAAAAAATGCCCAACCCAGCGGTTTTCGGAATTCTACCAGTAAATCAATATCTGACTGTTCTGTTTGTTCTCCGGTAGCGTAAGAACCAAAATATCCAATTTTTTGAACATGAAACTTCTCTGAAAGCATAGGCTTCAACGCTTTTAATTTCTTTTCTATTTCATTTTATAAATATAAAAGTTATCTGTTTCGCTTTAATAGGGTTATTACTTTTAAAACAGGCGCCTATAGTATTATCTTAAGAAAGTTAATGTTATCATCATTATTATGCAAGTAGCCTGTAGTATCCACATTTTTTTACAAAATGAATTGAAATAAAATGCCGGGTATTGCACCCTGTATATTTTATGAATATTTTGCGGTAATCAAGTTTACTCCAACACTTACTATACACCTAAACCCTACACTATGAGTTCGCGTCGCGATTTTTTGCAAAAATTTACCGTTTCGGCCCTGGCCTTACCTGTTTTACGTTGGGATGACCCACTCAACATCAAAGCCTATTACGATCAGCCCTACCAGAGCCCTATGCTGCGGGTAGCGATTATGGGCCTGGGTAGTTATGGTACCCGCGTGGCCGAAGCCATGCAATCCAGTAAGAAAGCTAAATTGGTGGGGGTAATCAGTGGTACCCCTTCCAAAGTAAAAGACTGGCAAAGCAAATACAATATTCCGGAGAAAAACTGCTATAACTACGAGAACTTCGATCGCGTTAAAGACAATCCCGATATTGATGCGGTGTATGTAATTACGCCCAATGGCCTGCACCACGATCAGGTAATCCGGGTGGCCAAAGCTGGTAAGCATGCCATTTGCGAAAAACCCATGGCCATTAATGCCAAAGAAGGACAGGAAATGGTAGATGCCTGTAAGCAGGCGAATGTAAAATTGCTGGTGGGGTACCGCATGCACTTCGAACCAAAGACGCTGGAGATTATCCGGATGCGCAAAGACGGTGAGTTTGGGAAAATTCTGTTCTTTCAGGGCTTGTCCGGCTTCCGCATTGGCGATCCTACCCAATGGCGACTGAATAAGGAACTGGCCGGCGGTGGCGCTATGATGGATATCGGTATTTACTCCATCAATGGTGCCCGGTATATGGTGGGGGAAGAACCTACCTGGGTTACGGCACAGGAAACCAAAACCGATCCTGAAAAATTTAAAGAAGGTGTTGACGAAACCATTATGTTTCAGATGGGCTTCCCCAGTGGCGCGGTATCCTCCTGTTTGTCTACCTATACCATGAATAATTTAGATCGATTTTTCCTGAATGGTGAAAAAGGATATGCCGAATTACAACCGTCAACCGGTTATGGCCCTATTGAAGGCCGTACGCATAAAGGGGAATTAACGCAGCCGCATGTAACGCACCAAACGGTACAGATGGACGAAATGGCGGGCATCATTCTGGAAGGAAAAAAACCTGTGGTACCCGTGGATGGCGAAGAAGGCGTGAAAGATTTAAAGATTATTGATGCCATTTATAAGGCCACGAAATCGGGTAAAAAGGTAGACATACAAATATAAAGGTCAGACAAACTGTCCGTTATCCTGGAATATGCAGCCAGCAGGTGCACCCACCAGTTGGATATTTCAGGATGCTTTATGTTGATTGAACTTTTATAATAGCTTGTTTTTATTTCTATTTAATCATTAAACGATATAATAAATGTAGCGCCTTTATTGACTTCGCTTTCTACGGCAATCTGACCACCCAGGCTTGTAACGTGGTTGTACACCAAATAAAGGCCGATGCCTTTGCTGTCGATGTGGTCGTGGAACTTCTGGTGCAACCCAAAAATCTTATCTTTCACCTTATCCATATTAAAGCCCAGTCCGTTATCAGAAAAAATTAACTGGTGCATGCCCTTTACTTTCCGGGTATAAACAGTCAGAAATCACGGGGAAACGATCGGGGTGGGCATATTTAATAGAGTTGGTAATCAGGTTCAGGAAGATACTGTCCAGGTAGGCTTTATTAAATTTAATTGTATCAAATTCAGAAAAGTTAGTGTGGATGGTAGCTTTTGAATTTTGTATCAGCGAATTTATTGAACGCAGCACTACATTGAGCGATTCGTTCAAATTTAGCGCTTCAAGGGCATAACGTAATGAAAGGTTACTACAAAAAACCCGAGGCTACTGCCAAAGCCCTGAAAAACGGGTGGATGCATTCCGGCGATATTGCCATACAGGACGAGGATGGCTTTTATTATATTGTAGACCGCACCACCGATTTGATTATCCGGGGTGGGCTGAACGTATATCCGAGGGAAGTGGAAGAAGTAATGATCACCCATGAGGCTGTCTCTCTGGTAGCCGTCATTGGTATGCCTGATGAAGAATATGGCGAGGAAGTTAAAGCCTGTGTGGTGCTGAAAGAAGGTGCCAGCATAACAGATTCGGAACTGATTACCTGGACGAAAGCACATATAGCCGATTACAAATATCCCCGGTATATTGAATTTATGGACCACTTACCCATGAGCGCCACCGGCAAAATATTAAAGAAAGAACTCCGATAGGGGTAAGTTGGTGGACAAGTTAGTAAGCATCCGTTAGGGCGAAATTTCTGGTATAATATTTCATTCAATACCAGTCCAACCGATTACTTTTGAGGCTGAATAAGGTACAGTGAAAACAATTATAGCGAGCGACTCTGCCTCGGTTTTACCATTGTCTAAGCTTCCAGCTTTAATGGGGTTGTATGGAGTTGTATTAATCGGCCAGAGGCCTGGAAATAGGAGGCATGAGCATGATGCTCGCGCCAGAGGTTTATCTTTGAATTTTTCTGCTGAAAATATTCACCAGCTTACTCTCTGTAGCATGAAAAAATGATACTGATGTTATTCCTGTATTGGTTATAAATGATAGCACCTACCACTTGCCATAAGGGAACGCTGCATGCGTATCCTCGTTTTGCTGTGAGTAAATGTACTATGATTTCTTTCTCTATTGTATCTTTGTCTAATATATTCATAGCTACGAAGTGTTTGTTATGTTTCTCTCTACAAAGCTTCGTAGCTTTTTGCTTTCTTCAAAAAAGTTTAAACGACTTCTATATGAAAATAACGAAAAATAATTAGTATCCTTTTGGTATAGTTTTTAACTACACCTTTCATATCAAATCGGCTTCCATTAAAGCAGGCAGTCCAGTATAATTTATGACATGACCCCGCTTCAAAGCCCAACGCTAACGCGTGGGTTCAACCATATGTTTATTTTAAGCTTCCGAAACCTGCTAACAGGCCAGCGGCCTGGGGCATAACAGACACAAGCGAAACGCACGCGTCCGTTGAGCTTGATGGTGAAAACACCACCAAAAGGGTGGAGGGCGCAATGATGCGTGGTTATTATTCAAGTAACTCGTTGAACGCATACTCTGTTAACATTTCGTGGTTTCCCTCGAAAATTACTAGCTTGATGTTGCCGAATTCCTTTTTTAAACAAACAGATCTTTCTGCTATTTTTCCATAGTCGCCCAGTGGTTTGCGGTATTTAAGCAACCGTAGTTTCTCCTTATCTGAAACATAGCTGCCCGAATCAGTCACCGATAAATCGGAGAGTAACTTGTTATAAAAATTGATAGAATGGGTAATGGGCACACTGCCCTGTATGCCGTCGTAAATGCCCGCATATATCATGAGTTCCGTATCGAATAGTTTTTCCGATGGGATAGCCCAGTAAATAGGAGATTTCTGTTTGGCGATACTATGGTTGAGGATACCGTTTTCCGATTCGGTGCAGGCCAGAATATTGTCGGCATATTTGTTCTGTCTGATGCTGCTTTCGTCATACCAGGCAATTAAGTCTGAAATAGACGCCCAGGCAGAGAATTTCCGAATCTGATGCTTTGATTTCATAAAGGTGCTTAAAGTGGCATACCCACCGCCACTCACGCCTATCACATATATTTGATCGGGGTCAACATGCGCATGCGCAAGGGCATAGGTAATGGCTTTGTCTATATCAGATAATACCAAATCGCTACAACAGGTAGCCTTGGTAACATTGGCGCCTCTGAAATTAGGATGAATGTATGTGATGTCCTTCGATTTGCAGCGTGCCGCCAGTTCATCCATCTGTGTGTAATCGCCACTCCAGGTATGCAAACTTACAATAAGCGGGGTGGGGGTACCTGACCTAGCTGAATAGAAATACGCTTTCTGAATATGATGCTCCACCCCGGACTTAATTTCAACCACCTCAAAATCTTTATCCCATTCAGCCTGGCTTGTATCGTCAGATTTCACCTGCGATTCAGTAATGGATTTTTTGATGGGTGTCCGGCTTGTCTGGTACTGTATCAGAAATACGCCGGCAATAATAGCGATAAATAAAATCGAAGGATAAAGGGTGCGTTTGTCAAGTTTCATTTCTTTATAATTACAACTCATGGTTAACCTGTAAGCAGTAGCAGGTTCCACCAGGTCTAACAAGTCGCGATTGGCTACATCTGCTTTTTAAATCCTGTGTATCATGCTTGTAAGATACTTGAAAAATGATAGTCAGCAGTAAAATAGATTAGAAAAACCATTTGAAAAGTTAAGTATAACAAACTGGATGGTGAAAACACCATCCAGGGAGTGGGCGGTTGAAAATTTAAAAAGATGTTCTAAATTAGAAGATTAGTGGCCATAGCAAATGTTGGTCATTTCAATACAAGTTTCATTACTCCAAACCTCTATACCCATGCCTGAAAAAAATCCCCATTCCATCATATTTTCCGCTGAACAGCTGCGGCGGTTTACCGCCCACGTTTTTGAATATTTTAATGTGCCCACTGAAGACGCGGCCTTGGCAGCGGATGTGCTGGCTTACAGTGATGAACATGGCATTGATTCACACGGCATTGCCCGCCTGAAAACCTATTATGATTTGCTGCAGGCAAAACGCATCAATCCTCGACCTGACATTAAAATTATTCGGGAAAAAGGAAGTGTGGCTACGGTAGATGGTGATAATGGACTGGGCCTGGTGGTAGGCCCGAAATGTATGGAGATGGCGATGCGAAAAGCCAGCGACCTGGGTTCAGGATGGATTAGTGTATGCAATACCAACCACTATGGCGCTGCGGGCTACTATCCGGTAATGGCCCTGAAAGAAGACCTGATAGGCCTATCCATGACCAACACCACCAAAGGGGTAGCGCCCTTTAATGGCGCGGAAAAAATGCTGGGTACCAATCCTATCGCCATTGCTTTTCCGGCGTTGAAAGAACCACCTGTTGTCATAGATTTTGCCTCCAGCACCGTTGCCTATGGCAAGGTGGAAATTGCCCACAGAAGGGGAGAGACCGTACCGGAAGGATGGTGTATCGATAAAAATGGTAATACTACCCTTGATCCTGTTGAAATGATGGAAGGTGGCGCGCTATTACCTTTGGGTAGCACTCGCAATGGCAGCGGCCATAAAGGATATTGTCTGGCCAGCATGGTGGATATTCTGTCTGCGGTGTTAAGCGGCGCGAACTGGGGCCCATTCGCTATTCCCTTTGCCATCCATGTGGCACCCTCAGGACAGCAGGTAGGAAAAGGGATTGGTCATTTTTTTGGTGCCCTGGATATCGAAGGCTTCCGCGATAAAACAGATTTTAAAAACAACATGGATGGGTGGATACAAACCATGCGCAGCACCAAACCCCTACCGGGAACCCCGGGCGTACTTATTCCGGGTGATCCGGAACGGCAGGCCTACCAGGTAAGAATGAAAGAGGGAATTCCTGTGAACAAAGAAGTGGTGGCTGCGCTGGAAGTTATTGCCCATCATACCGGAATAGGTTTGGGATAGGCTTCATAAGCCTTAGAGCTTTTTAAATTTTCTGGAAACAATTATAAATACCTATTTTTCAGTGTGCTGACCATGCACGATACAAAAATGCATATTTACGATAATATATAAAACTAAATTTTTAAACATCCTCTTATTTGTGTTCAAAAACTACCCAAAAAATGGAAGAAAAAATTGTTGTGAAATGGAAATATTCTCCACCTAATTTTATTGATAACGGTATCAGGGAAAGAGACGGGTATAAATTTATTATAAAAGATGGAGTTATTGAGGGAGAAATAATGATAACAGTATATCATAAATCATTGAGAGATGAACTACATCAAGAGTTAGACATGATTTTCAAGACGGATATGATTAATAATCAAGCATTATATAATCTTGAAAAACCATCGTCTGTGGATCATTACTATTCAGATGGTAGAAAAGATGTAGATGTATATGTTGAGCCTTTAAATATTAAATTTGATTCCCCGCCTGGACGAGTTGATGTTGTACAGGTAGATGAGAATGGATATATTATTTATGATTCAAAAAAAGAACGTATTGAATATCAAGAGTTATGTGTAAAACACCAAGATGATTTATTATTAAAAGAAATTGATGATGAGGATAGAAATAAGGCATTTACAAATGCTTAATTATTAATTCATAAATATCTTAAATATTTGGATAAAGAGAATTAATGGAAAAATGCTTGGGAATGAGGCTCTTTTGTCTCATTATTGACTTTCTATCGATAAATTCAGGTGTTCTTTTATTTATAATAATGATACACTTCATAGTTTTTCCTACTCGAAGTTGATTCAAAATCCAATCCTGTGATGGATAAATCTTACGATCAATATTTGTAGATTTGCTGGGCAGTTTATTAACTTATGCCCTTTAATATCGGTGCAAAGTAGCCTTTGGCAATAACTCCTTTTTTCTAAGATTAAAAATAATACTACATGACGAACATTTTTGTGGATGCTACCCTTGAGGTGGAAGAAAAGAATATGTTGAAAGAGAAAATAGGAGCGGCCAACCTGCTGTTTAGGGAGGAACTGCCGGTAGCTGATCAGAAAAAACACTTTTTACAGGCGGAAGTTGCTTTTGGCAATCTTCCTTCGGCCTGGTTAAAGGAAACTACCCAACTGCGCTGGCTTCAGTTGGAATCTACGGGTTTTAACGAATACCTGTGGTTTCAGAATTCCCCACAAAATCAGATCACGGTAACGAACCTGAAAGGAATGTATGGCATTCCGGTGGCTGAAACCGCTGTGGCAGGTATCATGACTTTGTACCGGGCTACCGACCAGCTTGCCTTGTTGAAAGTGGGTAAAAAGTGGATTGGCAAACCGTTGCGCCATCATTTAAGTACATTGCACCGCCGCAAGGTGCTAATTGCTGGTGGGGGTGCCATTGGAGGCACCATCAAACAAATGTTGTCAGGCTTTCAATGTGAGGTTACGGTGCTGGGGAAGTCTTCGGGCGATGCCGATATTTATACCCATGAAGAACTGGACGCGGTATTGCCGCATATGGATGTGGTAATCAGCTGCCTGCCCGAAACGAGGGAAACGGTTAATATGTTCAACCGGGAGCGGCTGGGGCTGTTCAAGCCCAAATCTATATTTGTGAATGTAGGCAGGGGTTCCGCCGTAGATGAAACCGCCCTGGTAGAAGCTTTGAATACCGGTAAACTCGGGGGCAGTGTAATTGACGTAACCCATACTGAACCCTTACCTGCCGACCATCCCTTATGGAATTGCCCCAATACCCTACTGACCCAGCATACAGGAGGCGGTAGCAGCGATGAACCACTGCACAAAGCATTTATTTTTCTGGATAACCTGAACCGCTATTTAAAAGGAGAACCGTTACAGTATGTAATTGATTTTGCCCGAAAGTATTAAACAGACTTAATTACTCCTTCCGGTAAATCAATATATTCGCACCAAAATTGAGAAACGGCAATTGATGGAAAGAAACGATGTAAAAGAAGAAGCGCTGAGTACCTCGGCTATTCAAAATTGTATTACCGTACTAGAGCACCTGCTGCACCATGGCGATGAATTTGCCCGCTTACCCGAAACACAAAGAATTGCCATTATGAAAGCCGCAGGACAGTTATCCCGACCCGACCGTGCGGAAAGGAAAAAGCGGAACAAAGGCGCCAAGCTGCTGATAAAACAAAAAAACAGAGAAAACGACCGGAAAGCACGGGCCGCCGCTGGTATCAGAACGGCACGCATCGCTACCGTTTTTGAAGCTCCCAAACAATTAGAGGTTTCCGGCATTAAACCTGGTGAGGAAAAAACCCTTGACTCGCCGCGGAACTGTTACATCTGCAAGGCACAGTATATGGAGGTACATCATTTTTATGACGCCATGTGCAAAGCCTGTGGCGACTTTAACTATGCCAAACGCTACCAAACCTGCGACCTTACCGGACAGGTAGCCCTGATTACCGGCTCCCGGCTTAAAATTGGCTACCAGGCCACCCTGATGATGTTGCGTGCCGGGGCTACCGTAATCGCGACTACCCGTTTCCCGGCTGATTCTGCCATTCGTTTTGCTAAGGAAGAAGATTTTTCAGACTGGGGGAACCGGCTAAAAATTCATGGACTGGATTTAAGGCATATTCCCAGTGTAGAACTGTTCGCCGATTATGTGATGCGGCATTACGATCGGTTGGATATTCTCATCAACAATGCGGCCCAGACGGTACGGCGGCCTTCCGGATTTTACGCGCACCTGATGCCCAACGAAACTCTGCCTTTTGCACGGCATAATGAAAAAGTAAAAATGCTGTTACAGGATCATCAGGCCTGTTTGAATGAACTACAACGCTACGACGATACCCGGAATGGACACTCCCATGGCCTGGCCGTGTCCTGGCAAAGCAGTGAACCAGGATTAGGCATCAGGGCTTCGGCGCAACTTTCACAAATTCCTTATCGGTTCGATAATTCGGCAGATACCAAAGAAGTTTTTCCGGAAGGAAAACTGGATGTAGACCTGCAGCAGGTTGATTTGCGGAAAACCAATAGCTGGCGCTTACGGCTGGGTGAAATTGAAACACCGGAAATGGTAGAAGTACAACTGGTAAATGCCATAGCACCCTTTGTGCTTTGCAACCGGCTGGTTACGCTGATGCGCCGCGATTATACCGGACAGAAACACATAGTGAACGTATCGGCGATGGAGGGAAAGTTTCATCGTTTTACTAAGGAAGACCGCCACCCACATACCAATATGGCCAAGGCCGCGCTGAATATGCTGACCCATACTTCGGCCAGCGACTTTGCCAAAGATGGCATATTTATGAATGCGGTAGATACCGGCTGGGTTACTGATGAGGACCCGGCAGAACTGGCGGCTTTCAAAACCAAAGCGCATGATTTTCAACCTCCGCTGGATATTGTAGATGGTGCCGCCCGGGTTTGCGACCCTTTTATTGATGGTATTCTTACCGGCAAGCACTGGAGTGGTAAATTCCTGAAAGATTACTTTCCTATCGATTGGTAAGAAGATAATAATATCAGGAAACCGTTCCGGAGTTACGAAGTGTAGGTATAAGAATTAAAAGTGTGCATGGGTTTGGTTACCGGAAAGCATCAATGCTGGTAACCATTAATATTATCCTATTTCTATCGGGTAATACTAATCAAAACCAGAAACATCTGGAATATAAAAAAGAACAGATAGATCATTTCACCAACTGTATAATTATCAGGACCAAAGATAGACCCTAAGAAATTATTTAATGCTTTTCTCATAAAAGTGTGTATTTTTTTCCTCTTTCACTGGTTCCACAAAAATCGTGACAAAAATAAACACAACAAGTAATTCAGTCAAGAAAAATTATTTTTAAAATGAATAGTCCTTGAATTTTTATTTTTTGGTTATTCTGATGACCTGTTGGGTTTGGTCTTTCTGAAGGATAATCAGATACAAACCGGCAGATTCCTTTTCAAGATCTACATCAATCTTTGCTGAATTAATAGAGGTTTTTTTGATCAGTTGACCAGACAGGTTGCGTATAATCAGCGCGCCAGATTTCCATTCCTGTATATTTAATGAAACAGTAAACTTATCAGTACTCGGATTTGGGTAAATTTTGATGTTTTCAGTAGCTCTGGTTTCATGGGTTCCGGTAACCACTTTTTCCTCTTCTGCTTCTTTTACCTTAAAAGTGTGGGTAATGGCTGTTGCCAGTAAATAATTGGTGTTGCCAGCCTGAGCGGTGGTAATGGATACTTTACCGGTGTCTGTCAGTGTAAGTACCATTCCGTCCAGCACAGCAGAGCCTGTTACTGAAAAGGTAACGGGTAACCCTGATGACGCGGTAGCTTTCAACGCGAATGGTGTATCACCCAACAATTTATCGGGAATGGCATCGAAGGTAATGGTTTGAGTTGCTTTTGATACTGTAAACTTCTGTGTCACACTGTCTGCTTTATACAGTTCATTGCCGCTTTGTAAAGCCAGTACTTCAACAGTACCTGTGTCGGTAATGGTTAACAGGGTACTATCCAGCGTAGCGGGCCCTCTGGTAATTTCGCAGGAAACCGGCAGCCCAGCGTTAGAGACAGCGTGTACTGTAAAAGGAGCATCGCCAAAGGTTTTATTTGAAATGGAATCCAGGGTAATGGTTTGTGTCTTTTTTATGTTTTTGCTAACGGTAAACGACTGTCTGGTTTCAGCGGCAATATAGTTTTCATTGCCTGTGCTATAGGCACGGATTGTAATGTTCCCTTCATGCGTGGGAGTAAGCAAATTTCCCTCGAGCAATGCTGCACCGCTCACTATTTCAAATGAAATGGGTAAAGCGGCATCAGATACTGCTTTTACCGCAAAACTTTGATCACCCAAAGCTTTGTCGGGAATGGGATCAAAGGCAATAGTTTGATGAGCTTTGCTGACCGTAAACTGCAGGGTAATAGAATCAGCCGGGAGATAACTATCATTTCCCTTTTGAAAGGCTATAACCGTAACTTCTCCGGCACCTGTAATGGTAACTGATTTTCCTTCTAAAACAACCGGACCCTTAAATTTTAAAGTAACAGGTAATTGTGAGTCGGAATACACGGAAAGAGCAAAAGCAGAATCGCCAAAAGTTTTATTTGGAATAGAAGCAAAAGTAATATGCTGCGATAACTGTCCGGCCTGAACCTGCAAATATACCGAACGGCTCATTAAGGTAAGATCATTTATTTGAGTATTACTGATTTTACTGGTATACAAACCCGCGTCTTTTTCGGCAGCCTGATGAATAGTGAGTTGGTTGGTATCGGTAGTAGCTATTTTATTTCCATTTCTATACCACTGGTAGGTATTGGTTGAAATACCATTATCAATATCGAGCTGAATTGTATACTCATTACCCGATTGTACAGTTACCGTATCGGTGGTGGCTACGGTATCCTGAGGGGTATAATAAAACCCGGCATCCGAATAATTAGGCAAAATATCGTCGAAAGAGAACTGATTTCTTTCAATATATAAATTTTTCAAGGTATTTAGCGATGATAAATCGGGTAAAAATTTCAATTTATTATCTGCCAGGGAAAGTGTTCGCAGCCGTGACAACTGTTGAAAAGTTTTGGGCACCGATCCTGAAAATTGGTTACCTTCCAGATACAGCAATTGCAACCGCGAAAGCTTTCCTATTCCTTCTGGCAATTCACCGGTGAACTTATTGTGTGACAAACCCATCCATTCGGCCTTTGTTAAATTTCCTGTACCATCTGCCAAAGTCCCTTCTAGGTTATTTTGCGATACATTCAAAACAGAAAGTTGTTTTAGCTGCCACACTCCAGCGGGAATTTTTCCAAATAACTGGTTGTAGCTCAGATCAAGGACTGTTAGATTCTGTAAGCCACTTAAGTCCGGTACTGAGCCTTTCAGATTGTTATTGTTCAGATAAAGTTCCTCCAACTTTTTAAGCTTTCCCAGGGATGTGGGCATATTACCACCGATCTGATTGCCTGACAGGTCCAGCACTTTTAAATTAATAAGTTCACCCAATTCAGCGGGCATTGCGGTAAACGCGTTATCTGCCAGTTGAAGTTCTTCCAGAGCAAGCAGATTGCTGACAGTAGTAGGAATAGAACCCGAAAACTTATTCTCAAATAAATAAAGGTATTGTAACGCGGTCAGATTGCCCATGGCAGCCGGTAAGTTTCCCGATAAACTATTTCCGGCCATACTTAAATATTTCAGTTTTACCAAACTGCCCAATTCCTGTGGAAAGGTTCCGGAAAGCTGGTTATAATCCAGGTTCAGCAGGGTTAGGTTTTTTAACTTTCCCAGCGAGGCAGGTACAGCACCGGAGAGTTGATTGTTACTTAAATCAAGATTTATTAAGTTATTTAATTTACCGATAGCATCCGGAATGGGTCCTGTTAGCAACTGCTTTTGGGAAATGGCACCCGGAAGCTTCAAAACTATAAGTTCGGTCAGTTTACCCAGTTCCGGAGGCAAATTACCATTCAGGTTATTTCCATTTCTCTGTGAGGAAAAATCAATTTGGGTTACTCTTCCGTTTTTTACAGTAATACCATACCAGGAACTAACCGGGCCATTCAGCCAGTTACTGTTCTTTTTCCATTGTGGCCCTTTTGTTTGCTGATAGAAAGTAACCAAAGCCAGCGAGTCGGCAGCAGTAATTGGATTTTGCGCGACAGATTTGTAAGTAAGTAATAGCGTAAGTAAAAGGCATAGGATTTGTGCTTTGCAGGGGTAGGTGGTCAACTTCACAATACTTATGGGTAACTGGAATAGAGATTTATATTAGACTGCGTGTTTTGGAAACCCTCAAATATATAATATTATTTCAAATTGACAGTAATAAATATAATTTTTTTAATTATATACTATTGTTTATTCTAATAGTTCTATTTAAATTATATTAATATTTATAAGAATAGTAATTAAAAACTGAACAAAATTATTAAAAAAAAGTTATGCATGCATAATAAATTGATATATATTTGTTATGCATACATACTAAATACATAAGGTTATATTAATATATTAAGTTTGTTTAATTAAAAAGCAGTGATCGATGGAAACAGTAAGTAAGAAACAGGCTATTCATGGTGGCGAATTTCTGGTTAGAGAAACCAACGCGCAGGATATTTTTATTCCTGAAGAATTCTCCGAAGAGCAAAAAATGATGGCGCAGGCCACTCAGGATTTTATAGATAAGGAAATAAAACCAAACGTAGAGCGGATGGACAAACTGGAAGAGGGGTTTATGTCTTCGGTATTGGGAAAAGCAGGAGAATTGGGATTATTAGGTGTTACCGTACCAGAGGAATATGGTGGATTGGGCATGGACTTTAATACCTCGATGCTTATTGCCGATGTGATAGGCTCTGCCGGTTCTTTTTCTACTGCTTACGGCGCCCATACCGGAATTGGTACCCTGCCCATATTGTACTATGGAACTGAAGCCCAAAAACAGAAATACCTGCCCAAACTGGCTATCGGTGAATGGAAAGGATGTTACTGCCTTACCGAGCCAGATGCCGGTTCTGATGCTAATTCCGGAAAAACAAAAGCTGTGTTGTCTGAAGATGGCAAGCATTACCTGATTACCGGACAGAAAATGTGGATATCCAATGGGGGTTTCGCTGAAATCATGATCGTTTTTGCCCGCATTGAAAATGATAAAAATATTACTGCCTTTATTGTAGAAAGAGATTTTGGCGGCATTACCATGAACGAGGAAGAGAAGAAAATGGGGATCAAAGGGTCGTCTACCCGCCAGATCTTTTTCAACGATTGCCCTGTGCCGGTAGAAAACATGCTTTCTGAGCGGGGGAATGGTTTTAAAATAGCCGTAAATATTCTGAATATTGGTCGCATTAAACTAGGCGTAGGAATAATTGGCGGTTGTAAGGAAGTGATTTCTTTGGCTACCAATTATGCCAATGAAAGAAGACAATTTGACCAGCCTATCGCACAGTTTGGGGCTATCAAACAAAAGCTGGCTCGCATGGCTACCTATACGTTTGTAACAGAATCGGCCTGTTACCGGGCTGGTCAGGATATTGATGATTGTATTGCATCGCTTATAGAAGAAGGTATGCCGGAAGCTGAAGCCAAACTAAAGGGTGTGGAACAGTTTGCCATTGAATGTGCCATGATGAAAGTGCACGGTTCGGAAGTGCTGGATTATGTGGTGGATGAAGGCGTTCAGATATATGGCGGTATGGGATATTCCGCTGAAGCACCCATGGAACGCGCTTACCGCGATGCCCGCATTTCACGAATTTATGAAGGTACCAATGAAATTAATCGGATGCTGTTGGTGGGCATGGCCATTAAAAAAGCACTGAAAGGTGAGTTGGACCTGATGGGACCAGCTATGGTGGTAGCCAAAGAGCTGACGGCTATTCCTGAATTTGGAGTGGAAGATCTGTCAGCCTTGTTTGCCAAAGAGAAGAAAATTCTTAAAAACCTGAAAAAAGCGGTACTAATGGTGGCAGGGAAAGCGGTACAGGACTTTGGCAACAAACTTAACGATGAGCAGGAGATTCTGATGAACATCGCCAATATGATGATTGAAGTATATACAGCCGAATCGGCCTTATTACGTACCGAAAAACTGGTAAGCCAGCAAGGAGAAGATGCGGTACGTCAGCAAATGAACATGGCACAGCTCTATTTGTACGAAGCAGTTGAAAAGGTTAACGCCAATGGGAAGGAAGCCATTGGCTCATTTGTAAAAGGCGACGAACAAAAAGTGATGTTAATGGGCCTGAAGCGATTTACCAAAATGGAGGTAATTAATGTAAAAGAACTGAGAAGACAAATTGCCGATACACTAATAGAAAAAAACAGCTATGCGTTTTGAAAAATAAGTCCATTTTATACAGTTAGTTGTACCGAAAACCCTGTCGAAGAACCGACAGGGTTTTTTGTTTGAAAGACCCGACTGTTTTAGGGTTAAAATGCTGTTATATCCTTAACCGCTCCTTGATTTTTCATTCATGATACCGAAAATTTGTCCAGCATTGAACTGTTTTATAGCTTTCAAAAAAATAAATGAACTTATGTCGGGTGTTGTATGTCCACTGTGCGAAACTGTATCTTCTGAAACCATGGTTACACCCGACCAGCGGATTTATTACCAGTGTGCAAAATGCTATTTGCGGTTTATGGATCAAAAATTTTTTCCGGATAAAACAACTGAGAAAAACAGGTATGAAGAACACAATAATAATATAGAGAACACCGGTTATGTAAATTTTCTTTACCAGATCGTGCGTCCGGCTTTACCATTGCTACAGCCGGATATGAAAATTCTGGATTATGGATGCGGACCTGCGCCGGTATTATCGCAGATACTTGAAAAAGAAGGGTTCAGCAGCGACTATTATGATCCGTTTTTTTACGATTTTCCTTTACATCCGCCTTACCATTGTGTATTCGCTTCCGAGTGCTTTGAGCATTTTTTCAATCCGAAAGAAACCATCAGCACCATTACCAGATTGCTGCACCCAAACGGATATTTATGTGTAATGACTAATTTCTGGTCTGAGCAAACAGCCTTTGACAACTGGCATTATCGCCGCGATGTAACGCATGTTTGTTTTTATCATACTCATACCTTCGCCTATATTGCCAGGCAATACAATTTCACCATACACCTGACCGACAATGACAGAATTGTTATTCTGCAAAAGAATGCTGATTAGTTATCCATACATGTTTCTTATTTATTGAAATGGCCCGGTTTAAACTGCTTTTTTTTGGTTTCAAATAACTTGTTTTGTCTTTGATACGGAGAATAGGTTTATTCCGCAGTCAGGATTATTGACTAGCTTTGGCTATTCTGCTGATAATTGAAAATAGCTTGCAATGATGCACAGATAATTTTTTATAAAACATTTGAATTATGAGCGCGACCACAACCTTCCGATCTTTATGCATAGCATGTTTACTATTAGCTTTTACACACTTATGTTTCGCACAGGAGCGCCAGGATAACAAAGAAGAAGATAATCTGTTTCGACGTACTTTGCTTGAGTGCATCGACTATGCTATTAAAAATAATGTAGGCATCCGACAAAGCGAACTCGGTGTTGTTTCCAGCCAGGTCGCTATTAATCAGGCCAAAGCCGATTTGTTACCCTCGGTAAATGGCAGCGCCAGTTATAATTATAACCTGGGGCGATCGGTTAACCCGTTTACCAATCAGTATGAAGAAAATCCGGTAAGCTCACAAAGCTATGGGCTGAGCTCAAATCTGACTTTGTTCAACGGCTTACAGAAGCTTAATACCATTAAAAGAAACCGCAGCGATCTGGCGATAAGTCAGTACAATCTGGAGGATACCAAAAACACGATTACCCTGAACGTAATTTCAGCCTATACGCAAATACTATTTAATACAGAGTTACTGGAAAGCGCCCGGTTGCGCACAGGAACCACCGACCTGCAACTGGCACGTACCCAAAAGCTGGTGGCTGCCGGTTCCTTACCCGAAGCCAATGTGCTGCCGTTGCAGGCCCAGAAAGCCACCGATGAACTGGAGATCATCAATGCGGAAAATAACCTGGCCATATCCAAATTACAGCTAAAGCAACTCCTGCAAATTCCGGCCGACCGTACGCTGGAAATAGTAATACCAGAGTTGGATGTGCCTGAAGAAGCTGAAATAGTAGTCGATGCCCAGGATATTTATGAAACAGCCGTTCAGGAGCAACCCGCTATTAAAAGCGCGGAAGCCCGGATACTAAGTTCGCAATATGATGTAGCCATTGCCAAAGGAAACCGGTATCCTAATTTATCCATAAGTGGTGGGGTTTTCAGTTCATATTCCAGTGTGGCCCCCAACATAATTCCCAAGCCTGGGGCGGAAAATGTAACCCAGTTGATAGAAACCGGTGGATTTGTAAAAGGAAATCCGGATATGGTAATTGTACAGCCCCAAACCTTACCGGTTGAATTTCAGGAGAACACCTATTTTAATCAGTTAGATTTCAACCTGAGAAAATTTGTAGGGATCAATTTAAACATTCCTATTTTTAACAATTTGCAGGTGGCCTCCGCTGTAAGCAATGCGGAAATCCAGATGGAAAATGCCAGATACGATGCCATAAATGCTAAAAATCAGTTGCGCCAAACTATTGAGCAGGCATATCTGGATGCCAAAGCTGCTGCCAAAAGTTACGCCGCCACCGACCGGCAGGTAACCTCTTTGCGGGAAGCCTTCCGCAGCACCGAAACCCGTTTTAACCTGGGCGGCGTAAATGCCGTAGAATTCAGTCAGGCCAAAGCCGACCTGAATACCGCCGAATCGGACCTGATCCGCGCCAAATACGATTACATATTCAGCCTGAAACTGCTGGATTTTTATCAGGGAAAACCGATTGATTTTTAGAAGATGGAAGTCGGAAGTGACTTTCAATTCTGGATGATGAATGTTAAATGTTGAATGATGAGTGGAGTTATGCCAATTCAACATTTAACATTTCTAATTCAATATTTCTAATTTCCCTCTTTTAATTTTACAATCCTTCAACATCTGAATATAAATCTTTCGTACTAATTTCAATACCAATGGAAACAAATCTGATAGTTTGGTCTAATCCTTCCACTCTTGAAATTTTCCATAAATCTGTATTAGGCTGCTTACTGTAAATCTTCACTACCACTTTCTCTTGTTCTATTAAAACATATTCTTGTAAGGTTGGTATCTGACGATATTTATAAAACTTGTCTCCTCCCGTCGTGGATACGAGATCATAACTCGCAGTATTTTTAGATAATACTTCTATTGGGCGGCATTCCGCTATTAATATAGGATTAGTCAATGCATTACTGTCACGCTCTGATTTTTGTATTTCTTCACAAACCACCATAGCATCAGGATATACAAGTTTTCTGACTGGATATGTAACTTAACTTCAGCAGTCAATGCTTTACAGGTTGATTGCCTGCTTCGCAAGCTGTTTCTTAGTTCCGCATAGACATTACCACATAAAATGCCATGGTTGATCGTACCACCCGACATAGCATATAGCTGCCCATGATGGTATTCATACCTTTGTCCGATTTCAATTTCATGGTTGATATATTCTTATATGGTAAACTCTGATAATTGCTGAGCTTTCATGTTTTTTAAAGGAAGTTACATTTATCATTTTATTTTTCCAATTATCTATTCCTTCTTCTGATAGCACAACATTTTCAGCCTCAAACAGATTGATTTCTACCAGGGCAAACAGATTGATTTTTAGAAGTTGGAAGCTGGAATTGACTTTTACTTCTTGATTTTGATGATGAATGTTGAATGGAGCTATATCAATTCAACATTCATCATTCAACATTTCCAAATTCTAACTTCCCACTTCCCTGGCATCAATATTGAGAATATTTTCTTAGCCAGGAAATAAGCAGGTGAGCAATAGTTTTAAGGCAAGAAAATACCGAATTACTTTTGCTTAATACACTGTAACTTAAGTTTTCAATTGTTTGTTATGCTGAGCGCACGCGAAGCATCCTAAGTATAACGAATACTTTTAATGCTCGTTTGCCGCTTAGATGCTTCGTTCCTCAGCATGATAAATACTCAATTATTTAGTTTACGATGTATTAAGTAAGTGAACATTAATTTTCAGGTATCCCCGTCGGAGAGCCGACCTGATGAGGCTGGGCCGAATTCCGGCGGTAGCCGCGCTAGGTCTCATGAAGGGATGCCGGAATAAATCCGGCAAGGAGTACTTTATTCCTTTTGTCCACTTGCTTAACACTGCCTGAACCCGATGACCTGATCTTATTTTTTTGCATGGAACTAAAAGATTTTTTAATTACCCCTATCTATATAGTAATCATTTATATGATTGCTTTTCAGGTACGTGCCCGATTTTCTGACCAGCGAACCCAAAAGTATTTTATCCCCGCCCTTACCGTAAAAATAATAGGTGCCATTGCCGTGGGTTTAATCTACCAGTTTTATTATGGAGGAGGCAAACCTAGTGGCGATACTTTTAATTATTTCAGAGAAGCGGGTATTATTTATGAGGCATTTGGAAAATCTTCTACTACAGGCATGCATTTGTTATTAGCCAAGGGTGAATATACGCCAGAGATTTTTAACTATGCGGTGAAAATGTACTGGTTTCGTTCGCCCACCGAATATTTTGTGATCCGGATTATAGCTGTATTCAGTTTATTAACTTTTCATACTTATTCGGCAATCGCTGTAATATTTGCGGCAATCAGCTTTTCAGGTGTATGGGCCTTATTCAAAACTTTCTATAAACTATTTCCCAGCCTGCATCGGGAGTTTGCCATTGCGATGCTATTTATACCTTCAGTTTTTTTCTGGGGCTCCGGAATTTTGAAAGATACCATTACCCTGGGGGCATTGGGCTGGGCTACCTGGGCCATTGTGCGTGTTTTTATAGATAAAACAAGCAAAATTCAGGGATCTATAATATTGTTATTAGCCCTGTATACCATTTTTTCAATCAAGATCTATATTTTACTTTGTTTTGTGCCAGCAGCCATTGTTTGGATATTTATTGCCAATGCCGAGGCGATTCGAAATCCTCTGTTAAAAATAATGGTGCTTCCCCTTTTATTTGGAATAGGAGGGGTCCTTGGGTACCTGGCACTTATTAAAATAGGAGAGGATAATACAAGGTATTCCATGGAAACATTGACGCAAACGGCAGAGATTACCGCTATCTATTTGGCCAGAGTAAGTGTGTTTCAGGAAGGTTCAGGTTATACGCTGGGTAATGATTCTGATTTTAGTGTACCAGCCCTTATTAAAAAATTTCCAATGGCGGTAAATGTAACTTTGTTCCGGCCTTACCTTTGGGAAGTTCGAAATCCGGTGATGCTTTTGTCGGCACTGGAAAACCTGGTAGTATTATTTTTAACATTACAAATATTTTTTCAGGCAGGTATTGGGCATGTGTTTAAAACTGTTTCTTCTCGCCCTATTATTACCTTTTGCCTGGTTTTCGCTATTATGTTCAGTTTCGCGATTGGCGTATCCACTTATAATTTCGGTTCGTTGGTGCGGTATAAAATTCCTATGTTCCCCTTTTACCTGTCTGCCCTTTTTATTATCCGGTATTATGCGGAGAAGAAAAGAACCACTAAAAAGAGTAGGAAACATGTCGCGATGGCGCATGAATAATACCAGTTCAGAGAGAAGTAATTTTAAAATAATTAGAGCTATGCATCAATTACTTGCGCTTCCCGCACTTGTTGCGGGATCCCGTTCTCATTAGAATATCTACTGTGCATCCCAGCAATAATTTTCCTTTAAATTAATAGTAGGAGATTATTTAGGGAAACTTCTTGTAAATATCCTTCCGGTCAAGACAACGCACAAATTCAATTTCCTGGTTCCGGTAAAAGAAACCTAACCGAAAATTTCTTACTCGTAAACGATAAGCATTTCTAGCTCCTTTCATCTTTCTAAGATTCGGTATATCTGAAAGTTTGCTTGCTTTTTCAATTACTTCAATTGCCTCTGCAATTTCATTTTTAACCTCGCGGTCAGGCAAATTCTTTAAATCTTTAGCAAACTTACTGTCAAATACTACTTTCATCCTTTAAGGATTTTCATCACACTATCTCTTGAGACGTGCTTCCTCGTTCTCCCTTCATTCATAGCCTTTAACAAACCTATATCTTCCTGGTCTTCTTTTGTAAGCATGGAATACTTAATGCCCATTTTTTTCCCAAGAGCTTTGAGTAATTCTAATTCCTGTTTGCTTTTCGGCTTAAATACAATATTTTCCATCGTGATAGTAATCTGATTCGCATTTTCTTTTTGAATACCTAAATTTAATATAAAACGTCTGTTTTTTTATAAGTTTCATTGATTTAGGGAAGAAATTTCTCTATCCGGCTATTTTGAGTGTTAACTTTCTCTTGTTAAACTGCAAAATTGTTTCGCTCTTATAATCCGAATTATAAAATTGGGAAAAAGAATTATTATCAATTCGTACAAATAGCTCCGTAATATTCTGCTAAAAGACCAAATTTACAGCACATTCCATATTGAAATATATAATTAAAGTACAGTTTATTATTGTAAATACTTATAACCTATTTAATATATAATTATATTTTAAGTAATATTTCGAGTAATTTTGCTTTACAATACTCATTATTTATATCATAGGTGACAAATAAGTATATATGAGTTGGTTACAGAATGCGTACACATGTAAATTTGTCGGTATATTATTTTTAACAAAAAAAAGATACCATGTTTTTAAAGTACGATTTAGTATACAATCATTTAAGGGCTGATCTGAACACGTTTATGGCAAAGATTCTGTCGGAAGAGAGTATTACCCATGAGCATTTGGTTAAAATGATTCAGCAGCGGAATGTGAGTGTGGCCGAATCCGATATATTATCGGTACTGGAAGAATACATTTTAGCCATTGAGTTTCTGTTG
>JBGTIS010000278.1:0-5056 GCA_041745535.1 Cyclobacteriaceae bacterium | reverse complement strand
GTTACCCGTCCAGTTACCAACACCCTTGTTTTTGCCCGTTAAGTTCAGTACATTTAGTAAGACCATTCAGTGCTTTTGGCATCCGTAATAATTTTGACCCGGAAAAGTTAATTACCACCGCTGTAACAGAAATACCAATACTTTCCTTACACCATAACCTATGCATACAATGAAAAGAAGGGATTTTACAAAACTGGCCAGCCTTAGTGCAGTGGCCGTCTGCGCACCGGGTTTCATCCATTTCAACGGAAAATCATTTGAAGGCGATTGCGTTACTACCACGGATATTTTAGGCCCTTTCTATCGGCCCGATAGCCCAGTTCGCGATAATCTGGTAATTGAAGGCGCAGTAGGAGATATTGTTGAACTTTCCGGGATTGTGCGGCACAAAGACTGTCAAACTCCCTATGAAAATGCCAAAATTGAACTCTGGCATTGTTCATCCGACGGAATTTACGACAATGCGTCTGACGATTATCGGTACCGGGGCACCACCTATTGCGATGCTAATGGAAAATACAGTTTTACTACCCAAATGCCAGTACCCTATGGCGATACAACTTTCTGGAGACCGGCCCATTTTCATCTGATGATCTCGGCCCCTGGCATTCAAAGCTTAATTACCCAAATTTACTTCACCGGCGATCCTTATCTGGAAAAAGACAGCTCTTCCGCTTCTGCTGAAGCTAGGAGCAGAATTCTTGAGGTTACTGAAGAGAATGGGCGGAAAAAAGTTTCCTTCGATTGCAACATGAACGACCGGTTGAAAGCTTCTTTTTCCGCGCTTGACAAGATAATCGGGTTGTACAAAAACGACAATAGCGGCGAAAGCTTAGAGTTTTTCAGGCAGGAAGACATCCTTTGGTTAAAAAACGAAGTGTTTGGCGAAAAATATGACTATACCGGCAACAATGAATTTGAGTCGCCCAGCATTCCAACAGGTATGCAGGAGAAATTACATTTTGAGCTACACGAGGGCGGGAAAGTGAAACTTACGCAAACCAGAGTGAGGCAAAATGGCCGCAAGACAAGCCAGATTTATACGAAGGGGTAGAAATTCTTTTCTTTAAAAAAGCACTGTAAAAGTGTACGGCCCCACTTCAAAGCAGGGCCGTATCAATATCAATGCACACTGTGAGTACCCAAATCAGGTAATCAGGTTGCCCTCATCGTCCCATTCGGCAATTACCTCACGAGTTTCCTGGTCTACGCACTTAGCCAGCCATTCTTCTTCATAAGCCATGCCGTGCGCGGCCAGCACATCTTCCGGCACACCATCCCAGATGTTGGGGCGGTTGCCCACATAGCCCAGGTCATCAATGCCCATTTTGGTGGTATAATAGCCCGTTAAAGTGAGGTTTCGCATCATGGTGAAAAACTTAACCCCAGGCGCTACGTCAGGAGCCGCTTTATCTGGATACGCGATTTCATCCAGCATTTGTTTCTGCTGCGCTTCTGAAATGTCTTTAAAGGGTTTACCAAATTTGTTATTGGCCCGGCTGTTCAGCCACATCAGTCCACCCCGAATGGGTGTTTTGTTGGTGGGCATGTCTTTTACAATAAATTCAATGAACTCGGGCACACCCGCATCGGTAGCGGAACCGGCCTCACTGGTGGCCGGTAATATCAGGTCGCACAATACGGCGATGGTTTCTAACTCATGGGCCTGGAAAAATTCCTGGTCGCGCAGCATCTGATCACGCTCTTTTTCTTCCGGGGTACGACCATAGCCAGGCGATTCGGGCACATTTGCAATGGCGGCTTCGTCTTCTTTCGGGGCGCAGCCATTCAGTACCAAACCGCCTGCCAGCGAACCCAGCAGCATCGATTTCATGGAATCTCTTCTATTCATCATACTTAGATTTTAGGGATTTAAATATTTTGTTTTTTTAATTGATCAATGATATAATCGGAAGTTCGCCACGATAAGGCCAGAATGGTCCAAGTCGGATTTTTATCAGCCTGCGACACAAAAGGGCCACCATCTACCACGAACACGTTTTTAGCTTCATGCAATTGCTGGTTGCTGTCCACCACCGACTTTTTAGGATCGTTACCCATGCGGGTGGTACCCACTTCGTGGATAATTCTGCCGGGCGCATGCAGGCCATAATCCTGGTCTTTGCCGGGTGTATCGCCCAGCACCGTACCGCCCATGGCATGGAAAATCTCTTCGAAAGTTTCGTGCATGTGCTTGGCCTGTAACCGCTCGTGGTCCGACCAGGTATAGTGGAAACGCAACACTGGTATACCCCATTCGTCTACCACATTCGGGTCAATTTCACAGTAATTATCTTCACGGGCAATACATTCGCCCCGACCGGCCACGCCGATAAAAGCGCCATAAAACCGCTTCACATCATCGCGCAGTTTATCGCCATAACCACCTACTTCTTTGCCGATAAACTTGTTCATTTCGCTGGTACCGAAACCAAATCCGTAAGAAGGCATGCCCATGCCGCCCCCTATTTCAATATGGTATCCTCTGGGGAAATCCAGCTTTTTATCGTTCAGCCACCAGGGCGTGTAAACGTGCATGCCGGAGGTGCCATCTTCGTTGTAAATTTTCCGGTTCATCAGTTCCGGAACAAACGCGCTTCTGCTGCTACCGGTAGAATCGTGCAGATATTTGCCGATCACATTGCTGCCATTACCCAAACCATTGGGATGCTGGCTGCTTTTGGAATTCAGTAAAATACGGGCAGAGCTACAGGCTGATGCCGCCAGCACAACGGTACGACCTTTCAACTGGTATTCCTGCCGGTCTTCTTTGTTGATGTACGATACGCCGGTGGCCAGCCCTTCGCTGTTCGTAGTCACATTTTTTACCATTGAGTTTACAAACAGGTCTACTTTTCCCGTTTTTTGAGCGGGAAAAACCAGAGAAGTACCTGATGAAAAATCAGCTTTCACAGAGCATGATCTGCCGCACTGGCTACAGTAAAAGCATACACCGCGCTCTTTATTGATGCGTTTCGTCAGAATAGATTTTCGGGCCGGAATAACAGGCACACCAGCTTTTCGGGCTCCTTTGATATAATAAAGCTCATGCAGCCGGGGTTTCGGGGCTGGCAGAAAGAAGCCATCGGGTTCGTTGGGAATATTTTCTTTACTGCCATAAATACCGATCAGCTTGTCCACCTTATCATAATAAGGCTTTACGACATCGTAGCCAATGGGCCAGTTATCGCCCAGTCCGTCATGGTCTTTTCTTTTAAAATCCAGCGGACCAAACCGAAGGGAAATTCTGCCCCAGTGGTTGGTCCTGCCGCCCAGCATATGGGCACGGAACCAGTCGAACTCTGTGCCTTCGGCACGGGTATAAGGTTCGCCTTCAATTTCCCAGCCACCATAAGCAGCATCAAAATCGCCAAAGGCACGGGTGCTGCTGGCACCTCTGCGGGGCGATTCCCAGGGCCATTTCAGCTGGGTCATTTGTGCGGGATCCGTAGGATCGAAATGCGGACCTGCCTCTACAATCGCGATTTCCAAACCAGATTCGGCAAGGATTTTAGCTGCCATGCCTCCGCCGGCACCTGATCCGACAATAATGGCATCATAAACTTTAGGAGATTCTTTTATTTGCATGCAAAATAATTTATTTGACCCATACCCGCGGAGATAAGTGGAGGTATTGGGTCAGGTTATTTTTAGGATTACTAAACTTTTGTGTGTTCAAATAAGCGCAAATTTTTCTAATTTCTAAGCAATCCTGTAAAAACTTTTCAGTTGAAAGGGTATTGCTTCCCGATTCCGGCTGTCCAGAAGCTGGTTATTTTAGAAATAGGAACAGACTCTGGTATGCGCATTTATATTGACGATTCTGAAAAAAGTTAGGATATTGCGAAAGTTTCATCACTATTTATCAAAAAAAAATGACCTATAATCAAAAATCTATCCTCTGCCTTTTTACAGGTATTTTACTGTTCTGGGGATGCCAGAATAGTTCTCAGAACAACGAACAACAGGAAACCACAACCGTGGAAGCTGATACCGTGGGCGCACAATGGAGCGTTGAAAAAGCCAACGCCTGGTATGCGGAACAACCCTGGCTGGTGGGTGCCAATTTTGGTCCTTCCAATGCCATTAATCAGTTGGAAATGTGGCAGGCCGAAACCTGGTCGCCGGAACTGATCGACAAAGAACTGGGCTGGGCAGCCGACCTGGGCATGAACACCATGCGGGTATATCTGCACGACATTCCTTACAGAACCGATGCGGAAGGATATAAAAACCGCATCAGCGAATTTCTGGATATTTGTAAGAAGCACAATATCAGGCCCATGCTGGTGATATTTGATTCGGTGTGGGACCCGTATCCGAAAGCTGGCAAACAACCCGACCCCAAAAAAGGATTGCACAACTCAGGCTGGGTACAAAGTCCGGGCGCTGAATTTTTATCCGATAAAAGTAAATGGCCCCAGTTAGAAGAGTATGTGGTTTGGCTGATCGGCAACTTTAAAGACGATAACCGCGTTCTGGCCTGGGACATCGTGAACGAACCGGACAACGATAATGCTAACAGTTACGGTAAAAACAACTTTAAAAAAGAACTTGAAAACAAAAAGGAACTGGGCGTGGAGCTGGTAAAAGCCGCTTTTGGCTGGGCCCGTAAGGCCAATCCTTCACAACCCATTACTTCCGCACCCTGGTATGGCGACTGGTCGGATGTGAATACGATGGGTGAGATGGACCGGTGGCTGTTTACCCATTCCGACATCATTACCTTCCACAATTACGCCGATTCGGCTGATTTTAAAAAGCGGGTAGAAGATCTGAAGCAGTTCAATCGCCCGATGATTTGTACCGAATACATGGCGCGGCCTGCTGGCAGCACCTTTCAGGCTATTTTGCCCATTGCCAAGGCCAACCATGTGGGCATGATCAACTGGGGACTGGTAGCCGGAAAAAGCAATACCATATATCCTTGGGATTCGTGGCAGAAAGCGTATGACAAAGAACCGCCCGTATGGTTCCACGATGTGTTCAGAGCCGATGGCACGCCCTATCGCCCTGAAGAAGCGCAGTTTATCAAGGAAATCACCGGAGCGGAATA
>JBGTIS010000277.1:0-42260 GCA_041745535.1 Cyclobacteriaceae bacterium | reverse complement strand
CATGCGCCCCTGCCTTTTGCAACGGCCTGGTGCATGCCCATGGAAAAGTCGCAGAATTATCGTAGAGAAATTCAAGCCATAAAAAAAGAATACGAAGGAAAAATACAAGTTTATCTAGGCCTGGAGGTAGACTACATTCCACAAATGATGGGTCCGAACAACCGGTTTATACAGGGGCTGGAACTGGATTACACCATTGGCTCGGTGCATTTTGTAGACCATTTTCCTGACGAATCGCTCTGGGAAATAGATGGGCAACATAAGGTATTTTTGTATGGATTAGAGCAAATATTTGATGGCAATATCCAGCAGGCCGTAAGCCGGTACTACGAACTTACCCGGAAAATGATTGTGGAAAATCCGCCGGATATACTGGGCCATATGGATAAAATTAAAATTCAGAATGAAGACGGAAATCTTTTCAGTGAATTAGCACTCTGGTATGTGGCACAGATTGATGAAACCCTTGCTTTGATAGCGCAATCTGGGATTATTGTAGAAGTAAACACCCGGGGCATTTACAAGAAAAAAACGTTGGAAACTTATCCCAGCCGGTGGATCCTGGAAAAAATGTTTGCCCTCGGTATTCCCGTGCACATCAATACCGATGCGCACCATCCTGATGAAATTACCAGTTGTTTTGGCAAAGCCGCGACGATGTTATACGAAATCGGTTACCGGCACCTCAACGTATTGCTGGCAGGCAAATGGCAACTGGTTCCTTTTAACCCCAAAGGCATTCAATATGACTGAAAATCCACTTAAAACGTGGTTGAAACGCACCAACACCTTTTCGTTTACTGTTTTCGTTTCGCTGGTGGCTTTTAGTACCTACACGTGTATGTACGCTTTCAGAAAGCCTTTTACAGTGGCTACCTTCGATGACACGCGGTTTTTTGGTATCGACTATAAAATTCTGCTGGTAATTGCCCAGGTGCTGGGTTATACCTTATCGAAATTTATTGGTATTAAGGTAATTTCAGAGTTCTCAAAAGCCAAACGGGCCTGGGGTATCCTTATTTTTATTGCGTTGGCGGGTCTATCACTCGTCTTTTTTGCGTTAGTACCCCCACCCTACAACATTATTTTTCTTTTTCTCAATGGCCTGCCTTTGGGCCTGATCTGGGGTTTGGTATTCAGCTATCTGGAAGGCCGAAAAGTAACAGAAATATTGGGTGCCGGCCTTTCTACCAGTTTTATATTTTCATCCGGATTTGTAAAAACGGCAGGCAGTTATGTAATGCACAGTTGGGGCGTATCGCCCCTGTGGATGCCTGCCGTAACCGGTTCGCTGTTTATGTTGCCCCTGCTGGGTTTTGTGTGGGCACTCGATCAGGTACCGCCTCCCACGCCGGAAGATGAAAAACTGCGTACCCGCCGTGAACCCATGGACCGGGCTGCCAGACGCTTGTTTCTGAAAAATTTCGCGCCGGGTATTGTGGTGTTGGTGGTCGTTTACATTTTACTTACCGCTTTCCGGGAATTCAGAGATAATTTCGCGGCTGAAATCTGGCAAACCCTGGGATATGGAGACCAACCCATGATTTTTACCCTTACCGAAATTCCGGTTTCCATTCTGGTGCTGATTATTATGAGCCTGGTAATTGTTTTTAAAGACAATCATAAGGCCCTGGCCGTGAATCAGATCATTATTTTAATCGGAATGGTATTGCTGGGCATCAGCACCTACACGTTTCAGAGAGGCCTGATTACTGCGCCGGTTTGGATGACTTTGGTAGGATTCGGCCTTTACCTGGGGTATGTACCGTATAACAGCATACTTTTCGACAGGCTACTCGCGGCATTCCGGTTTGTGGGTACTGCCGGATTTCTGATCTATCTGGCTGATTCCTGCGGGTATCTGGGCAGTATTGTTGTTTTGTTGTATAAAAACTTCGGGCAGGCGAATCTGAGTTGGCTGAATTTTTTCATTATCACCAGCTATGTGCTTTCTATTGTTGGTTCCGGATTTATTATGCTGTCTATTTTCTATTTTAAGAAAAAAAGAAAAACCTGGATTACGGAAAAAGAAGCCATGCCTGCCGGCAGTTTACAGGTTTCAGAAAACTGACATTTCCTGTTAACAGTAAAAATCAGTGCCCATTTTCCAATAGAAAATCTTTCAATTCAGGCAAATGATCTGTGTTGATGAGGTCCACCCCCGCTTTCATCAAAGTTTCCCATCCCAGCAGATGATCAGGCGCTGCCCACAGCCTTACTTTTTTGTTTTGCTGATGGGCCGCTGCTACCAGTTTTTTTATTTTGTTGAGTTCCTCGGGCGAAATTTCTTCTTCTCCATTCCAATGAGTAACCAAATTGAAATTCTGACTGATCACCGGCATAAAAGAAGTAGGATAATTTTTGTCCAAATCTTCCGGCCGGCCGTCAATGCCTACATATTGTACCGGTTCCTGCCGTACGGTTTCGGTAGGGCGGTTGCCGGAAATAAATACCGTAATGGCACCAGGCTTATATACACCATGCTCGGTAATGGTAAGCATCGGAAGAAATGCTTCCAGTTGCTTCCGCAATACCTGGTATGTAGCTTCAGCATCTGTTTTAAAGTCGATCATCAGGAATATGGGCTGGTCGTATCCCTGGTATACCTTGCCCCCATTATAGCTGACCCGCTGATGAAGGGGAACCAGATAAGCTTCTTTCAGGGTAGGAAGCTGCTCGTTGTTTTTCGGCATATCGTGCCCTACATACAGTTCGCCATCAATCAGAAGCACATCGGCTTCCACACTGGTAAATCCATTGGCAAGCGCATCGAAAAGAGGTTTTTCATGCATATAATCATTATGGGCATGCGCATGGGGAAGTGGTTCCTGGCCATAGGATGGTACCCCAATGCATACAATAAAAGTAATATAGAAAAATCTCAATACAGCAGGGTAGAAAATATAGGTATGCATGGCTTTACGAACCTTAGAATTTAAGCAGGTAAGCAAAGAAAGGAATAAGTTTTCGAAAAAATTAATTATCCGGATAAAAATGAAGGGGTTAGAGAAAACAAACCTCCGGCTTAAGGTTTGCGCTTCTAAATTCATTCTTTATGAATTGGCGGCTACAACAGGAGCTACCTGCTCAACGCTTTTTACCGAATTTCCGTCCAGCATGGCTACAAACTTACTCTTATTGAATTTGCAGGCTAATTCTATTTCAAGTTCGTAGCCTTCCGAGATCAGTTCTTTGGCTTTTCCTGAAAGCAGCACCACATCGTGCAGATATTTTTTTGAACTGTTGTACACTGCCAGGGCACCCTCACTTTCGGGAGAAAGCGTTTTTTGTTGCAGATAAGAAATAATGGCGCCTGCACCCAGCATGTCTTCAGAACAGGGTTTTACTTCTCCTTCAAATTTATCACCCACCGGCATAATCAGAATGTTCTTGCCCAATAGTCTGGCTGCTGTAGCTACAGCCCTCGCATTGCGTAAACAACCAAAAATAACAAAGGCTTCAGTTTGGTTTAACTTGTGAATCAGATTGGATGGAAGATAATCAGTCATTTCCTCTATGTCGATGAGGCGAATGGTAGAATCCTCGTAATAAAAATCCTTGGAGGTCCTCTGTCCGGAACTAAATGAAAGATCGAGGTGCGTAGAAAAAAGCAGTACATCCACTACGATAATCACATCGTATTGTGATAAAATTTCGTAGTTATCATCAAATGCCCAGCTACAATGAACATCAAACTTGAGCGAATAGGGCGGCATAGAGGAAATGGTTAGGTAAAAACTAGTGAATTAGAAGTAATTTCAAACCCATATGAATTAACCAAAAGTAATGAAAAATATAACACTTATCTTAACATGTCATTATTTTTTTCTCAATTCGTTATAATTTTTTTAACATTTGAGTAATTTTGTTGCAATATTAATCAGACAATAAACTCCTTACATTCAGTAATTTATCATGCCAAAAATAAAGTGTTTGTTTATAATAAATCCTATATCGGGTTTAGGCAACAAACTGAAAATACCAAATTTGATCAGCAAATACATAGAAGAAAAGAAATTCAGTTATGAAATAGTTTTTACAGAATATGCCGGTCATGCCATCCAAATATCAGAAGAAGCTGTAGCAACTGGTTTTGACCGGATCATCGCTGTGGGTGGCGATGGTACCATTAACGAAACCGCCGCTTCGCTGGTGAATAAGGAGGTGAATTTTGGAGTAGTACCGATCGGGTCAGGCAATGGATTTGCCAGGCACTGGCATATTTCACTGAATCCCCGCATTGCCATTACGCAGTTAAACACAGCCGAGGTACATCCGATAGATGCCGCCACCCTCAACGGCAAACTTTTCTTCAATGTATCGGGTGTAGGTTTCGATGGGCAGGTAAGCCGGTTATTCGCGGCCCAAAAGCAAAGAGGATACCTCAACTATATCCGGATTGTGCTCAACGAGCTAAATCGGTATAAACCCGGAAAATTCAGACTAAACATCAACAACCAATGGATTGAGGAAGAATATTTTCTGGTGGCTTTCGCCAACACCACCCAATATGGTAATAATGCCGTGATAGCCCCACAGGCCTGCTGCGACGATGGCTTGCTGGACGTAATTTTATTAAAAAAATTCCCCCTTACCGAATTCCCGATTCTAACCATTCAGGCCGCTTCCAAACAAATCCACCGTTCCAAATACGTAACTACCCTGAAGGTGAAACATTTTGAAGTAGAACTTCTGGATGATACCCCGGTCCACATTGATGGTGAATTCTGGGAAACAGAAAGAAAACTGAACGTCAATATTATCCCTCACAGCCTGAAAATGCTGGTACCCCGTCAAAGTCGCCGGTAAGGAAGTTGGGAAACATAAGTGAAATTACATTGTATGGCCTTTCCAGTTCATGTTAAAGGAAAAATGAGCCAACCTAAGACTGCTTCCTATTATTGGGTCTTACGCTTTGCTTTTGGAGCAATGGGGACTACCAAGGGCTATTCAGGTAGATAAAGAAAGTGTATTGATAGATAACACTTCAAATCAGCAAAGACAAAACCGTATCTTTAAACGCGACAATTTATTATCTTAAACATGCCAAAAAGGAATCGCAAGTACAGGTTACTTTTTGTAATAGAAGGATAAAACTAATATTCCGGGATGCCAAAGAACTTATCGTTGGTACTCTTCCCATCAAAAACCTTTCTGTTAATGCAATCATGGGAAAAACCACAAAACAATTAATTTCAATGAAAAAAAAGTTATTAAAAGCAAAGAAATTTCCCCTTTAAAATTAGTACGATTTTTTAATACGAGCTTAGTATGACTTAATAAGATTCAACAAAATTGAGTATTAAAAAACTCATTAAAGATAAAATTTCCCGTAGCGAACCGGCTGAATACTGGAATATATTAAACAAAACCTCCAGTTTCAGAATAATTATGAAACAGGATAAGGTTTTTCTTCTTCGGACTTCTCTCTTCCCTCTTCGGACTCCAGGCTTCGGACTTTCCTCTTCCCTCTTCCCAATATTTGCCAAAACCATTAAAAGTTAAGTTATTTGAAGCCGTTAAATTATTGAGCATAAAATCGCATTATGAAAATTATTTTTCTGGATACCAAAACCATGGGCGATATCCCCAACCTGAAAACAGTGGAAGACTTCGGCTCCCTGACCTTATACGAACAATCATTACCAGAACAGGTAACCGAGCGGATTAAGGGCCATGATATTGTGATCACCAATAAGGTGAAGCTTGATAAAAAAATAATAGCAGCTTCGCCTGATCTGAAACTGATTTGTATAGCGGCTACCGGCACCAACAATGTAGACCTGGATTTTGCCAGAGAAAAAGGGATTCCGGTTAAAAACGCCCGGGACTACTCTACCCACAGCGTGGCTGAAGTTACCTTTACGCTAATTTTATCGCTGTTGACACAAATTCATTATTACGACGAGTTCGTGAAATCAGGAAAATACAGCAGGCACGACATATTTACCCACATTGGCAGGCCTTTCTGGCAATTGTTCGGAAAGCAACTGGGCATTATCGGCCTGGGAAATATCGGATCTCATACCGCGCGAATCGCGGAAGGCTTCGGCATGAAGGTTACCTATTATTCAAGTTCAGGAAAAAAACGGCATCCCTCCTACCCTTTGATGGAGCTCGATGAACTGTTGCGCACTTCCGATATTGTTTCCATCCATTCTCCGTTGAATGAAAAAACCAGAAACCTGCTCGGTTACGAACAATTACAAAAGATGAAACCCACCGCCTTGTTAATCAATACCGGACGGGGTGGCATTGTCAAAGAAAAAGACCTGGTAAAGGCGCTTAACGAAAACCTGATCAGGGGAGCTGCCCTCGATGTATTTGAGCAGGAACCCATGTCGCCGGATAATCCGCTGCTGGAAGTGCGCGATAAGGACAAAATGATCCTTACCCCGCATATCGCCTGGGCCAGTTTAGAGGCACGTACGCATTTAATGGAAATCGTATATCAGAACATCAAATCTTTTGTGGAAGAAAATAAAAAATCTGTTTAGGCTTTTCCGTTAGGCCCGGTACCGCGGTAATAAAGCTGTACGATTTTCTGTATTTTCTTTGCCAAAGTAGTTGTAGCTTTTCCCGGTTTCATCCGCCATTTCCAGTTATCAGTCGCCGTAGAAGGTATGTTCATAATAGCCTCTTCACCCAGCCCCAGCACATCCTGCATGGGCACCACCGCCAGTTTCGCGACGGAAGATAATGCCAGCCGCGTCATCAGATCGGCAATATTATTTTCGGTGGTATTGGTATTCAGATACGTGGCAATTCTTTTCTTTTCCTCGGCACTGGCCTGTTTGTACCAGCCTTTTGAGGTATTGTTATCGTGTGTACCGGTGTACACCACAGAATCAGGCACATGGTGATGAGAAATATAGGCGCTTTTTGGCATTTCGGCGTCAAAAGCAAAATGAAGCACCTTCATACCGGGCAGGCCATACGCTTCCATCAGGTCGTACACTTTCTGGTCGATATCGCCCAGATCTTCGGCTATAATCGGCAGTTTGCGCAGTTTGTTCTTCAAGGTTTTGAACAGGTCGCGGCCAGGTCCGGGTTGCCAGGTACCGTGCACCGCGGTATCATGATCGGCCGGCACTTCCCAGTAATCGGAAAAAGCACGAAAATGATCCAGCCGGATCAGGTCAAACATTTCCAGGTTATGAGCGATCCGGTGCACCCACCACGAGTAATTTTTATCCCGCAACACATCCCAGTCGAATACCGGCATGCCCCAAAGCTGTCCGGTAGCGCTAAAATAATCAGGCGGCACTCCTGCTACAGCCTTGGGAGATTTATCATGGTGCAATTTAAATAAATGCGGATGCGACCACACATCAGCGCTGTCGTGGCCCACATAAAAAGGAATATCGCCAAAAAATCCTATATTCTTTTCCGCACAGTACTTTTTCAGTTCGTCCCACTGATGAAAAAATATAAATTGTAAGAACTTTTCCTTTTCAATAGCGTCGGCCAGTTCCTTTCTCAGTTTTTTCATGGGCTTCCCCTTTCGATCTCTGAACTCTTCCGGCCAGTGCAACCACATTTTATTCTCGAAATGATTTTTAAAAGCCATGAAATCGGCAAAATCTTCCAGCCAGTAATGATTCTGATCACAAAAATCATCATAAGCTTTGGTATGTTCTTTTGAGTCCTGGTTCTTAAAGGCGCTGAAAGCTTTGTCCAGCAATTTCTTTTTAAAGGAAATTACAGGCTGAAAATCAACATAATCAGCAGGAAAGGGTTCTTCAACAGTTATATCGCTTTTCTTCAGATACTTTTCACGAAGTAAAAACTCCGGACTAATCAGCATGGGATTGCCGGCAAAGGCAGACAAACCACTATAGGGTGAATAGCCACTGCCTCCCTCTACAGGACTGAGCGGTAAGATTTGCCAGTATCGGACTTCAGCATTGGCCAAAAAATCAGCGAATTTATAAGCTTCAGGTCCCAGGTCGCCAATACCAAACTTAGAAGGTAGGGAAGTAATGTGCAGAATTATACCGCTGCTGCGTTCTTTTAACATAGGTTTCAGTTTTAAAAATTAATGGCGGATAAATAGCTAAAAATTGGATAATTTAAATGATAGATTTTTGAGTTATTCTAAAATACTAAGATTAAATAAAAAATGTTTGTTTTGACTGATCCAGATTTTGCTGACTGATCAACTCCCAGGTATCCAGATTCAGACATAGCAGGGTGCCACACCCGGATTTTTCTCCCAAATACACACAACCATTATCCAACGGGACAACCGGTCTTTTATTTTTCACAGCTTCCTTTATGGTTTCCAGTTGGGTAGGATTATGCCCATGTACAATGGGTTTGTCCTTGGCCTGTTCCGGATCATAAGGAAAGTCGCGAATATACAACATACTTCCCTGATCTCGCAAGGGTTCGGGGTGGCTGAAATCAAATCCGGCGTGCACCAACCAACAATCAGGAAGCTCGAAGAAGTACGGGAGTTCCCTGAAAAACCGTATATATCTGTCTGGCATTTCACCGTTTATCAACAGGTCTTCCGCGTTTCTTTCCGCCGCCATATCGTGCAACAATGCCGGATCGTTGTCCAGCACATCCAGGTATTCCTTTTCATGATTACCCATTAAAAGATATAAAAATTCATGCTGCTCGCGAAGGTTCAACAAATACTCAACCACCTGCTGGTTACCCGGGCCTTTGTTTACGTAATCGCCCAGGAAAAACAATTGGTCATCCGACTGGAGACTGAGTTGTTCCAGTAATGCCAAAAGGGTCTGATAACAACCATGAATGTCTGAAATTACAAACCTTCGGCCTGCTGAAGATTTCTCGATAAAATATTCCACAGCATTCGGATTACTATTCATGATGTACAGTTTAAAAAAAGACCCTGGATTTTTATTCAAAATAACAACCCATAAAAGTTATGGTTGTTTCAAAATATAAACCGCAAAATTGAAAAAAGAAAAACCTGCCCAACAGGCAGGTCTTCGTACAGTCAGAAATACTTTATTATTTTAAGGTTGCGGTTCGATGGTTACCTTAATCACACTGGCCACAGGCGGATACACAAATCCGTCGGAAGCCGGGGTAGCGCCATCGGCGGTTAATCTTCTCAGGGTATTGTCCGGATCATCGGCGCCGGTATCCGCGCCACTTTGGCGAATTACCTGATCGAGGCCCGCCCCTGGAAACTGATTAATTTCGGTGCCGGCGTCGTATAACAAAACCGCGGAGGTTACGTCGCCACTAACCGGTGTGCCATTGTTAAATAAATTCAGTCCTGTGCCTTCAAAAGTATAGATCAGGTCGTTGCTCTGTACAAACATGGTAACCAATGAAAGATAGTTTCCTGATGCTGCCGTAATAGTAAATTCATATTTACCACCCGGTCCGATCGCGCCAGGCGCTGAACCACCCACAGGGGTATTAAACAAATCGCTGCTGATCACCCCGTTTTCAGTTTTTAATGATTCAGACAAATTGGCCGGGTTTCCATCTTCGGCGATGGCTTCCAAACCTTTTCCCTGGTCGGGCTGACCTGAGGTAAAGAAAGGCATGGTATTGCCATCGTGCACGGCCCAAACCCCTGGTGATAGAGGTACGATCAAACCTGTATTTTCAGCCAGATACGCAGCTAACGCAGTTGGATCGGCATCTTCTGCCAGGGCTTCCAAACCTTGTCCACGATCGGCTTCATTGGTAGTAAACAATGGATTATCTTCTGTATGTACCACAAATACGCCCGGTGCTAACCCGGTGGGTACGGATGATCCGCCAGAGCGGTTATCGAGACGAACGGTAAATTTTTCCCCTTCATTGCTAATGGTAACCCGGATGGTATTGGCTACCAATGGATAACTGGTGGTGATATTGGGTACCACCAACCCGGTGCCACCGGCATCTTCCTGATCCAGTAACAGAACCATCCCATTTTCGGTTTCACCCATGTTGGGACCTGACTGGGTTGGTGCCTGATTGGGTCCTCCCGGTTCTTCGTTAACTTCCGTACCGGCGTCCCAAAGGAACACCTGATTGGTTACATCACCAGAAACGGGCTGACCGGCATCATCATACAAACGAATCCCTGTGCCCAAAGGCCCGAGGAATAAATCATTGGAAACTCCAAACATGGTAGCAAAAGATAATTTGGTCTGGGTGCCGGGCGTGGTACTGGGGCCTGCATAAAAACTAAATTCATACGCTCCCCCATCATCACTACCGGTGCCGGGTGTAGCCGGACCAGGACTGGTAGCGCCTACTGGCATATTAAATACTCCACTCTGAAAAAAGCTTTTAGGTTGATTGACGTTTTCGATGGTTACTTTGAAAGCGCTGGTTTGCGTGGCAGGTCCACCTTCGTCTTCCTCACAGGCAGTAACGATGACGACAAAAAATAAACACAATACAATATATTTTTTCATACAACTTACACATTTAGTGTTAAACAATAATTTATGTGTAAGTATAAAGGGGATCAGTTAACCCAAATGTAAGCTAGCTTACATTTGTCGGTTACCCGACCAAATGTTATAAATTTGTTATACTTTATTGACCAAACTGTTATTTTTCTCCAGAATAAGGAGATGGCGGCGGTAATCTAACAGGCCTTCCTCTTTTAGTTCATTCAATAGGGCAGTAATCGTTTCTCTTCGGGAACCCGTAAGATCAGCCATATCTTTATGTGTGTAAAAGTGATCCACCAAAATTTTACCATTCTCTTCTCTGCCCTTTTCCTCGGCCAGTTCGGAAATAAAATCCAGTAATCTGGTTTTCACATCTTTAAAAAACAGAAGCTCTAACCGCCGCTCCAGCTTTTTCATTCGTAATCCGATAATTTTGTGGATGGCCAGATTGAAGCACTGATTGTCACGCATCAGGTCGTACATCGTTTCTACCTGCAATGGACAAAGCACAGCCGGATCAGATAGCGACACGGCAAAATCGCTTCTTTTTTCCTCACCCAACAGGGCCATTTCACCAAAAATCTCACCTTTCGTCAGTACAGCTTTTACTACCTCTTCTCCACTTTCGGTATAATACAGCAACTTTACCTTGCCCTTGCTTACCAGGTACACGCTTTTAGCCAAATCATCGCGGAAGTAAATAAATTCGCCTTTCCCATATTCCTCAAAATGATTACTTTCATATTGCTTGAGTTTATGGGGGCAAAGAACTTCGTACAGGTCTACTTTTTCTAAATACCAGACTTGGGACATAATAAATTGATATGAGTTGTTATCAAATTTACTAAATTTTAGGTTAAATTATCATGTTTACTGAAGCGTAAACAAAGCCTCCTTTACATCTTCGGAACTGGTACCTACAAAAACTTTGAATTCGCCTTTCTCGGGCTTGAAGCTCATATCCTGGTTGTAAAAGGCCAAATCATTGGGTTTGATCACAAACTCCACCATTTTTTCCTCACCCGGATTCAGCATTATTTTTCTGAATCCTTTCAGCTCTTTTACCGGACGGGTTACATTGCCTACCACGTCCTGAATATACAATTGCACCACTTCTTCTCCTTTTACTTTACCTGTATTTTTCACGCTGACAGAAATATTCAGTGAATCATTCATGGTAAGGTTTTGCTTATTCAACCGCAGGTCGGAATAGGAGAAAGTTGTATAACTCAGGCCATAACCAAAAGGATACAATGGGGTATTGGGCACGTCCAGGTATTTGCTGGTGTATTTGTTTTCGCTGATGGGTCGGCCAGTATTCCGATGGTTATAGAAAAGGGGCACCTGCCCTACGGATCGGGGAAAAGTAAGGGTGAGTTTACCGGAAGGATTATAATCGCCAAAAAGGACATCGGCGATGGCATTACCGGCTTCGGTACCCGGAAACCAGGCCTCCAGAATGGCTGAGGCATTTTCATTGAGCCAGTTGATGGTAAGTGGCCGACCATTCAGCAAAACCACGATTATAGGTTTGCCGGTTTCTTGAATGGCCTTCGCCAGCTCAAGTTGTACCCCGGGCAAATTAATGTCAGCCCGGCTGGCAGCTTCACCGCTCATTAAAGCCGCTTCGCCCAATGCCAATACCACTACATCGGAAGTGGAGGCTACATCTACAGCTTCCTGGATAAAATCCAGAGAATCGTCGTTGATGTTACTGCCTTTGGCATACACTACCTTTCCGCTGTCGCTCACTGCGTTTTTGATGCCTTCCAGCACCGAAATGGCTTTGTTCCCATCGCCCGCTGCTGACCAGGAACCTATCATTTCTTTCTTGTTGTCGGCCAGCGGTCCGATTACGGCAATGGTTCCCGCGTTTTTCTTTAAGGGGAGTACCTGGTTTTCATTTTTCAATAACACCATCGACTTTCTGGCAATATCCCGGGCCGCGGCACGATGTTCAGCGGAAAGTATGTTGGTTTCTTCTCTTTCTGTGCTGCAATACCGATACGGGTCATTAAATAATCCGAGGCGGTATTTGGCTTCCAAAACGTAACGGACGGCCTCATTTAATCTGTCTTCTGTAACTTTTCCTTCTTTTACCAAAGCCACCAGGTGATCATAAAAAACGGCTCCCTGCATGTCCATATCCACGCCAGCATTAATGGCCTCCAAACCTGCTTCTTTGTTATTGGCAACAAAACCATGTGCCACCATTTCGTTGATAGAAGTATAATCTGTAACTACAAAACCTTTAAACCCCCATTCATCGCGCAGAATGTCTGTCAGCAAATAATGGTTGCCCGTAGCAGGCACGCCATTCAGGTCGTTAAATGAAGTCATAAAGGTAGCTACCCCGGCATCCACCGTAGCTTTAAAAGGAGGCAAATACACTTCCCGCAGTACCCGGTCCGACATGTCCACCGTATTATAATCTCTTCCGGCCAGGGCTGCGCCATAAGCGGCAAAATGTTTGGTACAGGCCAGTATGGTATTGGGAGCGTTCAGGTTATCGCCCTGAAAACCTTTTACCCTGGCTTTGGCTATTAAAGTTCCTAAATAAGTATCTTCACCGGCACCTTCCGCTACCCTGCCCCAACGGGGATCGCGGGCGATGTCTACCATAGGCGCATAAGTCCAGTGTAACCCTTGTGCCGAGGCTTCCACGGCGGCAATCCGGGCTGATTTTTCCATGGCCGCCAAATCCCAACTACAGGATTCGCCCAACGGTATGGGAAAAATGGTTTGATGACCATGAATTACATCATAGCCTAAAAGCAATGGAATACCCAACCTAGTTTCCTCTATGGCCATTTTTTGCAAATTTCGGGTATAATCAGCGCCATAGGCATTGAATATGGCCCCTACCCTGCCTTTTAGAATGTCTTCCTTGTAATTATCGCGCATGGTAGGCCCGGTTACGTCAATATCGCTGGTAAATAAAGTCAGCTGCCCTGCCTTTTCTTCCAGGTTCATTTGTTCAATCAGCGAATCAATCATTTTGTTGGCAGTTGCGGGTAATTCCGGCAACCCCTGGGAATTTCCGTCAAAAATGAAGAGTAGGGCGAAGGATGTGAGGAAAAATATGTATTTTATGGGGTTCATGGTTATTATATTTTACAATCGTAGAAGTATTTATTCATTTTGAAAACCAATGTTTTTTAGTGCCTGGGTTATTTCCGGGTTCTTCATAAAATTGTTCCAGATCAGACCAGTCCTGTAGTTTTCTATCATCACTGTCATAGGTGCCTGATTCAGGCCCATATATATGGGTGAAAACCAGTTTTGGGTCAGGTTAAAAGCATCGATAAAACCATAAATTCCCCAGACTTTATCACCCAGGTTATAATAAAAATATTTCAGTGCTTTCATAGAGGGCTCGGGGGTATAAGGAAATGAGGCGATGGCTCCGGTAGGGGTTAGTGTACCATTGTCCATTCTTAAAACCGGTTCATGGGCTTTATAACCCCAGGGATCGTCGCTGGCGGTTAGTCCCCACCCTGCTTCACTGTAGCCCTGGTAATTGCCTGGATTTTCTTTACAATATGCCTGGTTGATCAGCGCGATGGTTCGATTATTATCGAAATAATTGGTGTACCGGTCTCTTTTATTTCTGGGATCAAAACCCAGATAAGCATAATGAATAAAAAACAGCGGACCACCATTGCTCACACCTACCTCCAGTTTTTTACCGTAATACGTGTTCCTATTGGCATACTGGCTGCCGTCGTCAGTTTTCCCCCAATTACTGCGGTATGCCCGGGCTTCTTCCGACTGGCTGGCCCAGCCCGAATAATACAGAGCGGCCGGCACCGGATGGGTGGGTGACGCGATGGCCAGCAGGTACACTATCATGGTTTCGTTCCATCCGATCAGTTTGTGGTTGATATGCCATTCATATTCCGGCGACCAGTGCCAGTACAGATATTCACTATCCGGTGTTTTCCGGTACCAGTCCCACGCTACCGATTCCCAAAGGGCAGTAACATGCTGCCTGATAAAGTTTTCGGCAGGATTATCCTGATCAAAATACTGCCGGGCGGCTAGTAAACCCTGCACGAGAAAAGCGGTTTCCACCAGGTCACCCCCATTGTCGTATTTTCCGAAAAGGGCGATGGTTTTACCGGTATTGCCATCCAGAAAATGAGGCCATACCCCATGAAAGCGATCCGCTTTCTCAAGGAACTTTATAATGGTGGTGATGCGTTCAGTTCCTTGTTCTCGGGTAATAAACTTTCTTTCTATACCCGCCAAGATAGCCATGATTCCAAAGCCACCAGCCCCGATGGCCACCAGATTCGGATCGGCCGGCATATTTTCCAGGGCCAATCCGGCATTCGGATGTGCTCCTTCCCAGTAATAGCGGAAAGTGGCTTCCTGCACCATGGTTAATAATTCCTCATCGGTCATTTTAATGGTAGCAGCAGCAACAGGTGCTGTAGGCGCCGACTCATTATAATTTTTGTCAAGAGCGGTAATCCGGTAATACACTTCCTGGTTCCTGGCACCAATAAAGTCGGTAAACCGGTGATAGAAAGAAGTCTGTATGCCAATGGGTTCAAAATTCTTTCCATCCAACGATCGGTAAATCAGATAAGATTGGAGGTCATTATCGGTATTGGGTTCCCAAACCAGGTCAATATGGGCAGCATATCCACTTGCTTTCAGGTTGGCCGGAACCGCCGGAGGCTGAGCATTTTCAGTGGCCGCATCAATTTTAATATCATCCAGATAAAAACTGAGCGAACCTGATCCGGTTTTTTGTCCGGTCAGCACCAGTTTTGAAATGGTAAATGGATCAGCGTTTTTAAATTCAGATAGTGGAATCCTGACCGGATGCCACTTCGATGTTTCAGAATTTTTACTGCCTACCGTAACAGTCGCCGGGTTCGACTTTTTCCCAGTCTGATCTACAATCTGGACTGAGAAAAGAGGTGAACCGGAAAGATTTTGTGCTGAAAAAATCCAGAAAGAAAGTGTGTTTCCCTGAAAGGAGATAGGCCGGTTTCTCCAGAAATTTACCAGAATTTCAGCCTGCCAATCCGCCGCGTTATCTTCTACTGAAAAGAATAAGGCATTGGGCGGACTTTTAAATCGCTTTTCTGAAACAGGTATTTTATGATGATGCAGGTTTAAATTCTGAGAAACCGAGTCTGGGCTGCCGCTGTAGTAGTAAGCCGTATCGGAAAGGCTATTATCAAAAATAAAATGCTGGTAGTAAGTATCCTGGGCTGTGCCTGGAATAGCATAAAGGAAAAAGAACATCAGGATTGAACTAAGGCTGTACCTAACTCCAAACTTAAGGTTTGTGAGGACACAAACCTTGGAGAAAGGAATGAAACAGATTAAAGAAACAATTCTTAAGTGGTGTTTAACCTGTTGGTTCATAGTACCAATTTATAGAATAATTTTACATACTGGTAAATCCCAGTTTGGTCAGCCCTTCTTTTACCTCTGGGCTTGACATAAACAGCTCCCATAACCGACCCGTACGGTGATTCTCAATCATAACCGGGATAGGTCCCTGATCAATGGCCAGGTACCGTGGCAAGTACCAGTCAGATTCAAGGCTAAAAGCATCGTAAGGGCCGTATTTTCCTATCAGGCTATCTGCTTCCTGGTACAGAAACCGTAGCATTTCCATGCTTTTTTCCGGTGTATAGGGAAATGAAGACAGTGCGGCAGTGGGTGAGATTACCCCCAAATCCATACCCGGACGATGCCCGGCATAACCCTCTATAGAATAGCTGGAAGTAAGGCCCCAGCAATTTTCTCCATAGCCTTCATGGTTTTCCGGGTTTTCGACGCAATAGGTATAGTGGATCAGCGCGTGGTTCTGATTGAGCTTCCAGTAATTGGCATACTGGTCGCTGAGGTTGCGTGGATCGAGCCCCAGATAAGAATAATGCGCCCAGAATAGCGGACCCACAGGCGCGTCATCATGCTCAAAATGATCGAGCACCACCTCATAACCCAGGTATTTCCGATCGGTTTTGAGGGCACCCTTGCGGGCCCATCCTTCATGGTACACGGCAGGCGCGATGCTATGCGTGGGAGAAGCAGCAGCCAGTACGTACATAATCAGGCATTCGTTATAACCCCCTACCGGAAAGTTCATTTCCCAACCATAGTTGGGCGACCAGTGCCAGTAAAGTACGTTTTCACCACCTTTGGTATACCAGTCCCATTCCACTTCATGCCACAAGGTATTAATTTTAGCGGCCAACTGTTTTTCTTCTTCACTGCCTTGCGCGAAATATTGCCGCACGGTTAAAAGTCCCTGAATCATGAAAGCGGTTTCCACCAGATCGCCGCCGTCGTCTTTTTTACTAAAGGGTTTCACTTTGCCTGTTTCCCCATTCAGCCAATGGGGCCAGGCACCATGAAAGCGGTCGGCTTTGGCCAGGTAATCCACTATTTTATTAAGCCGTTCAAACCCTTGTTGCCGGGTGATAAAATTTCTTTCAATGCCTACCAGGATGACCATTACCCCAAAGCCGGAACCGCCCAGAGTAATCACATTCTGGTCGTTTTGCGGATATATATTGTCCATATGAATTCTTTCCCGGGCCATGCCGGAAGTGGGTTCTGCCCCTTCCCAAAAATACTGGAAAGTAGCGTACTGTAACGTATCCATCAGGGCTTCATCGGATAGGGTATCGGGTTGTCGCGCCTCATTGGAGGTTTGAGCATCCTGCTGTTTTTGGGCACATTGCGTGCAGATCAAAATCAGGAAGCAATATAAGAAGGAAATTATGGTGTTTTTAGGTTGCATGTTTTTTTGTTTCTACTTGAATGAAATGGGAAGTTTTTTTCCAACTTCTTCCATTCATTATGGTAAATGAGAATATCGAATTATGCCTTTTTTCTTATTCCTGTAAGTTTCTTCCCACTTCGTGGTTTACATTCTAATCTGAAGCATTCATTTTTGTTCCTTTATTTTTAACTAAATTCATACGAATGCAAAGTACGAACAATGTGATTTCTATCCAGGTTTCTAAAAAGGAACTGGATAGCGCGAAGGCAAAATTGCGGGAGGCCTATGAAATCCTGAAGCCATACCTGGTTGCCCTTACCCCTGAGGAAAGAAAAGAACTTCCCAAAATGAGCGATAAAACCGTTCCGTTTGTGGAAAAAACGCTGAGTTATATGGAAAATAAGCCTGAACTGAACCCAGGATACCTGGACGCGAAAGAAATGAGTCTGGATTTTCATGCCGCTCAGGATCTCACAGATGTGGCGCGTGAAGCCCAGCGAATTACCAGCGGGCTTAACGATACCATTATGCTGACTGGCAGTGAGGCATATGTGGCATCTCTTGCTTATTATCACGCCATCAAAGGCGCTACCAGGGTAAACGCACCTGGCGCCAAGCCCATTTACGAAGATCTTAAGAAGCGGTTCGCGTTCAATGGCCGTCGCAACAGCAAAACGAATACTTCGGAATAAGTCGGTAACAAACACGAAGGCCGGATAACAGAAGTCGGAAATCAGAGATAAGTACTGGTTCTCGTCTTCCGTTCTCCGGTTTTCTTTTTTATGCGCGTCAGTAAGGTAAAGGCCCTGCCGGGTACAAAAAGCACCGACTAGTATATAAAAAGATGGCTTCGGTACATTATGAAGGTCATGAGCCTCTTTTGAGGTAGCCCCAGTCGTGTTTTGGGCGACCGACGTCTTCCTTAAAGCCAGTGAGTTCATTATAGCGGAATGAAAGCGGTAAAAAGACAACACAAGTACTTTTTAAATGAGTGAATAGGTATAAAACACGACCCAAGTCCTTTTTGTAGTAGTCAGGGTACTTCGGAAGTACCCTGACTACTGTTATACTTACCAGTTAGCGTCCTGTTTCAGTACGCCGCCAGAAACATCTATCTGAGTTTGTGGAACAGGGAAAGTAGCATGTTGCGCTATATTGAAGTTAGTTTTTCCCAATGCGTGAAAAACAGCTTCTGCTCTTCCGGGTTCCACATCATCCTCTCGGATCAGGTCAAAAAACCGGTGACCTTCCATGGCCAGTTCTACCCGGCGTTCATGCCAGATGGCTTCCCGTAGCGCGGTTTGGTCCATCGTGGTGATATCAGGAAGAACGGTCATATCGCCACCTCGTGCCCGGGCACGAACCATATTTACATATTTTAAGGCTTCGGCTGGCTGGCCCATTTCATTGGCGGCTTCCGCATACACCAGCAAAATATCGGCATACCGCAGCAGAATCCGGTTGGTAGGCGAATTCTCAGGGTATCCTGCCGGCTGCATATCTACCGGAATCATGGTTTTCTTATTGGCTCTGGGTTGAGCGCCCTGATCTACAGGTAGAAAATAAGGCTCTGAGGCGCCTTCCAGGGTATCGCCACTGAAAAAGATAGTAGCTTTGAGCCTGGGATCGCCGGGTTCAAACGCATTGGCTAAATTTTCGGTAGGGCTGTTAAATCCCCAGCCAAATTGCCCCCGTACGCCCTGCCATTTGGTATATTCATTGCTAATGGCCCGGTCTTCCCGTTCGATAATCTGTGACTCGAATATAGATTCTGGTCCATTTTCCATATCGGGCAGGAACATAGCCCGGTAGTCGGGATTCAAACTGTATTCGTTGGATTGAATTACGGCAAGGGCATTGCTCATGGCATTCTCGTTATCCTGCATAAACAGGTATACTTTGGCCAGCATACTCTGAGCAGCTCCTTTGGTAGCCCTTCCCAGTTCGGAAGGCGCATATTCACTTTTCAGGGGAAGTGCCGCTACCGCCGCGTTTAAATCTTCAATAATAAAAGCATAAATATCAGCTTCCGAAGATTTGGCGACACCTTCTCTGGCCGTTTCCGGATCGGTATACGCCTGCTGGATCAGCGGCACCTCGCCAAAAGCACGCACCAGGTTGAAATAATAGAAAGCTCTGAGAAACCGGGCTTCTCCCAACAATCTGGCTTTCAACGTTTCGTCCATTTCAATGGCAGGCACATTATCAATTACCTGGTTGCAACGGTTCACCCCCCGATAAGCACCCGTCCAGTAACCATCTAATTCACCCGTACTGGGATCATAGGTAAAAGTATTAATCAGCTCAAGTCTGGGAAAACTACCATCGCCGGGTGTGCTTCCTACATCAGCATCATCGGAGGGTAATTCTTCTATACCAAAATACGGGAAACCCACTACGTCCCAATTGCGCAGGTGCGAATACAGTCCGTTGGTAGCCCTGACGGCGCCAGCCTCATCAGCAAAAAGCGTGGCCGACGAAGGTGTACCCAATGGTTGCTCATTCAGAAAATCTTCGGAGCAGGAAGTATGGGTAAACATCAGCACGCCTGCCAGCATTAGTGTATTTATATATTTAAAATTTTTCATTCTTCTTAATTGTTAAGGAATTTAAAAAGTAACGTTCAGTCCGATTTTGTACACAGAGGTAACAGGATATACGGTTCTGTCAATACCAGTACCCAAAATACTCTGGGTAGAGTTGCTGGCATCACCATATAATGCGGTGCTTTCCACTTCCGGGGTAAAACCATTGTATTTGGTGAAATATTTCAGGTTGTTGCCACTCACATAAATCCGCAAATTCTGAATAAATAATCGTTCCACCACAACTTGAGGGAAATTGTAGCCTAACTGAATATTTCTCACTTTAACGAAGTCGCCATTTTCAATAAATCTGGTAGAAATGTTAAAGTTCTGTCCGGCACCCAGGGTAGTTCTTGGATTGGTATTGCTGGTACCTTCGCCCGTCCATCGGTCCAGAAATTCAGAATCGAAATTATCCAGCCCGGAATACCGTTCCTGCCTTTTCGCGTTGTACAGCTTATGGCCGAACATGCCGTTCAGGTCGATGGACAAATCAAAATTTCCGTAATTAAAACCCAGGTTCAGACCGGCAGTAAATTTAGGGATAGATGAGCCCAGGAAGGTACGGTCGGCGGCATCAATTACGCCATCAGGACTTCCGGTAAGATTTCCATTCTCGTCGGTGCCGTTGTTATCTTGAAATATCAGGTCGCCCGGTACCGCGTTAGGTTGTTCAGGTAAATTATCAACCTCCTGCTGGTCCTGAAATACACCAATAGCGTTGTAGCCGTAAAAATAACCAATCGGTTGCCCTACTCTAGCCCGTGAAACGCTGTTTCCAGCACCTATATTGCCCCCTACTATTTCGTCTCTTCCTCCCAAATCCAGCACTTCGTTATAAATTGTAGTTCCCACCAGGTTTACGTTAAATCCAAAGTCACCGAAGGATTTGTTATAACCAGCAGAAAAATCAAAACCCCGATTGAGTACGGAACCCACATTGGCATCGGTAGGACTTAAGCCGACGGAACCAGGAATATCTACTGTAATCAGAATATCATCAGTTTCTCTTTGGTAATAATCCACTTCCAGGTTCAATGCGCCACCCAGCAATCCCAGTTCCAATCCCACATCGGTTTGGGTAGCGGTTTCCCAGGTAATATTAGCGTTGCTTAACTCGGTAATGGTACTACCCGGCTGAATCTGACCATTAAAAATAGCATCATAGGCGATACCAGTTTGCGCGTTGGCATAATACTGATAATCTCTGATGTTCTGATTACCCACTTGTCCCCAGCTGGCGCGAATTTTCAGGTTATCCAACCAGTTGGCATCCGCCAGAAACGGTTCACGGCCAATATTCCAACCTACAGCCAGTGAGGGAAAATAACCCCATCGCCTACCCGGCGGGAACTTAGACGAACCATCGGCCCGGAATGTTCCAGTAAATAAGTAACGATCCATCAGGGTATAGTTAGCCCTGAATAAATACGAAGCAATGGTGGAGGCATAGGCATTATTAAAATTAGTGGACCCTTCCGTTTCGCCGGCATTCAGGTACCATAGGTCAGGGTTTTCAGACGCGATGTTATTTCTTTTACCACCCAGCCGCTCATAAGCATTTCGCTGAGAGGTAATCCCTGCCAGAATGTTGAAATAATGGTTGCCTACCGTTTTGTCGTAAGTAAGGGTATTTTCCCACAGCCAGTTATTGAATCTTTCCCAGCTTTTCTCAATATTATTCACATCATTGCGCTGCGAAGGAGATACAAAATAAGCAGGATTAAAAATCCGGGTCTGGTTGTTTTGCAGGTCAATACCAATACTGGTTCTGAAGGTAAATCCTTCCAGAAAGTTGATGTCGGCAAAAGCGTTACCTACTACCCGCTGCCCTTCGGTTTCGTTGTTAAAATAATTGATACCAGCAATGGGGTTGCCCGCACCGGCATTACCAGAAGGAGCGAAATCACCATTCGGCAACCGAACCGGTACAATCGGGCTGATCCGGTAAGCATGTTGCAGGGCACCATTATTTGGATTGGCCTGGTTGTGCCAGGAACCGGACAGGTTATGGCCAATGGTAATGAAATCGGATAAATTATAACTGTTATTCAATCGGATGGTATAGCGCTCAAAATCAGATTTTTTCAGTACGCCATCCTGTTTAAAGTAACCGGCGCTAACAAAATAGCTGGCTTTGTCAGTTTTCTGGTTGAAAGACAGCTGATAATCGCGCATGGGCGCTATTCTGTAAATTTCGTCAAACCAGTTGGTACCCACCCCGATGGTATCCGGGTTATAAATTTCAGGGGAACCGTCGTTGCGCAAACCTTCGTTAATGAGTTGGGCGTACTGCTTGGCGTTTACCATTTCAAAATTATTGTCGATAACCCTTTGTACGCCTTCATACATATTAAAACTAAAAGAAGGTTCTTCGCTCTCTCCTTTTTTGGTGGTAATAATGATGACCCCGTTCGCTCCTCTTGAACCATAAATAGCCGTAGCGGAAGCATCTTTCAATACTTCCATGCTCTGGATATCGTTGCTGTTAAGGAAATTGATGTTATCCAGAAATACGCCATCTACCACATACAGCGGATTGCTATTGCCTAAGGTACCTACGCCTCTGATCTTTACGCTGGGGGCCTGTCCCGGTACACCAGAGGTTACCACATTCACACCGCCTACTTTACCCTGCAGGGCTTCGGAAGGGTTGGCGGCACCTATTTTCGTGATTTCCTCCGATTTTAAGCTGCTTACCGAGCCGGTAAGGTCGCTTTTTCGCTGGATACCATAACCTATCACTACTACCTCACCCAAAGTTTCTATATCTTCGGCCAAAGACAGGTTAATGGTAGCCTGATTATTTACGGGAACTTCTTGTGATCGGTAGCCTATATAAGAGAATACCAACGTATCGGTTCCGGCAGCATTGATTCTGTAATTCCCTTCCAGATCGGTGACGGTACCACTGCTGGTGCCTTTGATAAGCACATTTACTCCGGGCAACTCACTGTTATCCGCTCCTGAGGTTACTTTTCCTGATACAGGGTTCTGCTGACTGAAAGCCAAAGCGGGGAAAAGCAGACACATCCATAATGCCCAGGTTTTGTAACATAGAAATAAATCTATGTTTAAACCCGGCTTTAAAAAAGTAAAATTGGGTTTTTTCATGATGTACTGTTGTAAAAAGTTTAAAATAGTTTTGAATTTTTATTGTTTTTAAAAATTGATTTAAAAAGAAGCCATATCTTTCTGAAATCGATAACAAAATTGAATTGATTAAGTTTTAATGTTCCAATTTAATCCAATTTCCAGAAGGTTATCTACCAGGATGCGATGAAAATATTTTTCATCTAAGTGTGGTTTGTGGGGCTGGGTATCGGTTTCCAGTACCTTTAAAATTTTATTAAAACTCCAGGAACCAGATTATTATAGGCATTATAGCTGATAAATAATAAAACAAAAATGAAGAAGAATCTGTAGAAACTGCCCATTGAGCACGAAAATATTAAAATTGAAATCGATAATTCTTAATCAGTAACCTATGCGGTATTGATCTGGTTTAAAACTTCGAGTGTTTCGGATAGCATGGCTTCGGTAAAATCAAGGTGGGTAACCATTCTTATTTCTTTTTTGCCAAATCCGGCTACTTTGATCCCGGATGCCGCCAGGGTTTCGACAAATCGCTGAACGCTGATGCCTTGCAACGAAAAAATTACAATGTTGGTAGCTACCGGTAACACCGAAGCCACATACGGTTGCCGGCTGATCGCCTCGCTTAGTTTTTTCGCCCGGGCGTGGTCTTCTTTCAACCGGTCAATATGATGATCGAGCGCATAGCCGCAGGCCGCCGACAAATAACCCGACTGCCGCATACCCCCGCCCAATACCTTTCTTACGGCTCGGGCTTTGGCGATCAGTTTTTTACTCCCCAGTAATACAGAACCTACCGGCGCACCCAATCCTTTTGAAAAGCAAACAGAAATGGTATCGAAGTATTGGCCATAATCTGCCGGACTTTCCTGGGTTTCCACCAAAGCGTTAAAAATTCGGGCGCCATCCAGGTGCAGGTTCAACGCATGGTTTTCGCAAACTTCATGAATGGCTTTTATTTCCTGGAAATCGTAACAGGCTCCTCCCCCCTTGTTCACCGTATTTTCGAGGCAAACCAAAGCTGTTTGGGCAAAATGCACATCAGGTGAATTAATATTATCCGCTACCTCATCGGCTGTAAAACGCCCCCGATCGCCATGCAGCAACCGCACCGAAGCCAGCGAATTGTAAGCAATACCACCGCCTTCGTAGTTGTAAATATGGGAAAGGCGATCGCAAATTACTTCCTGCTGGGGTTGGGTTTGAATCCGGATGGCAATCTGGTTGGTCATAGTGCCGGAAGGGCAGTAAATAGCGTCTTCCATACCAAACAAAGCAGCCGTTTTTTCTTCCAGGCCACGAGTAGTTTTATCTTCTCCCCACACATCGTCGCCTACTTCGGCGAGCATCATCGCTTCTAACATGGAAGGCGTAGGTTTGGTTACGGTATCGCTTCTCAGGTCTATCATAATTTTATTGTGTTGGCTATTATTAATGATTTGCGTAGTATTTTAGCAATATAGTTAGTTGTAATACGATCGAAAAAAGAAGCTGGCCGTCGGAAGTTTTCTTCCGACTTCCGACTTTAATCTTCCTGCTAATTTATTGGTACAACAGGTAAAATTAAGGGTCACTGGTCTGGAAATAATCTTTTTTAATATTTTTTTTTCTTCATGCAACCTTTGGCCCCTGGCCGACATCTTAAGCATGAAGATCAGAAATTTAAATGAAACTAATCATTCAACGAAGTAAATCACTTGAGGATCTGGTACAGGGCTGTATAAAGAACGACAGAAAAGCCCAGTACGATTTATACGAACGATTTTCGGGCGAAATGTTCACCGTTTGTTTGCGGTATATCAAAGAAAGCGCGGAAGCCGAAGATGTGTTAATTAAATCGTTTACCAAGGTTTTCCAGCACATCTCAAAGTTTGAGGCGAAAGGGAGTATAGCCGGTTGGATCAGACGAATTGTTGTTAATGAAGCCCTCATGTATTTACGAAGTAATAAAACCATGTACCTAGAAGTAGAAATTGAAAAATCGGGTACAGTTTCTGACTTAAATACTGATCACCTGGAAGCCGAGGATTTGTTAGCCATGGTGCAGCAATTGCCGGCTGGTTACCGCACCGTATTTAATCTGTATGCCATTGAAGGATACAGCCATGCGGAGATTGGTGATATGCTGGGCGTTTCTGAAAATACTTCAAAATCGCAGTTAAGCCGGGCCAAAAAACATTTACAAAAAATGATAGCTGATAGTGAGCGGAACAACCAAAATCAGGTAGGATAATTTTAAAGAAAAGGAAAGATGAATCAGATAGAGAAACTATTCGCGGATAAATTAAAAAATCATAAAACGGAGCCCTCGCCCCTGGCCTGGGATAGGGTAGTGGAGGAATTGAATAAAAATTCTTCTAAAAAGGCTTTTCCCTGGCTGAAAGTTGCCGCGGCTATTATTATTTTACTTTTGGCTACGTTCCTTATTATCCAGTTGAATAATAATACCGAAGACCTTACCAATGGTGAAGTAATTTCTTCAACCGAAAAGGCTCCTTCAGCACAGGAAAAACAAAATTCTCAGGAAAAAGATACCGTTATACCTGAAGTTCAACCGCCGCAGCCTTTGGCTGAAAACGATCAAAAAGCCGCTGATGCGCGGCTTGTGTCTGACCGGCCCATTCAAAAGGACGCACAAAGAAAAACCAAAAAAATTCCTGTACATAAAACCGTTCAGTCCGACCCACAAACGCTGGCAAAAGCCGAACCTGTTGAAAAACTAAGTGTACCGGATAAACTTGACAGTCAGTCGCCCGATTTACAGGAATTACCTGTAGAAGACCCCGAATTATTGGCTTCCGCGGCAACCGCGGCTTCTTTTGAAACAGTAACTGTGATTTATAAATCGCATGAAGTGGAGGAACAGCCGGAACCAAAGAAAAAAAGCCGCTTTCTTGAAGTGGTACAGGATATCAAAAATGGTGAACTGAGCCTGGCTGAACTGCGGGAAGCCAAAAACGATCTGATTGCCTCTGCCATTGATAAAATCGGGAGAGATAAATAAATCTTTAAATGTTATTCGGCAGTAACCCTTACATGTGTCACAAGTATTTGATGCGCGTGTATTTCATAAATATCTGATTTGCAAAATTTCATATTACATTTTAAATCACTTTAACTTTTAAACTCATGAAACTTTATATATGTATTATTGGCCTGTTTCTTTCTCCGTGGGCGATGGCCAGCCCGGGATATACCCAAAAGGGCGATACGGTTATTATTAAAATTGGCTCCAACAGTCAGCTATTAATTGTAACTGAAAATAAAGAGGAAATTGAGAAACTATCAGAATATGATCTGAATGCTATTATTCAGGACCTGGAAATTACCATGAAAGGCGACAGTGGCACCTTTTATATAGAAATGAAAGACCTTTCCGGAAAGAAATACCTGAAAGAGGACGCTAACAACTCTGAAGAAGAAAATGACGAAAACCTCACCTTTGAAGAAAGAATGGAACGGTTTGAGCACCGGATGAGAAAGTTTGAAGACAAAATGGATGATATGGATACCAACAGTGACCACCCCAGTTACCACTACGACAGCCATAGCGATTTCGATCGGCAGGAAGCTGTGCATTTTAACGAAAACGGCACCTCCTATTCTTTAAACATAGACTTAGGCATTAACAATTATCTGGAAAACGGGAAATTCCCTGACGATAATAATGCCATGTATGCGGTAAAACCATTGGGTTCGTGGAATATCGCTTTGAATTGGGTAAACAAAAACCGTATTGCCGGCCCCCTTTATCTACAATGGGGACCAGGCTTAAGCTGGTACAATTTTAAATTTGACGATAACGATGTGCGCCTCACCAAAACCGACAATGCTGTAGAGTTTTACCGGGTTGGGCCAGAGGTGAACAGCATTAAAAGCAAACTGGTAACCAGTTACATTAATTTTAACCTGGTTCCTATGTTGGACTTTGGAAAACGAAGGGATAGTGACCGGTTCACTTTTATGGAAAAATCCAGCGACAGTTTTAGAATTGGGTTTGGCGGATATGCCGGTTATCGGATTGGCAGCCATTCAAAATTTGTATACAAAGACGATGGTGACCGGGAGCGGGAAAAAGACCGGAAAAACTTTTACCTCAACAACTGGCGGTATGGATTACGATTTCAGATGGGTTACCGGGGCGTTGATTTCTTTGCCAATTATGACCTGAACGAGTTGTTTGTTACTGGCAAAGGACCACAACTGAATGCCTTCAGTTTTGGTATAGTATTGTAAGTAACTGTTACCCTCAAAATTTTAGAATGGTCTTGCCTGGTCAGGACCATTTTTTTATTATTTTTTTTATACCGATTGGGATTGAACCGGAAGGATTGATTTAAGAATACAATAAAGGGTGCGGGTGAACTGCCTAAAGTATTTTCATTCCACTCATAACAAAAATACGAAGTAAGGCTTACACCCACACCCGGCCCAATCTTTAAGAAGTAGTGATCAAGTTAACAAATAAAGAAGATTTTTAACAAAGAAAAAAATAAAAAATATATGTATTATTACTCAAATACTGTTTTTAGTAAATTTAACCTAAAAACTCAATAATACATAAATTATTTTACCAGAGGTTTACCCGTTAACGCGCCGGTGTCAAAAGACGGATCGTTCCACTCAGGTTGGGTCGGTGTAACCGGTTTATCATTGTTTTAATAATACTGAGATTGCTTTTTTTGTTTCCTGATCAGCAAATACAGGGCGCTTAAAAGAATAAGTAAGGCCATTAGCGCCAGCCATTGCTCGCCTCGATTGAAAAACGAAAGCGCGAGTGGCTGTGAATTCCCTGTGTAAATAAAATTACTCCAATAAAAGGGGCTGGCAGTGAGCGGATTAGCGGTAGCTAAGTAGGATTTTTTTGCCATCCATAGGGCTTTGTCTATTTCCATACCTTCCGACAGATTCAGGTAAAATATTTCCATTATTTTAGCCGTTTGCTTGTCTTCGGCTGGCCATAAACTCATTACGATATTTGGGCAACCTGAATAGGCAAATCCTCTGGCCAGGCTCATAATTCCTTCGCCCTTCTGTAATTTACCATAACCGGTATTGCAGGCACTTAGGGTTACCAGGTCGGCATTAAGCCGAAGGTTATACAGTTCATAACTATATAAGTTACCATCTTCACCTGCACTATCAGCACTGAAGATTAATCTGGATTGCTGGGGGTTTTCATCATCAACAATAGCATGCGTTGCCAGGTGAATCACTTTATACCGGTTGGCCAGTTTTTTAAAATTTGATTCGGTGGCCTGGTTTTCAAAGTAACAATCGCCCTGGAGCAAATCACCAATTTCCTGTAATTCGGCTTTCGCGCCTTGCAGTACCTGATAATTATCGCGGATAAAATGATGATAATTTTCTGTTCCCTGACCAGAAACATTAGAAAAATCAGGAGCGAACCCTAACAGCAGATCCCGGTTGGGTTGGGTAATCCGTTCTTCGTCTTCAAGGGCCAGTTTGGCAGAAAAAGCATAACTAATCTGGTAATCATAAAGTAAATAATTGAAATTCCGATAATTCTGTTCATCGTTGGGTCGTGACTTCAAAAGCGCTTCAAAAGGTAAAAAATGCAGGTAACTGTCGGGCACCAGGGTTATTCTACTAATTTTCTCTTTATCCAGAATTTTTTTCAGGGGATAAAAAAGATTTTTATACAGGAAAAAAGCATTTTCCGTATACTGATCAGATTTTTTTCCCATTAATCCCAGACGTATGGCCCTCGCGGCCTGCTCTAATGTTGAGTCGTTGGGAATGCTGACTGTACTGAGTCCGGTTTTGGTTAAAACAAACGCGTACACAAATTTTTCTCCAACCATATATTCCACAAGCGCATGCTGATTATGGCTTAACATATTTTGTAAATCCTCGATTTTTACTAAAGGACTGAAGTATTTAAGCCGATAATAGTCAGGATAATATTTTTCTAATGCCGACAAAAAATCAGCATGCTTTTGTTTGGCTTCCAAATATACCCGCAGGTTTTTATTATAGGAAGAATCGCCCGGATCTGTATTAACCAGTTTACTTTCGTTCAGATATATTTGCTTTTTCAGGCTTTGTTCCTGGTCCAGTAAGGAATCAGAAATGCCCGCGAATTCTCTGGCCTTGGTTTCCTGAAGATTTTGCAACAACAAAATAGCTTTGCTTTCCTCAGTTAAATAAAAGGCTTTTTCTTTCCAGTGCTTGGCACCGGAAAGCTGAAACAATCGCAAGGCATTGCCCACCGATTGTTCATATAAGGCAACCATTTTACCAATTTGTAACAATTGCACATCTTCTCGCTGGTTTTCCCTGATAACTCCTTTATACAAATCGGCCAACTTTTCAGCATTATCAATCGCTGCTTTCAGGTAATCCTGATTGCCTGGCTGTTGCTGGCATATTTGCTGTAAGGCTTTGCTGCGCTCGCGTAGCATATCAATAACGGCATCTTTTGGAAATGCCTGGGGAAATTCAGGAAGCAGAAGTGAGTGATTCGTGGTATCGATTATTCCGGCAGCCTCCAGACCAAGTTTACAGTTTTCCAGCGCATCGATAAATCGGCCCTGTTCAGTATCTATAATAGCCAGTGAGCGATAAATAGAAGTGGTTTCCAGGGCCTTCTGTTTGGTGCGCGTTACAAAACCTTTCACCTTTTGGTAATATCGATCCGCCTTTTCAAAATCACCCAGATAACAGTAAATTTCACCTACCTGTACCATGGCTTCATTGGTAATAAGGTTGTCTTCACCAAATAATTCCGCTTCTATGGTGGCACCAGTTAACATATGCGAAAGTGCTTTGGCGTGCTGATCAAGTTTCATATAGGCCAGTGCTAGGTTTACATTTACGTTGGCTACATACAAGTGTTTTGGCCCGAACGTTTTCTCAAAAATAGCCAGAGCGCCCTGGTAATAAACAATCGCCTCCTGATTGCGCTCCATGAGCGCGTAACAAACCCCCAGATTATTTTTTACAATTCCATTGTTCAAATGCAAACGCCCAAGCGTTTTACTATTAGTGAGCAAAGCCTTCTGGTTAAAATCAATACTTTTCTCGTAATCCATATTTTGCTGGTACAAAGTAGCCAGACTGGAATAAACAGATCCGATGTGGTGGTCTTTGGTAAATACTTTTTCGTAAATTTCTTTGGCCTGCATGTAGAACTGCTCTGCCTTTTCATAATTTCCCTGCCGCCGGTATATATGGCCCTCACTCAGGCAGTTTGCGGCAAAAGCGGGATGTACTACCGGTCGTTGGTTCTGCAACCAGTTAGTCGCTGCCCGTTCCAGGTACAACAGGGAGGAATCGTAGGCAAAGTGCATTTTATACAAATTGGCATAATTGCTATAAAGGTCAAAAAGCTCAGCATGATGGGGTCCTCCCATCTCAATAATTATTGCTTCTGACTGGCTGAGCAATGGACGGGCTTTTTCAAACTCATTCATACTGATGTAAACCCCCGCCAGCCTGTTATAGCAGCGGGCAACGTCTAAATTTTGATTACCCAAAGCATTCACAAAAATTTTGAGCGCTTTTTCATAATAGGTTTCCGCTTTTGGAAAATCCCGAAGGTTCTGTTCACACCGCAGGCCTGTCCATTCGTTAACAAAGGCAAACGCAAGCGCACTGGACGATAAATGCCGCCCCCCAAGTTTCCGCGATTGATTCAGTAGTTCCAGGGCTTTTTCCGAATTTCCCAGAGCAACATATACCTTACCCTGCGCGGCCAAAGAAAGCACCGCCTGTTTCCAATTCCTTAGCGATTTGAAATTTGTGAAAGCTTTCTGATAGTACAGAATGGCGCTGTCATATGCGGCTTTTTCCTCCCACTGTTTCGCGGTTTGAAAGAAATTATGACTTTGATCGGGTTTAATTTCGCTGGCATTAGTGGCAGGGTGCCAAAATAAAACAACAGATAAACAAAACGGGAGGTAGACACAATCTAATTTCATACGATCAGGCTATGATGTAAGGTAAATTAAGGTAATGGCTGGCCGCGTTGAATTCCATAACTTTCAACGTTTCAAAATTTTCAGGTAATTTTTCAATTGACCTAAACAACTGGAAAAGTTTGTTAATATAAGAAAAATTTAAACTGAAATAACCGCGTCTATTCTATTTAAAAGAGCGGTATTCAATTTAAATAGACTGTAATTCGCGTTCAGGAAGGCAGTTTAAGGCTAGACTCCAGCTAAAATTTAAGTCGATCAAATAAAATTAAATTCTGTAAATTATACATTTTGTGCTTCTTTTAATATTTATTTACACATAAAACAGAATAAATTTAAATAATTTTCATTCATTCGCAAAACATACGTTTTGTTATTTTGGCAAGTTTGAATCATGTTAATTTATCATTTATCAATGGTAAAATTTGTTCTCAATTCTATTATGATCAAGGTTATTTTAGCGGATCAGCAATTAAAAATCAGAAATAAAATCAAAGCTTTATTACAAAGTTCCACCGACATTGAGCTGATTGGTGAAGCCACCAACGGTGCTTATGCGCTTGAGTTAATAGGGTCATCACAGCCAGATGTACTCATTTTGGATATCCATTTAAAAAAACTGAAAGGCCTTGAGGTAGTGCGGCGATTAACTGAATCTTCAACTAAAACCAAAGCACTAATTCTTACTGAACAGTATCAGGATTCCATGATTATAAAAGCTATTGAATGTGGAGCCGCGGGATTTTTACTAAAACAAACTGCCAAGGAGGAACTGATTATAGCCGTACATGCCCTTAATGAAGGGAAGCGCTATTATAGTGGCAGCATTTCCGGCATATTGGTAGAAAATTATCTGGATAATGTTAAAAAAGTACTGAAGCTGAAAAAATTCAACAATTTATTGCTCACCAAACGTGAACGGCAAATCTTAAAACTGATTGTAAAAGATTACCTGAATAATGATATTGCCAACTTTTTACAGCTTAGTGTCCGCACCATAGAATCGCACCAGTTTAATATAATGAAAAAGCTTGAAGTAAGCAGTAAGAAAGATCTGATTCGCAAGGCCAGAGAAGAATATTTTCTAGATTTTTTAGACAGGTAATCACCCCAAGTAGGCGATTGTTACTTTCAGCCAAATTTTTTATTATAATTCCCACAAAATTAATATTATATTATTATAATATAATATATAATAAAATAAACACATCTTTTTTCTATAGTAAAAAATATAATTCTTCTATTTTTAAGTATGGTTAACCATCAGTTTTCGCGAATTAATTCGCGAAACCACCATAATATATCGTATTCCTTAATAATTAAATCGAAACAACCTTATTTTATTTCGCGTTTTACCAAAAAACAAGAACATTTACGCAAATATTTTACTTAGATTTTTTGCGTAATTGAAATTTGTCCTTTTAATTCAACTTTCAAATTTTATTTTATCAATCATGCTTATCCTAAAACTATCCTTATGAATAAGAAATTTCTACCATATTTTATTGGGATTCATCCTTTCTCTTCTGTTTGATTTCTATTGATTTCAAACTGGTTTGCATTGCCCTTCGAACGGCCAGAATTAATCCTACCAGCCAGACAGTTTTTACTTATTTCTAAACCATTAAACAGACTTAATCATTTAATTAAACACTTATGAAAATTAAAAAAATTTTACTAATCGCGATCTTTTCAATTTTTGCGTTTAACCTACAGGCCCAGGATGAGGAAGAATCCAGCCTTTCCATATCCGGTTCGGTAGATACCTATTATAAATACGATTTCTCCGGAGAGGAAAACATTGGGACTTCATTTGCCAATGACCAGAATTCATTTTCAATTGGCATGGTTAATTTAATTATGGAACAGTCATTTGACAAAGTTAGCTTTGTGGGTGATGTTTCTTTTGGCCCGCGCGGACAGGCCCAATCTATTCCCGACGGCGGCGATGGAACCGGCAGCTTTCACATTCAGAATTTATATGTTTCTTATGCTTTTACCGATCAGTTTACCCTTTCAGTCGGCTATATGGGTACATTTGTGGGTTATGAGGTGATCTCTCCCACGGGCAATTTCAACTACTCAACTTCTTATTTATTTACAAATGGGCCTTTTCAGAATGCCGGCGTAAAATTACAATATGCCCCTTCTGACAGATTCAGCTTAATGGTAGGCTTATTTAATGACTGGAATGTGTACACCGACCTAACCAAAAGTAAAGACTTTGGCGCGCAACTGTTTGTAGCTCCGGTAGAGGGCTGGGATGTGTATGTTAATTTTGTGACCGGCGATCCATCGGGAACGGAAATCGACCTGACCACCGGCTATCAGATTACCGATGAATTTTATCTAGGACTGAATGCGGCCAATTATGACGCTGCCGAAGGTGATGGTGGATTTAATGGTGCCGCTTTATATGCCCAGTACGGATTAACTGATGCGGTTTCATTGGGTTTCAGAGGGGAAGCTTTTAAATTTAAAGGGGATGCTGGGGAAGAAGATACCAGCGTTGCCGCTTTTACTCTTTCAGCCAACATAAAATCTGGCCCGTTAACCTTTATTCCTGAATTCAGAATTGATTCCGGATCAGACGAAATATTCGTTGACAACGACGGACTGGCTACCAAAGCAGCGTCGCAGATTTTGGTGGCTGCGGTATTCGCGTTTTAAAGCTTAACTTTGAAGGAGGTTTACCAAGCAAACCTCCTTTTTTATATGAACAATTGTTTTAAAACTTTTTTTGTATTCGTAATAATGGCGTGTGCGGCAAACCCACTGTTCGCGCAAACCGAATTACCTGTAAATGCGGCAGGTAAAATATGTTTTTGCGATACCCTTGCTACCAATTCGCTTACCCACCGGCAAATCAACGACAAAATCCTAATATTTGCCAAGCAACTTCCAGGTTATGAGCCAACTAACGATCTGCATTCGTCAACTGATTTGGTCGAGTTAAAAGCCTTCGGATTTCCGGTATATATCAAAAGAATTACCCAGCAAATCAGTGGAAAAATATTTTATGATGCTGCTTTTCACGTTTCGGATGGAAAAGTATTTTATTCGTTTACCAATTTTTTATATAATCCGTATGCCAGAAACCGATACGGAAAATTTGTTCCTGAATCGGGCAAATACAAGCCACTGGAAGAAGATTTTCGGGGAAACACCAAAACCTGGGAAAAACACAGAAAAACGGTAGAAACCACTATGGAAAACCAAATTGTTAAACTCAAATTCCTGCTCTCATCTCCGTGAGATATTAAGCTTCTTACCCTTTTTACCAAATTATAAATTTCTGAATTACCCCATTAAAAATCGCGACAGGTTTAACCAAAACGTAATTAAGTTTTTTTCCGGTTCAATTTTAATTATTAAAAACATAATTAGTAGATTTGGCACCTCTGTATCAGGTTTAATTTGCCAGCGCAAATTAGGCACACCTTCGTATGTACAGAGAATAACCTAAACCTGATTGAATGGCTTTACTTGATTTTACCGGTAAGTCAGTAGTAATTACTGGCGGTGGCAGCGGAATTGGCAGAAGTATTTCCTTGTTATTCGCGAAACAGGGCGCCTCAGTTTCTATCCTGGAAGTGAATAAAGAAGCCGGTGAGAAAACCATGGTCGAAATTGAAGCCGCCGGAGGCAAAGCTGAGGTTATGGCCTGCGATGTGGCAGACCAAAGCATGGTGCAGGCAACTATTGCCAAAATTAATGAAAAAAACGGGCGCATCGATGTACTGATTAATAACGCAGGTGTGGCTCATGTTGGGAATTTAGAAAATACTACGGAGGAAGATTTGGACAGAATTTATCGAATTAACATCAAAGGGGTTTACAATTGCATGTACGCCTCTATTCCTTTTATGAAAAAACAGGGCGGGGGTGTTATCCTGAATATGGCTTCGGTAGCAGCCATGGTAGGCCTGCCCGACCGTTTTGCGTATTCCATGAGCAAAGGGGCGACCTTATTAATGACTTATTCGGTAGCTAAAGATTATCTCGGCGCAAACATACGTTGCAATTGTATTTCACCCGCCCGGATTCATACCCCGTTTGTAGACGGATTTTTACAAAAAAATTATCCGGGTCAGGAAGCTGAAATGTTTGAAAAGCTTTCAAAAACCCAGCCGATTGGCCGCATGGGAAAACCCGAAGAGGTAGCTTCCCTGGCCTTGTTTTTATGTTCGGATGAGGCTGCCTTTATTACCGGTACCAATTATGCCATCGATGGTGGATTTGTGCATTTAAATACCTAAAACTTTTATTAACTATACCGCTGAAAATTTATTATTATGAAATTAATCCGATTTGGAGAAAAAGGAAACGAAAAACCAGGAGTTGTACGCAATAACAATTTAGTGGATGTAAGTAATTTTGGAGTAGATTATACCCCTGCTTTTTTTGCCGGAGACGGACTGAATGAATTAAAAACCTGGTTAGAAAAAAATCAGACCGCCATTACCACCCTGAATAATCCGGTGCGGCTGGGAAGTCCGATTGCCAAGCCCGGAAAAATTATTTGTGTGGGGTTGAATTATAAAGACCATGCCGAAGAAAGTAACATGCCCCTCCCCAAAGAACCCATCCTGTTCTTCAAAGCCACCTCATCGCTGGTGGGTCCTAACGACGACCTGGTCATTCCAAAAAATAGCGTCAAAACAGATTGGGAAGTTGAACTGGCCATTGTGATTGGTAAAAAAGCTTCTTATGTAAGTGAAGAGGAGGCGATGGATTATGTAGCTGGTTATGCGTTGCACAACGATTACAGCGAACGGGAATTTCAACTGGAACGGTCGGGCCAGTGGGTAAAAGGGAAAAGCTGCGACACTTTTGCGCCGCTAGGCCCCTGGCTGGTTACAAAAGACGAAATCGAGGATGTGAACAACCTGAAACTCTGGTTAAAAGTGAACGACCAGATCAAGCAGGACGGCAATACCTCCAATCTGATTTTTGGCGTACCTTACCTTGTAAGCTACATCAGCCAGTTTATGTCATTATTACCGGGCGACATCATTTCTACCGGCACGCCCGCGGGCGTGGGAATGGGCTTCAAACCACCTCAGTTTTTAAAACCTGGTGATGTGGTTGAACTGGGAATTGAAGGCTTGGGAAGCTCTAAACAGGTTGCTAAAGCCTATGACCCTTCTCTGGTTTTATAACATACTATATACGAAACCTATTAAAAATAAACGCTGAGATTTTTATTTCACTCTGCTGAAATTCAAATAAAATCCGCTAAAAAATACTCCTAATCAAGATTCTATGGATTTACGGTTAAAGGATAAAATATTTATAGTTACCGGAGGTGCCAGTGGTATTGGAGAGGCGATTGTTCGCCGATTAGCCGAAGAAGAAGCTATACCGATAATTGTAAACAGAGGGAAAGAAAGAGGACAAAAGTTGTTGCAGGCGCTGATGGAGAAAGGCCATTCAGGTATGTATGTGGAAGCAGAGCTTAGCAATGAGGCTGATTGCGAAAAAGTGGTTGACCAAACTATAGAGAAATATGGCGTAATCCACGGTTTGGTTAACAATGCGGGGAAAAACGATAACATTGGGTTGGAGAAAGGCAACACAGAAGCCTTTATGAATTCCTTGTTTACAAATTTGTCGCATTATTATGCCATGGCGCATTTTTCCCTGCCCCATTTAATTAAAACCAAAGGCACCATTGTAAATATCAGCTCTAAAACAGCGATTACGGGGCAAGGCAATACTTCGGGTTATGTAGCCGCTAAAAGCGCGCAATTGGGGTTAACCCGCGAATGGGCGGTGGAACTGTTGCCATATGGCATCCGGGTAAACGCGATACTGCCGGCTGAAGTTATGACCCCATTGTATAACAAATGGATACAGACATTTGATAATCCGGATAAAAAATTAAAAGAGATCACTGAGAAAATTCCATTAGGGAAACGGATGACCACCTCAGAGGAAATCGCCGACATGACTTTATTTCTGCTTTCTACCCGTGCTGCCCATATTACCGGACAGCATTTGTATGTAGATGGTGGTTATACACACCTGGACCGGTCTATTTCCTGATTTAGCCGCAATATAAAATAAAGCCATATTTTATACCTTAAACAATTTTGATATACGGATTTATCTTACCTAATTTAAAAATTTACTAGACCCTAGACACACATTATGAAAACTAAATATTTCTTAAACTTAATCTTCTCATGCCTGGTGGTGGTTTGTTTGGTTTCCTGCGACGGATCAGGCAATAATGAAGGCGATTCATCCGATAAATTGCAGATAGCGGTAATTCCTAAAGGCACAACCCATTCTTTCTGGAAGGGTATTCATGCCGGTGCTGAAAAAGCCGCTCAGGAACTGGGGGTTGAAATTGTATGGCAGGGCCCTCAGAAAGAAGACGACCGGCAAATGCAAATTCAGGTAGTGCAAAATTTTGTAAGCCGAAATATTTCAGGAATCGTGCTCGCGCCACTTGACGATCGCAGTCTGGTGCCTCCCGTGCAGGCCGCCATCAATCGTAAAATTCCTGTAGTTATTATCGACTCCGATCTAAATACAGAGGGATATGCGAGTTTTATCGCGACCAATAATATTGAAGGTGGCAAGCTTTGCGCCGAACGCATGGCCGAAGTGCTCAACGGTAAAGGAAAAGTGATCGTATTACGTTACAGTGAAGGCTCTGCCAGCACTACCAACCGGGAACAAGGCTTTTTAGACAAAATTAAAGAATACCCGGATATTGAACTGATTTCCAGCAACCAGTTTGCCGGTGCCACCATGGAAAAAGCTTTTCAGGCTTCACAAAATTTATTAAACCGGTTTGAAGGGGTAGATGGCGTGTTTTGTTCCAACGAATCGTCCACAACCGGAATGTTGCGTGCCCTTGAAACCGCAGGGAGGGCCAAAACTGTAAAGTTGGTGGGCTTCGACAGCAGCGAAACCCTTATAAAAGCACTGCGTGATGGTGAAGTAAACGGCTTAGCCGTACAGAACCCTTTCGAAATGGGGTATTTGGGTGTAAAAACTGTGGTTAGTGTAATTAAAGGTGAAAGTTTTGAGAAAAAAGTGGAAACTGGTGTCGCCATGGTAACGCCTGAAAATATAGATCAGGCCGACATTCAGGAACTGGTTAATCCACCCATAGCCAAATGGTTACAAGAATAATTCCACTAAGTTAAACCTAGTTTATTAACCTATAACATGATTGTGGCCTCTCCAACTACCCTGCTTCAACTCACTGACATCAGAAAATCATTCGGCGCCATCAAGGCCCTGCAAGGGGTTGATCTGGAAGTACGTGAGGGCGAAGTACATGCCCTGATTGGTGAAAATGGAGCCGGAAAAAGCACCCTGATGAAAGTACTAAGTGGTGCCCATTTGCCTGATCACGGAGAAATGCATTTTGCCGGCCAGCCTTACCAACCCCAAAATCCGCTTGATGCCAGAGAAGCCGGTATTGCCATGATATATCAGGAATTAAATCTGGCAATGCACCTTACCGTAGAAGAAAACATTACCCTCGGCATCGAAGAAGCGAAATTTGGGTTTATTCAACGGAAAAGAAACGAGGTAATGGAAGCCCTGAACTGGCTGGGTCAGGATGGCATTGATCCGGATACCAAAGTAAGTATACTGAGTATTGGTAAGCAGCAACTGGTAGAAATTGCCCGTGCTATTTTCCTGAATGCCAGGCTGGTTATTATGGATGAGCCTACCAGTTCGTTAACATCGGAAGATACTCGAGCATTGTTTAAAGTAATAAAGCGATTGCGTGAAAGGAATATTTCAGTAATCTACATCAGCCATTTCCTGGAAGAAGCCAAAGAACTTTGCGACCGTTATACAGTACTTCGCGATGGGCAAACCGTAGCCTCGGGTGAAATTCCGGATACCAGCATTCCGAAAATTATTGAGTACATGGTGGGCAGAAACGTAGAAGAATTGTATCCGCATGTACCGCACCAAATCGGCGAAGAAGTGCTTGAAGTGAAAGACCTTTCCCAAAGCGGATTGCTAAACCATGTTTCCTTTTCTCTTAAAAGAGGAGAAATTTTAGGTTTGTCGGGCCTGGTGGGTGCAGGCCGCTCTGAAACCATCCGTACTATTTTCGGACTTGAAAAAATTGAAAACGGGAAAGTAAAAATTCATGGATACCCGGAAATAAAAGCTGTTTACCTCAATCCGAATCTGGCCTTAAAATCGGGTCTGGACCTGCTGAGCGAAAACCGAAAAGAAGAAGGCCTTGCCCTGAATTTATCGATTTCTTCAAACATCACCTTTTCAGCGTTAAAACGATATAGCAAAAATGGCATTCTAAATCTGAAAAGAGAACTCGAAGCTGCCAATAACTGGGTCCAAAAGCTGAATGTAAAATGCGGGAATGCCGCTCAGCCAGTAAGTGACCTTTCCGGCGGTAATCAGCAAAAAGTGTGTTTGGCCCGCCTGCTGCATCATAACAGTGATATTCTGTTCTTAGATGAACCCACCCGTGGCATTGATGTGGGTAGCAAGGCTGAAATATACAGGCTGATTCATACCCTGGCGGCGGAAGGAAAAGCCATTGTGGTGGTAAGTTCGTATCTGCCTGAATTATTGGGTATTTGCGATTCCATCGCCGTGATGAGCCGTGGGAAAATGTCGGCAGTAAAACCTGTAGACCAGTGGAAGGAAGAAGACATTATGATGTTTGCCACCTCTGGAAGTATATAATCAAAAAAAATTAACCCTAATTAATTATTACCAGATCCCATGAATGTTAAAAAACTACTGCTGCAGTTTGGGCCACTTATCGGACTTATTTTCGTTTTTATCCTTTTTATGATTTTCAGTCCTGCTGCTTTTTATTCCTTTTATAACATTAAAACCATTTTAACCCAAACGGTAATTGTGGGTATCGCAGCCCTGGGCATGACCATCGTTATTATTTCCGGTGGCATCGACCTGAGTGTGGGGTCGCAAATCGCGCTGGGCACGGTAGTGATTGCCACCATTTTAAATTTAGGCGTTCCGGTTGACGGAGAAGTAGGTGGACTTACAGCTTTGATGGCAGGATTAGGGGGTATCGGTGCCTGTGCGTTGTGTGGCTGGTTAATTGGTGTAATTATTTCAAAGTTTAACCTGGTACCTTTTATTGTTACATTGGGTATGATGCAGATCGCGCGCGGGGTTGCCAAATGGATAGGAAAAGAACAAACGGTTACCGCTCCCTCCAACGGATTACGAAAACTCATGATGCTGGATCCTGATCCGGATTGGCTGATTTTTGGCCCGGGTGTGTGGATTGCCATCATTCTGCTCATTTTGCTGGCCATCATTCTTAAATATACAGTTTTTGGCCGTCATGTTTTTGCCATAGGATCTAATGAGGAAACCGCACGGCTTTGCGGCATTAATGTCAAATTGAATAAGATCTGGATTTATACCATCGGATCTGTATTTGTAGGTATTTCCTCTATTATGCAGTTCAGCAACCTCACTGTGGGTGATCCAACCGCCGCCAATGGTATGGAACTGGATATTATCGCGGCGGTGGTAATTGGTGGCGGTTCCTTAAATGGTGGCGAAGGATCGGCCGTAGGTTCTATCATTGGCGCGCTCATTATGGCCGTGTTGCGGAATGGCTGCAATATGCTGGGCGTACCCAATTATGTACAGGAAATCATTATCGGTACCATCATCGTGGGTGCGGTAATGGTAGACCGACTGAAACACAGAATTAAAGATTAAAATCAAAAAACCTTTATTTTACGGAAAGGGGTTTGCCAGCGCTTTGCTGTTTAAAAATTCTTTATCGGTGAGGGTTTGTAAAAAAGCCAGGATTGCGGCCTTTTCCGCTGGCGTTATTGAAATAGCCAGGAAACCATCGGCTTTTTTAAATAAAGGATCCAGGGTGGATGAATAAACCATTCCGGATGAATAATGGTACAGTACCGCTTCAAGGGTAGTAAATCGTCCATCGTGCATATAGGGCGCCGTAACAGTGATATTTCTCAGGGTAGGCGTTTTAAATTTTCCCATATCCGCGGAATCCCGGGTAATGCGGAATCTTCCCTGAAATACGCCTTCCAGCGCACCCCGAAACTCTTTATCAATACCATTGTTATGAAACTGGTAGTCGGTAAAAAAATCATATTTTCCCTTGCCAAAACTGTGGCAATCACTACATTTCCTTTCAAATATCACCAGGCCTTGTTTTTCCAGTTCAGAAAAATTTCCACCAGGTTCATCGCGGATATACCGGTCGTACCGGCTGTTGCCTGATATCAGTGTTCTTTGAAATTGTGCCAACGCCCTACCTACCAGTGCCGAGGAAACGCTGTCGGTGCCAAAAACTTTTTTGAATATCTCACGATACTTTTCGTGCTGATTAAGTTCAATCATTAACTCCTTCAGATTCTGTCCCATTTCATCCGGATCGGTAATGGGTCCGAACGAAAGCGATTCCAGATCGGCCACGCCTCCGTCCCAAAAAAAGCCATTCGGCTGCCAGACCAGGTTAATCAGGGCGGGTACATGCCGTGCCAATGGATTTCCTGACATGCCACGGGAGGAAATATCCATGCCATCGCTGAAGGCCTTTTCAGGCTGGTGACAGGTGGCACAGCTAATGGTATTGGAACCGGAAAGAATGGGATCATAAAAAAGCATCCTACCCAATTCTATACCATCTGGTGTGATGGAATTGCGGTCAGGAACAGGGAATGAATCAGACAGATTGAGGGGAATTGGCAGGAACGACAGCTCTTGCTGGGGTGAATCCTGAAATTCGTTTGTACCAGAACACAGAACGCAAATACAGGGTATCCACAAAAATTTTTTCCAGCCCATCATTTCCTATTCGATAGATTGAATGGTAAACACAGACTGCTGGTAATTATCAGCAATTTCAGTGGCTATTTCACCCACCATAATCGTCGTCTGTTCACTTATGTCAACCTGATTAGGGCTATTGAATAGCTTCATTAAATCCGCAAGTATAGTAATTTCGGTAGTCGCCCCATCTTCCAGATTTAATACAGGTTTACCATCTTTGGGTAAAGTAAAGGTGATGGTACGGTAATTTTCATTAAAGCCAATATGCATCACCAATCCTTCTTTGTTTTCGCCCTTATCAGGATAAAAATGTCCGGTAAGGGAAAAGAATTTATATCCGGTTTTCCAGTTCCAGGCCATTTCATTCGCCGGATCAAGGTCACCTACCTGGTCGGTAGCGGTATTTTTATCATTGTCAATCCCGATTGAAAATTCAATCTGGTTATAAGTTCCGGGAGGAACGTGCCGCAAATCAACTTTAGTAATAGTTTTGGTATCAGAAAGGCGTACCAAATGGTAGCTTTCGGGTTCCAGATAAAACTTTCCGGTTCGGGTATTTCTTAACTTAATATTGCTAATGTAGTAAGCAAGATTATCGATACTGAATTGGTTTCCGGCAGCATTTTGGTACCTCTTACCGTTTAAATCAATCGTTTCACCATTGATGGTATGTTCAATCTGTAACACAAGCTGATGAGATTGGCCT
>JBGTIS010000276.1:0-34215 GCA_041745535.1 Cyclobacteriaceae bacterium | reverse complement strand
ATTGAAATCTTAGTTTACACTGTACTTATTCCTCTGTATCGGCAAAAATCTGATCCAGAAAAGTTTCGCATATAAAGCTTTTTTCTTCCAGTGATTCCACAAAGGCCTTTCCGGTTTCAGTGAGTAAGATCAGTTTATTCTTGCTTTTTATGTATTCCAGCCGTAAAAATGTTTCTGTTTCCTCTTCTATGGAAATGCCATGAAATTCCGTGGATTTCCGGTAGGGCGAGCGACCTTTTACATACAAAGGCAGATCTTTTTTCACCGGCTTCGGATAGTACTTAATGCCCATAATGGTATATAACTGATGAATTTTTTTTGCCGAAACCATCACTTTCATAATCAGTTCAAACTGGTCGGCATACAGGGTTTTATAATCGGTAAGCAAAATTTCCAGGGTTTTGCGCAACTGACTTTCCAGTTTTTCTTTGCCTTCTATGCTGTCTTCATATTTGATGATTCTGAAATGGGATATATCAAATGGGGTATCTTTGTAGTCGTCCTGCGTAATAATAATGGTATGGCTTTGCTTGAGCAAATGGGCCATGCCCAGTTCATAAAACACATTCGGGTTCCGGTCAGTAATATCGACGATGATAATGGATGCATCGCGAATTTCCCGCACGATGTTGCTGTACACGGGATGGGTCGAAAATATTTCATCGGCCCTGCGTATTTCCAGGTTAAAATCTTTGCACACTTGCTTAATGCAGTAGTTATAGGCGTTATAAGCTACCGGATTAGAAAATGGCATTACCATAAAAACTTTATTTTTCCTTTTCATAATGCTGAAACATTCCATATGTTAAAAAATTTGTTGTCAATCGTATCTCGAATCGCTCACAATTGGTAGCTTTTTCATCTTTTCCGCGTGAATGGTGGCGAAACCGAATTCTTCCATTACCTTACCTTCAATGAGGTAGCAACCTTTGCCTGTAAAGGGAAAATCTTCTAAACTTTTTGGAAAATGAACGGTATCGAAAAAATTTCCTTCATGATCTAACCAGGTACCAAAACTCATCGGCTGAAGCTTTTTGGTCAACAGGTTTTTCTGGCACACATAATAGCCTACCATCCGCACGGTTTGCCCTACCTTCCCGGTCAGTGTGTGCGCGGTGGCATTGCCCCGGTATGAGGTTTTTAATAAATCAAAAGGCGAAGAGAGTGGAAAACCCAGCAATTCAATTTCATCAAACGTCTGCTCATGTCGGGCTTTGGTTAGGGCTGGTAACAGAAATTGCTTGTTTTCCTGCTCAAATATTTTCTGGGTCTGGTGCCTGGCAGATGACGGTTGCAATAAACCGCCTTTTTCCCACATCAGTGTTTGCTTGGATTTTCCAGTAAAGCGAAAAGCACCAATCCGGATCAGAATTCCCAGTTGTTCTTTGCCAATATCGATGCGGCTGATAAAATCTTCCATCGTTTTATAAATTCCATTTGTATTCCTATCCAGTTCAATGGCAGTACCTGTTTTTTTTTCCAGTTGATGCAGATGAATAAAGCCCAGGTAAATATCATCTTTGTAAATGGTAGTGAGGTAGTTACTGTAATTGACGCAGGGCGCATGAATACGGCCGCCCCACATCCGGGCTTCGTGTACATAATATTCGGTATTGTAAAAACCACCGAAATTATTGATGACCGCTACCATAAATTCCAGCGGGAAATAAGCCTTTAAAAACAGGCTCTGATACTATTCCACGGCATAACTGGCCGAATGGGCTTTGCAGAACGAATAGCCGCTGAAACTTTCTATCTGCCGCCAAACCTCCTGCGCCAGTTCAGATGAATACCCTTTGTGGGCACAATTCTGAAAGTAGGTGTCTCTGATCCGCCCCACATCTTCCGAATTGGCCCTTTTTCCCGACATCAGTCGCCTCAGTACATCGGCATCGCTCAGGTCCAGCCCGCCAAAATGATGGCTGATTTTGATCACATCTTCCTGGTACACCATCACCCCATAGGTTTCGCCCAGATGTTCTCTGAAAGACTCATGAATGAATTGAAACTGATCGGGATGGTGCGTACGAAAAATATATTCCTTCATCATGCCCGATTTGGCTACACCGGGGCGGATGATAGAACTGGCGGCTACTAATCGCGGATAATTATCACATTGCAGTTTGCGCAGTAAACCCCGCATGGCAGGACTTTCTATGTAAAAACAACCGATGCATTTTCCGGCTTTCAGCAAATTGTTCACCTGCTCGTCGCGCATGATTTTACGCACCTGGTGGATGTCTACTTTTTTGCCTTTATTTTCCGAAATAATTTCCACCGCATCGCGAATATGCCCCAGCCCGCGCTGACTCAGAATATCATATTTATGAAAGCCCATATCTTCTGCGGTGTGCATATCGAAATGAACTACCGGGAAACCTTTGGGCATTTTCCGCAAAGGCGTATAATAGTAAATAGGTCGCTCAGAAATCAGGATACCGCCGGCATGAATGCTCATATAGTTAGGAAATTTCTCTAGTTCCGCTCCCCAACCACGAATAGTACCGGCCAGGTCATGGTGTTTGTGTACCGCGACAGGCTCATTGGCCATGATGTCGATATCCTGCTTGGGCAAACCAAAAACTTTGGCAATTTCACGGATCGTAGACCGACCCTGAAAAGTATTGTGGGTAGCCAGTAAACCAGTAAATTCCGATCCGTATCGCTTGAAAACATAATCGATAACCTCATCTCTTTCAGTCCAGGAAAAATCGATATCAAAATCAGGTGGTGAGGTGCGTTTTGGGTTGATGAAGCGCTCGAAATACAATCCTAGTTCTATAGGGTCCACATCGGTAACCTGCATGCAAAAAGCAACAATGGAATTGGCCCCGCTGCCACGGCCTACGTGGTAAAAACCCCGTGCCCGGCCATACCGGATGATGTCCCAGGTAATAAGGAAATAGGAAGAAAAGCCCAACTGATCAATTACAACCAGTTCATGTGCCAGGCGTTCGCGGGCTTTGGTTTCCTGTGGGCCGTAGCGGTAGGCAAATCCTTCCCAGGCCAGCTTTTCCAGCAACAATTTATCGTCGTACCGGCTTCCGGTAAATGTTTGTCGATTTTTGGGCTGATTATTAAATTCAATCGCCTCACAGCTATCCAGTAGTTTTTCCGTATTGCGGATCATATCCGGATAACGCTCATACAGTTTTGCCAGCTCCTCCGGACTGTACAGTATTTCATCCGGATGGGCCAGGTCGGTATGCGTAAGCTTGCTGAGCAGGGTATTATTGTCAATAGCCCGCAGTAACTTGTGTAAGCTGAAAGCCGCGTGATCGGCAAAGGTTACCGGACTAAAAATTACCAGTTTATCCTGTAAATACCGCAAATCAGAGCGGTAAAGGCTGCTGAGCTGAGAAGGCCGGATGCCAATGTATTCGTTTTCTCGTAATAGCTGGTAAGGGCGATCGCGTAGTGGATAAACAATGTAAACCTGTTCAAAGCATGGTGCCAGGGGCGGAATAGGTGCTTCCCGCAGCGAATGAAAACTCAGGAATTTATTCATTTCCCGGAAGCCCTCTTCATTTTTGGCAATGCCTACATACAAAAGCATTTGCTCATTCCGAAAGTCAATACCGAACACCGGGCGGACGCTTTCTTTTTTGCAGGCAGTATAAAAATCGAACACGCCGGAAGTGTTGTTAATGTCGGTAAGTACCAGCGTTTTTATTCCTTTGGCCCGGGCTGCCTCAACCAGTCGTGCAGGCGACAACACGCCATACCGCAGGCTATAATATGTGTGGCAGCTTAGGTACATGGCCTTTGGGATTTAATGTTACGGCCCGGCTGATAATTTGATTACCATAGCGGTTCTTTAATATGTCGATAGCCTGATAAAGACTAATGAGCTTGTCACTATCTTCAAAAAGATTGGTTTGATAGCTCCCTGGCACCAAATGGCTGAATTTCACTCCCACCAGCCTGATCAGAAGGCGGCGGTTGTATAGTTTTTTAAACAGCTCCTGCACAATATTTATCAGTGCGTGATCGGTGTTGGTGTACGAAATTTGCTGCTGCTGACTAAAGGTATTGAAATCGGAATACCGGATTTTGACGGTAACACAGGCCGTTAACTTCCGCGATTTTCTGAGGTCGTAGGCCAGTTTTTCGGTCATGCCCACCAGGATAGCATTCAGTTGCGCCACATTGGTGGTATCGACAGAAAAAGTGCGTTCGGTAGAAATAGATTTTTTTTCAGTATAAGGCACTACCGGACTGTTGTCGATGGCATTGGCTTTTTTCCATAGACCAATCCCATATTTACCAAATTCCCGTTCCAGCAGTTCGGTAGGAATCTGGCTGAGTATTTCCACTTTGCGCACCCCCATATAACATAGCTTCTGATATGTTTTCTTACCAATCATCGGGATTTTAGAAATGGAAAGGGGAGCCAGGAATTGTTTTTCCATTCCTTCATCAATCTGCCTTTCGCCATTGGGTTTTGCTTCGTTGGTGCTTACCTTAGAAACCAGCTTATTCACCGATAATCCGAAGGAAACGGGCAATCCGGTCTCTTTAATAATTTTCTGCCTGAGTGCCTTAGAAAGCTGATAGCAGCCAAAAAAGCGATCCATGCCGGTGAGGTCGGCATAAAACTCGTCGATAGAAGCTTTTTCGTATAAAGGAACCTGTTCATGCACCACCTCAGTAACCTGTTTCGAATATTTGGAGTAGTTGTCCATATCGCCTTTTATAACCGTAGCTTCGGGGCATAGGTGTTTCGCCAGCTTCATGGGCATGGCAGCATGCACGCCAAACTGCCGGGCTTCATAACTACAGGAAGCCACCACGCCTCTTTCGCTAAGTCCGCCAATCAGAACAGGCTTTCCTACCAGTTCCGTGTTCTGAAGACGCTCAACCGATACAAAAAAAGAATCCAGGTCAAGATGTAAAATGGAACGATTCATAAAAAAAATTTGGAATTATGACAAAAAATTCGTCAATTGTATGACAATAAATTTGACAAATAAAAACGATGTGTATCAGAAAGTCAAGAAAATATTAAAAACATGTTGGGAGAAAATATTAAATATCTGAGAACCAGGCAGAAGTTATCCCAGGAAAAATTAGCCGAGATACTGGGAGTAAAACGGTCTTCGTTAAGCGGCTACGAACTGGGTACCACTGAACCCAATGTAGAAATCCTCTCACAGTTGTCCGATTATTTTGAGGTTAGCATCGATGCGCTGGTCAAACACGACTTGAAAGGTTTGGACAAAGAAGCCATTAAAAACAAAGACCTGAGCAGCATCCGCAGCAGCAACATCAGGGTGCTTTCTACTACGGTAGACAAAAGCAATAAGGAAAACATCGAGTATGTACCCAAAAAAGCCAAAGCCGGTTATCTGAACGGATATGCCGATCCGGAATTTATCAAAGAACTGCCTAAATTCAATCTACCCCATTTGCCCACCGGCACCTATCGAGCTTTTGAACTGGAAGGGGATTCCATGCTGCCCATGCCCAGTGGCTCGGTCATTATCGGGAAATATGTGGAAGACTGGCGCGAAATGAAAGACAATCGTCCCTACGTACTGGTTACCGATACGGAAGGGCTGGTGTACAAGCGGATCAGAATTGGCAGTACTGTATCCAAAGATGGCACGCTGACACTTATTTCCGACAATCCTATTTATCAGCCCTACACCATGCACCTGCGCGAAGTGCGGGAAGCCTGGGGCTATTACGCCCATATCGGTTTCAATCATCCAGACATGAGCATTACCTTTGAACGCCTCATGCTGGCCATTGGCGATTTACATCGGGATATTGAAGCGCTTAAGAGGAAAAAGCTTATGGATTGATTAAATTTTATTTCATACAAGGAATCGCAAGAGCAGTTTTTAACTTATAGAAGAAAATTGATATTAGATATTCTTGAAGAATTTGGAGAAAAATTAAATTATACCAAACTCCAGAAAATTTTATTTCTTATAACAAGAAAGCAAGAAAAAAAATCATTTGACTTTGTGCCCTACAAATATGGATGCTTTTCTTTTCAGGCTAATCAAGATTTATTTACACTCAGTAAATATAATAATGTAAAGTCTGTAGTAACACAAAGTTCTTCAAATTGGGTACTTGTTAAAAGTAATATAAATTATTATGACCAATTACGAGAAACAGATAAATATGCTATTAAAACAGTAAAAAGGGAGATTAATCATTTTTCTCAAAAAGATTTGATCAGATATACATATTTGAACTTTCCTTGCTATGCCACCAAAATACAGGTTGCAGGTGATATACTGACAAATGATGAAATGAATTATGTTAGTAACTGACCTTTAAGCGAAAGGTCAGTTACTTATTGAAAATCAGTTCTATAAAAAAATAATCTTACCGATACTGGCCTGCTTTAAGGAAATATTATCAGGACTTTTCAGCAACTAACTCTGTCCATCAATTATTTGGTATGGCCGACTACGAAAATATCAGCCAGGGTGCTTTCTTTGGGCAGGGCTTTCAATTCCATGGTTTTTTTGCCTGTATCAGCACTGCCGATTGCCTTGCTGTTGTCGCCATTGTTCAAAGCAAAGGTAATGGGTAATACCATGCGTACCTTTACCGGCAGCCCCTTCTGCATACCCGGAATCCAGGCTTTTGCCCCTGTTAGCACCCGTTCGGCTTCATCGTCGCAGCCGGCACCAATGCCTTTTAGCGTTTTGACTTCGGTAATGGAACCGTCTACATCCACCACAAATTGTACGAATACTTTGCCTTCAATGCCCATCCGTCTGGCTTGTGTGGGGTACTTCAGGTTTTTCATGATATACGTATAAAATTCCTGCATCCCACCTTCCGGAGTAGGCTGATCTTCTACCACGGTGTAAATCCCTTCGGTATCGGGCATAGCATGGGTAACCATTTCTTTATTCAGTTTATTGATTTCCATATGGATACGGGCCAGCTTGTTTTTATCACCGGAATTATCCACACCGGTAATTGCCTCTTTGTAATGTGTCAATCCGATGTTATCGTACCCAACTTTATTCAAAGACTGCCAGTCTAGCTTATAGTCGGGGTACTGGCTGGTAATGGTCTGCATCTCATTATTAAGCTGTTCAATTTCAGTCTGTAGGCTTTCATAGGTTTTTACCGATGCTTCGGATTGGATCATTGTGTCTTCTTCTTTCTGGCAGGAAAAAATAAAGAACATCAGGGCAAATACGGGAAGGGCCAATAGGGCTCTCAGGGGCAGGAACTTATTTTTATTACGTTTCATCATTGTTAATCGTTTTAAAGTTTGAGATTTGTAAAAGTGGTTGAGCAAAGGAAACTCAACCTGTTGAAATAATTGGTTAACCAAGATTTTTGAATAGGTTTGGTAATCCTTGTATTTGATTACGGCGGCATCGGCGGCAAATTCGTGCACATCGGTGAGTGCCTTGAAATACAGATACACAAAAGGATTGAACCAGAACAATATTTTTAATACAGCCATGTACATCACATCGTAACTGTGCCGGTGCCGGATGTGGATTTCTTCGTGGGCAATGATATGATGTTTGTCCTGTTCGTTCAGGTTCAGCCGGTCGTTCCAAAGCAGGTAATGGAAAAAAGAGGAAGTAGGTACCGTTCCATCGGTATGGATCAGCACATACCCCTGCTGCATGGTGTACTTCTTACTTTTTCTGATAACCATTCGGATCAGGAATAGCTGGCGAAGGAATCGCACCAGGGCAAATGTTACGCCCGTGAGGTAAATGGTAAGCACGATGAGCTGCCAGCTGGCAGCAGGTTCCGTTGCCTGACCATCTCCTAAAGTGAGTTCAGGCAGTATGATGAGGAACAAGCCATTACCCACACCTGAAATTCCCTGTGAAGCGGTGGCATAAATAGGAATTTCCAGCAGTGGGAATACCAGGGCCAGCAGTGATGATATAATCAGGTAAGCCCGGTTATACCCAAAAGCCGGCTGTTGGCGTAATACCAGCAGGTAAAACAAATAGAATACCGCCATACAGAGGCCCGATTCTACACTGTAATTTAAAAGTTGACTCATCATAGCTTTGAAATTTATAGGGGTAGCCGGAAATTATGACCTGACCCCTGCATTAAAAAGGCGCTTGTTGATTAGCACAAGGTTATTCAGGTACCTCATTGATGACCACCTGATTTTTAACCGCGATTTCTTTGGAATTAAACCCGGTAAAAGAGAATACCAACGTATTGGCACCTACCGGTAACCTGATCGCATAATTACCATTCATATCCGATACGGTACCCGTGGTAGTTCCTTTGGCGATAATGTTCACGCCAGCCAGCGGATTGTTGTCATTGTCCAGAACTTTGCCAGATACCACACCCTCTTTTTCTGTAGACTGAATCTTCATCTGGCTCGTAGGATCTATTGATACCGTTTCGGAAGTAACGCCCCTGCCCAGGCTAAAGGAAATAGGCAGTACCATTCTTACTTTCACCGGTCTGCCACGCTGGTACCCGGGATTCCAGGCTGTGGCGTTTTGCATCACCCGGACGGCTTCATTATCGCATGCTTCACCAATGCCTTTAATAACCTGCACATTGGTAATAGCGCCATCCTTTTCTACTACAAACTGTACAAACACCCTTCCTTCAATACCCTGCTGCCGGGCCGTTTCCGGATACTTCAGATTCTGTCGGATGTATTGATAAAAGGCTTCCATGCCCTCTTCTGGCACAGGTTGTTCTTCTACTATCGTAAACACTTCGTCAGCACCCTGTAAACCATTGCTTTTCAGTTCCTGATTGAGGTCTCTTAATTGTATAAACAAACCGGCTACCTTTTCCCTGTCAGATTCGTTATCCACACCTTCTATTGCTTTTTTATATGCTTCAATCGTAATCTGTCCCAACCGGATATTACCTAATTTGTCAAGATTGAGGTTAAAGTCAGGGTATTTGCTGATGAGTTGGTTGATCTGATCGTTTACCACGTCAATTTCATTCTGGGTAGTGGCAAAGGTTTCCACGATCTGTTCGGCGCCCACAACAGGGTCTTCTTCTTTCTGACAGGAAAAAACAAAAATCATAAGCGCGAATAGCGGTAAGGCTAACAGAAACCGGTAGGTATAGATTTTTTTTCTGGTGCGTTTCATCATGGTTAAACGTTTTAGGGTTAATGACTTATAAAAATGGTTGAGTAAAGAAAACTCTGCCTGCTGGAAAAGCTGATTTACCAATATTTTCGCGTAGTCGCTGGCGTCTTTCTGCCGGGTAACGGCGGCATCGGCGGCAAACTCATGCACATCGGTCAGCTCCTTGTGATAGAGATACACAAAAGGGTTGAACCAGAAAACGATTTTCAGCAGCGACATATATACCACATCAAAGCTATGCTTCTGGCTGATGTGCACTTCTTCGTGCGCGAGAACCTGTTGTTTGTGCTGCTCACTAATGTTTAAAGTAGGGTCCCAGAACAGGGTATTGAAGAAAGAAGAAACCGGCAGTTTGCCCTGGGTTTGTATCACCCGGTACCCTTTCGGAGAATATTTTTTTTCATAGGTTTTGATAATGTGTCTGATCTGGTAAAGCTGTTTCAGAAACCCGAGCAGGGTAAGGCTCACGCCGGTGAGGTATACGGCGACCAGCACCTGTAACCAATTAACTGTTGGGGTAGGGGAAACGGTTGTTTCCACGCCGGTTTCCCCTAAAATTAATATAGAAAATCCCGGATTAAGGTCATATATGCCTGTAGCGGAAGATGGATATAAAGGGATTTCCAACAGCGGAATGATCAGGGAAGCCAGGGAAGTGAGTAACAGGTAAGCGCGGTTGTAGCCAAAAGTAGGTTGCTGCCGCAGCACCGCGAAGTAAAACAGATAAAACACCGCCAGGCAGATTCCCGATTCTAAAAAGTAATTGAACAATGCATTCATATCCGGTTTAATTAGAGGTTTGATTCAGTAATGAAATATTTTGCCCGTCTACCAGAAAGGTCAAAGGTATTCTGACCCGAACGGGTTTGCCCTTACGTACGCCAGTTTTCCAGTGCACTTTACATTGGTTCAGTGCTTTAATAAAAGCCCCATCAGCCTGATACGCTTCATAGCGGTCGGTGCTGGTAGAAAATCCTTCCAATACATTGGGGGATAGGGAAGGGGCACCCGCTGTAAATTCAACCACCACTTTTCCCTTCAGGTCATAGAAGGTAAACACATCAAACTTTTTCAGTTCCGCTATCATCAGTTTCTCAAAATACGCATACCCCCTGATGGGCGCTGGTAAGGTGTCTACTTCCTCCGGCTTAAATACTTCCGGACCTACTGAAGCGCCGGGATAGGCCGAAAGCGTTTGCCCGATGATGGCAATCTTAAGTTTAGAGAAATCCAGGTTATTGACCGGTATAATGTACTGTATCCAAGACCAGCCAGGATTATTAAAGTTTTCTTTAATTCTTTTAATTTGAGTTTCACTTCTTTTGGAAGAGGGATTGATCTTCAAATCGGGGTGCACATCCGCAAACATGATTTTTCCCTGATTGTCACGTATTTTATCTTTCACCGAGGCCAGTACTTCAGGTTGTGTAACAGGAAGCGTGTATAGAATTTTTACATTGGCATCTACAATCAAATAGTTATTATTCACATCCTCTATGTCGAAGTAATAACAAAAGAAATAATTTGGATTGGGCCGGACAGATTTCAACAAAGCCATTTCCCTCTTCAGTGCTTCCGGTATTAAATCATATTCCGGGTATTCGCTTGCTTCCGCCTGAACTTCCCGTGGTGCGGGAGCCTGCCCATTGTCGCTGGTCTGATTATGAACAAAAATGCCAAGCATTAGTAAAATCAGCGGAATAAATATCAAAAGCCCTAATCTGTTCATGGGTCTGATGGTTTACTTTTCTTCTGTTTTTGAATCAGTTTCTCCTGATGGGGAAGAATCTTTTAAGTCTTCTTCCACATATTTCATCAGTTCCTCAAATTCACGTATGTCCATATCGTTTTCTTTGGCGAAAAATGAAACCAGATTTTTAAAGGAACCTCCGAAATACCCTTTCATAAAGGTTTTCAGATAATAATTGCTATAGACTTTCTTCGCGATCAGCGGGTAATATTCGTGGGTTTTGCCATAAGCGGTGTAGCCCACAAATTCTTTTTTCTCCAGAATGCGTACAATGGTAGACACGGTGTTGTAGGCAGGTTTTGGTTCAGGCATTTTTTCCAGAATGTCTTTTACAAATCCTTTCTTTATCTGCCAAAGGATTTGCATTACCTGTTCTTCAGCTTTTGTAAGTTCTTTCATACTTTAAAATTTAGATCGTTGTAAGCGTAATTATACATAATTTACCAGTAAGTTGCTGGAAGGTAACCATTATTAACTAAGTCTTTAGTCAAAGATATAACTAATTTATTAGTTTGTAAACTATTTATTTAGTTAATAGTTTAAATTAATTTTCCGCGTAAGTTTAGGCAGGTGATAGATAAGGTCTAAAAACCATAAAAAATACTACGTCCAAAAAATTATGATAAACTCAACCCGCGCATTATACCTGTTTTCAGTACTCTTATTTCTGATATGCGCAGTTGCTCATGCCAGACACGAAATTACCAGGAAAACTTTGTCTTTGGTAAGCAAGTCTTTCTTCGATCATGCAGACACTACATTGTATGAGATTATTTCAAAGGGTGAAGCAGCTGGCGACTACCAGGCGTTTCCGGATGTAACCCGATTGCGAAACGGGGATTTACTGGTTGTGTTTTATGCGGGTGACGGACATGTTACGGAAAAAAGCAATAAATATCCGAAAGCGGGTCGCATTTGCATGGTACGGTCCGGAGATGATGGAAGAACCTGGAGCGAAGCAGCGATATTGTATGATGATGACCAGGATAATCGCGATCCGCACATCAATCAATTAAGTGACGGCACCTTAATCTGTAGTTTTTTTAATCTGCAGCTGAACCCCAAAAGAGGGGGTACCTATGTGGTGCGTTCTATTGATAATGGAAAAACCTGGGATACTGAACCTGCCTTACTGGCAGAGAATTGGTTTTGTTCGGCCGCCTCCCGAGAATTTGATGGCATGGTGATTCAACCGGTTTATAGTTTACAGGAAAATTCTGACAATCAGTTTAAAGTTGGGTTTATAAGGTCGGGCGATATGGGGAAAACATGGGGAAAAGTGATTCCGGTACACGATGATAATAATTTAAATCTCAGTGAGACGGATGTGATTAAATTAAAGGACGGAACCCTGTACGCGGTGATGCGCGGGACAACTAAAAATGGAATTCATATGCACACAACCACCAGTATCGACAATGGGAAATCCTGGTCGGCGGTACATGATATTGGTTTTTATGGAGATGCTCCTTCTTTAACCCGTTTAAAATCAGGAGAAATTGTGATGTCTCTTCGGACTTTTCGGGAAGATGGTTCTGCTTTTACGGGCGTGCGATTCAGTGCCAATGATGGAAAAAGCTGGCAAGGTACCTATTTGGTAGATGCTTGCCGGGGCGCATACGCCTCAACCGTAGAGTTAGATAATGAGGCTATTTTAATTGTATACTATGAGGAAGGAAAGGGAAGCGCGATCAGGATAAAACGGCTAAAGAAGCCAAAAAAGATAGAAGGAAAACAATTCAGTACGCCTCAGCCGATTCAGACTATACCAGAATGAAAGGGAGTAGAAAATTATAAATAAATAGTGAATTTAATAATTCAGAGGAGAAATAAATTTCTGTAGACAGATTTTGCCGGATAAAAAAAAGGACAGATTTTGAAATAAGCCTGTCCTTGTGTTCAATTAATACCTTCTTCCGCCGCCACCGCCGCCGCCGCCGCTGTAATTTTCGCGTGGTGCTCTGGGTTTTGCCTTATTTACTTTTAGATATTTTCCATCTAATTCAGCACCATCAAGCTCATCAATAGCCTGGGTACCTTCAGATTCGTTGGGCATTTCAACGAAACCAAACCCTCTCGAGTCTCCTGTAAATCTATCTTTGATTACTTTGCAAGATGTAACTTCGCCGTATTCCTCAAAAATTTCTTTAAGGTCATCATCCTGAACCTTCTGGCTCAGGTTAGCAACATAAATGTTCATTTTTAAAAATTTAGAATTGAAAAAAAAGGATGTAGCGTAGGGAATAAGGCAGGAATTTTTTAGAAATTTCAAAAATCTTACTGACTAGACTAAATCCTCGAATAAAGTGCAAATTACGTAATATTGAGAACAAAGAAAAATTTACATTAGCATTTTAATGTGATTTATGAAAAAAACGAGCATTTGTTTGTTCCCTGGTACTCGTACGTTTTTGGCATGGTATGGCCTGGCCCAATTTTCTTTTCATAAGTGGTTTATCAGGGCCAATCTGAATGAAAAATTTGTTTACCGGAAACAAAAATATTAAAAACAAAATGGAAGAGAAAGATAGCTCGAATAATTCCCATTTTTTTCCCGAAGGGATTATAAAAATCAAAATAAGTACTACCGTAAAATACAGCGCATGATGGTATTTCCCGATAGGGATTGCCAGTTGGTTAGCCAGCTCTCGAAACCCTTGTAATTTCGCGTATAGATAAGGGGTTAAGAAAAGATGTATAACCAGTAAAACAGTAAGTAGCTGCCCGAAAATAAGCTTATTAATTTTAAACCCATGTACCATCAGGTTGTGCAGGTTGGTTTCGCCCTGTGTGTTATTTTCCATGAAGAATTCACCCGAGGAGAAATGAAATATCCGCTGCCCCCAGGAAATTTCTTCTCCTGCCCCAAAAATAAATACTACAGCTAACACAAATGTGACCAGTGCTTTAATGGGAGCATACTTAATCTTTCCGCTCAGCAGATGCTCCAATAACAATAAACTGGTGAAAAAAAGCAACAAGGCTGTGCATGTTTCTACAATCCCATCTTCCCGAACGAAATTTTCAAACTGGTCGGGATAAAAAAAGACAAGTAAAAGACCCGTTAAATTAAATAGTAAAATAGTACCATACAGAATTTTTTCAGTTCGGTTCAGGGCGAGAATTTGACTGCTGATATCCATTTATAAAGTGGTTTAAAAATTATAAAATCGAAAGAGATATAAATTTAGTACGACATTTATGTACCTCAGTTGACTTTTTTTTCAATAATTATAAAACGCCAAGTGAAGTTTATCTACGAAAGACCTGATGAATTGGAAAAAGGTTGGATAAAGGGAAAAAATATATTACAGTTTAAGAATCCTGATTTCAACCCTTCTGTTGATTTGTCTGGCTTCCGGGGTATTTTCGGAAGTTATAGGTCTGGTACCACCATAGGCTTTTGTTTTAATTCTTTTAGGGTCGATGCCCATGTTTACCAGATACTCTTTTACAGCTTTTACTCTTTGCTCCGAAAGTGTCATCAGAGATTTTCGGTTGCCGCTGTCTGTATGGCCTTCCAACTGAATCGATAATTTAGGATTATGAGTAAGCAGGTTAATAATTTCTTCCAATCCGGCGGTTGATTCCTCTCGCAACCGGGCGTTACCCTGATCAAAAAATATTTTTTCCCTGAGTTTAAAAACATCACCTTTCTTGAAAACCCCATACAAATAAAAATTTTTGGCAATGGTGTCGCCAATGGCTTCAGCATTGGGTTCAAGGGTAATTGTGGTAGATTGATAACCTGGAGAGGAAATTTCTAACTGATAGGTTTTGTTGGGCATTAATGAAAGATTAAAACTGCCATCAGCATGATCGAACTGAAAAATACCGATGATACTGCCATACGGTAATGACCGGTATGTTATCTGGGAGGTAATCGGTTTTTCTTCCAATACGCTCATTATTTTGCCTTTTACGGTAATAAGGCTATCGTTACTAAAATGTGCGTAAAGAAAATTTATTTCTCTAGCTACGCTTGTATAACAGGATGCTTCTAGAATTAAAAAAATATAAAGGATACATCTGCTATACATGGTAATAAAAAAGAAATTCTTAGCAACTTACTACAAAAACATTGCTTTAGTACAATTTAAGCAAAGCATGAAGAAGTACAAAACCTTAGATATTTCTTGCTTTTTTACCAAAATTGATTTGGAATCAATTATATATTTAATTTGGTAATAAACTAAAAGTTTTGAATTCTACCCTTCTGTTTTCTTTTCTGCTTTCTGGTGAATCGTTACTGGCAATAGGGTTTGATTCACCAAAACCAGAGGTTTTAATACGACTTTCGGAAATGCCCTTTTTAATTAAAAACGCTGCTACCGCTTTGGCTCGTAGCTCAGATAATACCTGGTTATAATTGGCTGGCCCAACCGCACAGGTAAACCCTGAAATCTCAAGGCCAATTTCCTTGTTTTCAGCCATAAAATTTGAGATAGCATTTAACTCGGTGCTGGCTTCTCTTAGTAATGAAGCTTTATCGAAGTCAAATAATATGTGAGCCGGTAAAATAGATTTTGCCTTGTTCATCAAAGCAGCAACTGCCTCAGTTTCGGTAATTTCAGGTGTAAGGTAAAGATCAAGGTTAAATATTTTTTCTTTCCGCGATGCGGCTAATGTTACCACTTTTTCCTGAGCAGGCTTAAAATGTTCTAATTCAGGATGTACATTGTACTTTCCCTTCGGCAGGGTAATTTCATACTCGCCGGTTTGTTCATTGGCCTGAATCCGGGTGGTTACCGGTGTATTTTCTTGTATTGAATTGAAAAGAATCTGGGCGGCTACCGGTTCATTGGTTGCTGCGTTCAATACCTTTCCTCTTACCACATATAAAATTTCAGGCTCTTTGAAAATAGGAAGTCTCATCTCATACATATCGGCGGTATCCGCAGACCTTCGGGTAAGATAGGCATACTCATTTGTGAGAGAGATGGTGAAGAAGGTATCATCTATTTTGGAATTGACTACCGGTCCCATATTTTCAGGTTCGCTCCAATGCTGCCAGGTGTCGTCCAGCCTGCGCGACATAAATACATCGTCGCCGCCAAATCCGCTATAGCCCCGTGAGGAGAAGAACAGCGTAGAATCATTCAAAGCCAGAAAGGGGGAGGACTCTGTTTCAGCGGTATTAATAGCATCACCCAAATTAAGCGGTTCCGACCAGGAATTATTTTCTTTTGGAAAGCTCACATACAAATCGCGCAAGCCACGAGAATCTTCCCTTTGCAACGACATGAGCATAACTTTCTGATTACTCGTAAGAAAGTAATTAGCATTGGGAGATAAGTTGTAGAAGTTTTCAATAGTAAGTGGAGTAGGTTTTGACCAACCTTCTTTTGTTTGACGGCTTATTGAGACACCGGCTTCCATTTTATCGTTTTTTTTGTAGGCATTGCCCAGCAGCAACAGGTATTTATCCCCATCCAGGGCTATAGAACTTACAAAATTGCTGCCTTTGTTATTCAGAGGCGCGCCTAAGTTCTGTGCCTGCTGCCATTCACCGGTTTTTGTGTCTCTTTCCGCATACCAGATGTCTTCAAAGTCGCCCTTCCCACCTGTATTTTCAGGAGAGTTTCTGCTGAAATACATCACCTTTCCGTCCGGTGCGATAATAGGATTTAAATCGATATGCGGGCTGTTTACTGTATTGCTTAACTTTTCTACCGCCAAATCATTGTTCAGGTTAGCAGCTACATTAATTTTGACTGAAACCGGTACAGAGGAATCAGAAATTCCGATGGCATCCAGGGCACTGTAACCCGGAACAGCTTTGCCGTTAAGCACTACTTTTACCGCATTTACCTGATACTCGGTTTCATTAAAAATCACATTCAGTAAACGGCCCGGAGTTGGAATTGGCGTAGGGGATAAGGTATTGATCAGGTGTTCATTACCTTCCGTATCGTAGGCATAAATCTGGTAGACGGCCGATGGATTAAAAGATTCAGCAATTACAACCTGCCTGATTTTCATGAGACGTTCGAACCCAACTTTAATATAATCGGTTTCATCCGGTTTTTGTGTAACCCAGGCATTGGGGCTGTCGCCGGCATTATTGGGTAATACATTGGGTTTGCCTAGTATTTGCTGGGCCGGATATTGGTCAAAATTTAAATTTTCCTTAAAGAAAAAGCCTGGTTCATGTTGGGAAGAAACCTCTAATACTTCTGTAGCCCACTGGACATTCTGAGCAAAGCCTGTAAAACACAGGCAGGTAAAAAAAAATAGAAAGACGCTTTTCATTTTGCGTGGTGCCATTAATTTAAAAAGTTGTATTTGGTTAATTGAATGGTACAAAAAGTAAGATTATTTGAGGCGCTACTGGTAAAGAAAAGTAAATTTAAAAAATTTGAATAAAAATATCTAAACATTAAATTTTCTAAATCGATTTGATTATATTTTTGAATGTAAGATTATTAGACAATTTAATAATTGTAATTTTACCTATCAGCATAGTATCGCGGGTTAGTGAAATGTTAGCTGGTTATGAGTAAACTAAAGCAAATACTATATTTATTTTTAATTATATTCTTTTACCTGCCAGGGTTGCTGCTTGCACAGGAATCATGGAAACAGGCTTTTGATGACGCGAATATTTTCTACGAAAATAAAGATGTTCAGACAGCATTCAATAAAGGGGAAGAAGCTTTAATGTTGGCTAAAAATGAATACGGAATAGTAAGTTCGCCATACGCGGAAAGTTTGCGGTTACTCACCCTGAGTTCCTTTGCCCTTGGCAAATACGGAAAAGGAATTGATCATGCCCGTGAAGAAATGACAGTCCGCGAACTGATGGATAGTATGGATACACTGGAATATGTAAAGGCACTGACCAATCTGGGAATTTTGTACCAGATAACAGATAGCCTTACGCAGGCTAAAAAGTACCTGAATCAGGCCTTGTTTTTATTCCGTAAAGCGGGTCCAAACCTTTCTAATAATTACGCGTTTGCCACACTGAGTTTAGCCAAGCTTTATCATGCTGAAGGTGAAAGAGCCGTGGCTGTACAGCTTTATCAGCAAATAATTGATTATTACAGAAAAAAAAACAACATCAAAGACGCTACCTATGCATCTGCCTTGTATTACCAGGCTTTACTGAATAGTATGGAAGATGATAATTCCAGTAGGTTGATCGAAGAGTCTGTCAATGTTTTCCGGCAGGCAAACGATATGGATAATGGTTATTACACAGAGGCTTTGTACCAATGGGCAGCCTATCAGTTAAAACAGGGCAATTACGATGTGGCAGATTCTCTTTTTAAAGAATTAAATTTGCTTTTCGCTCAAAATACCGATTCATTAAACACCCTCTATGCCAGTATCCTAAATAATTCCGGACTAATTGCTCAGGCAAAAGGTAATTTCGCAAAGGCTGAAAATGATTTAAAGAAATCTTATCAGATCAGAAAAGAGATTTTGCCCATGAATTCTCCGGAACTGGCTACTTCAGCTAATAACCTGGCTTCTTTTTATAAACAGCGGGAGCACGCCGAAGAGGCCATAAAAATTTATGCTGAATCATTAGAGCACCTGCCTGATAAAGGAAATCTGCCTGTACAATTCGGTCCCGCATTTAACAATCTGGGCAGCATTTATTGGGAGAAGGGTCAATTTGTTAAGGCAGAGGAAAATTATAGAAAGGCTTTGGCCATTCATGATACTAATAAAATAAAATCAAGTACTGATCCTGACTTGATCTCTCTGCATATTAATACCATTTACAATCTGGCGCGTAACTTTCAAAGTCTGGGTAAATACGATTCTGCCCTGGTGTATTTCAGGAAGTCATTAGATATTTGCGAAACACAATACGGGAAAAATAACAGCACCTATACGGCCATGTTAAGCGGGCAGGCAGCACTTTACCAGGATATGGGGCAATTACACAATGCCCAAAAAATATATGAATTGGCATTGCGATCGCAGGAAAAGGAAACAGGTACTCAAAGCGATCCTTATGCCAGTATGCTGAATAATGTAGCCTTGTTGTACCAGTCGATGGGTGATTTTATTCAGGCTGAAAATTATTTTAAGAGGAGTATTGAACTGAAGCGTACCTTTTTTGGCCCGGCTTCTAACCAATACCTGGCGGCTGTGGCCAATCTTGGGTTGCTATATATTGAAACTGGTGATTATAAGCTTGCCGAGCCACTGTTGGAGCAATCTTTGGCTTACCACTCTAATAATTCAGGAGCGTTACAGCCGGAACTAGCCAAAGACCTCACCAACATGGCCCGGTTAAAACAGGCCACCGGAAAATATACAGAAGCTGAGCCTTTGCTGAAAAGAGCTGTAGAAATCAGGAAAAAAGTATTTGGAAACGATCATCCCGATTACGCGGAAGCATTGAATAACCTGGCGCTCTTTTACCAAACCATGGGAAATTATAAAGAAGCCGAACCAAATTTTGTAAACGCACGGAATATTTACAAAAAGAGGTATGGAGAACTGCATCCCGATTATGCCACGGCAATTCAGAATCTGGCTACTCTGTATCTGGTTATGGACAGGCCAGGTGAAGCGGAAGCGTTGCTAAAAAAAACAATTATGATCGATAGCACCGTACTGGGCAAAGAACACCCTTCCTATGCGATTTCATTGAATAATCTGGCCAGCTATTACCATTCAGTGAACGCGTTTGAAAAAGAAAAGCCTTTGCTGCTGGAATCCTTACATATTAACGAGAAAGTTTTTGGCGAGACACATCCTGTATATGCATCTACTTTGTACAACCTGGCCGTGTTATACAGCAGTACCGATCAGTACAAAAAAGCGGATTCACTGTTTAACCGGGTATTGGCCATCCGGGAACAGAAGATTGGCAAACAACATCCCGATTATGCCCTTACCTTATACGGAAAGGCAGTGCTTTACAAAAAGGAAAAGGAATATGCGCTGGCTGCCCCATTGTTTGCTGAGGTAATTAATAGCTATATGCAGCAGATCAGGTTGTATTTTCCGGCTTTAAGTGAAAAAGAAAAAAGTGCCTTTTACCGAAGAATTGAACCGATAATTAAAGAATACAGAAATTTCGCTATCGAGTATTACAACTATTGTGAATCACACAACCAGCCAGCGCAAAAAGACAGCGTGGTGGCTAATCTCTATAACCTGCAGTTGGCAACCAAAGCACTGCTGCTGAGTGCTTCCAATAAAATCAGGCAAAGGATTCTGAACAGTTCTGATGACCAGCTACGACAGATGTTTAAAGAATGGGTATTATTAAAAGAGTACCTGATAAAGTTGTATGGTCAGTCGCAGGAGGAATTGCAGGCATCTAACATCGACATTCCATCCATTGAACAACAGGCCAATGAGCTTGAAAAGCAGTTGTCTGCCAGGTCATCACTTTTTGCCCAAAATACCGATAATACACAAAATACCTGGCTGGATGTACAGCATGCATTGGTAGAAAAGGAAATGGCGGTGGAAATAGTCCGCATTCCGGTACAGGAAAAAGAAGATTCTATTCTTTATGCGGCTATGATTGTGTTGCCTGACCAACCAGCACCTGAGTTGGTAATTTTTCCGCATGGAGAACATCTGGAGAATAAAGTTTTCAATTATTACCGGAATGCCATTATGTACACCATTGAGGATACCCTTTCGTATGAAGCTTTCTGGAAACCTGTTGCTGAAATGATTCCCCCCCAAACCCGTACCATTTACTTTGCGGCCGACGGTATTTATAACAAGGTAAATTTAAATACACTTTATGAGCCCGGTACTGGAATTGGTATTCTGGATCAGTACGAAATCAGGTTACTCAGCAGTACCCGGGATTTAATAGCTGAAAAAACAGAAACTATTATAGATTATAAGCAAGCCTGGTTGTTTGGCTTTCCCACCTATACCCTAGGCGTAGACAGGAATAAAATCTTAAAAGGAGAAACCGCTGATATGAAGGTATCTAAAACTTCAGACCAGGTACCATTCACAGAGAACATCAGGGCACTTCCGGGTACGTTGCAGGAGGTAAATATTTTATCAGGCATGCTAAGCAAAGAACATTGGGTAGTGCATAAATACGTAAAAGATGAAGCCTCGGAAGAAGTAATCAAAGGAGTACGTAACCCTACCGTATTGCACTTTGCAACGCATGGTTTTTTTATGAGCGACCTGGATATTGAACCGGGCAATGCACAGAAAGCTTTTGGTATTAATATACAGAATGTAAGGGCTAATCCGCTGTTGCGGTCAGGACTTTTATTTGCTGGCGCTGCCAATACCATCTCAGGAAAAGATTTGTATCAGCCTACTGAAATCAACGATGCTTATCAGGGCGATGGCATTCTTACCGCTTACGAAGTAATGAATATGGACTTGGACGGTACGGAGTTGGTTGTGCTAAGTGCCTGCGAAACCGGCTTGGGAGAAATTAAAAACGGAGAAGGGGTTTACGGACTACAACGGGCATTTCTGGTGGCAGGAGCGCAGAGTATTATTATGAGTTTGTGGAAAGTAAATGACCATTCCACCCAACAGCTTATGGAATTATTTTATAAAAACTGGGTGTCTGATGTAGATAAATATACAGCTTTTACCCAAGCCTTGCGTACTTTTAAAAATACTATGAAAGATCCAAAGCAATGGGGAGCTTTTGTAATGATAGGCCGTTAATTTGTATCAGACTACGGTTTCATTTACCTCGGTATATTCTAAAACCGCTTCCTTAATTTTGGTAAAAATCTGAATCAGATGTTCTTCATCTTCTTCCAATAAAGTAACCCTAAATCCTTGTAAATCAGAGCAGAAGGAAGAAATGGGCACTACACATACACCTTTCGCGGCCAGCAGGTAATACACAAACCGTTTATCTAATGCCATGTGAGGCTCCTCCTGTAACCATGTATCCAGTAATTCTTGTATTTTTTTATCCTTGATTTTCAGCCTTTGGCTGGGTTTCAGCGTACCTTGTTTAAAAATGATGGTATTATAAAAGGCTCCGTTCGTTGTATTAAAAGTTAAAGTAGGAATATCTGCCAGTAAGCGGGCAATATGCGAACTTCTTTTCCCAATAGCGCGGTTGCGTTTTTCCTGGTATTCAACATACCGGGTATCTGACATAATTTGTGGAATCGCCATTTGAGGTAAACGGGTAGAACAAACCTCAATCATTTTCGCGTTTTCCAGGGCTGCGCAATACTTGTTAAATTCCTTTGATTTATCGCGGTTATAAAATTCAGTCCAGCCACAACGCGCACCGGGCCAGGGAAATTCCTTTGAAATGCCCTTCATTGAAATACCAGGCAGGTCCCCGATTACTTCGGCCAGCGAATGGGCCCGTACCCCATTGTAGGTAATATGCAGATAGATTTCGTCCGCAATTAAAAAGAGGTTAAACTCTTTGGCAATCTGTACGATCTTTTCCAGAATTTCCAGCGGATACACCATGCCGGTTGGATTGTCCGGATTAATAATCAAAATACCCACGATATTGGGGTTGTATTTTACCTTCAGATACAAATCTTCTACATCCGGATACCAGTTGTTTTCTGGGTTTAACTGGTAAGTAATGGGGTGGTGGTTGGCATGTGAAGCTTCCGCGGAAGAATGGGTGGAATAGGAGGGAGAGGGGCCGATAATGCGGGAAGTAGGCACAATATATTGATATACTTTGGCTATGGCATCACCCAATCCGTTAAAAAACAAAATATCGTCGGGGGTAATCCGCACGCCGCCCTGTTTGTTAGTTTTTTCTGCCAGAAACTTTCTGGTTTTTAAAATGCCTTTTGAGTCACAATAACCATACGATTCATCTTTTTTCAGTAAATCGATGATGATCTCTTTCATCCATTGTGGAATACTGGCATGTTTCTGTATTGGATCACCAATATTTTCCCAGTAAATTTTTCTTCCCAAAGCCTGAACCTGCTGGGCCTTTTTAACAATGCCCCTGATTTCGTAGCTTAATTCTTTAGCGCCCTCACTTAATAATCTTTGTCTCATAACGAAAAGTATCGTAATTCGTAGTAAATTTAAAATCACAAAAGTGATAAATTTACGGCATATTTAAAATTCTTTTGATTTGAGTTTTGTAGGTTCTTTGCTTTTATTTTTGAAAGAACATCAGACTCCTGATCTTATTTATAATCTTTTTAATTAACCGGTTAGTAATGAATTTTGACATTGAACTTTTTAAAAAAATATGTGAAGTAGCAGGCGCACCCGGTTACGAGGAAAAAATCCGCAAAATGATTATCGAAGTGGTAAAACCTTTGGTAGACACACTTGAAGTAGACAACCTGGGTAGCGTAATCGCCATTAAAAAAGGTGAGAATAATCCCGAAGACAAAAGGGTAATGGTAGCTGCTCATATGGATGAAATAGGTTTTATCGTAACCCATATTGACGATAATGGGTTTCTTAAATTTCATACATTGGGTGGTTTTGATCCGAAAACTTTAACGGCCCAAAGAGTAAAAGTACACGGCACCAAAGATCTGATTGGGGTTATGGGATCCAAGCCCATACATGTAATGAATGAGGAAGAACGAAAACGGTTACCAAAAACCACCGATTTTTTCATTGATCTGGGCATGCCCAAGGAAGAAGTAATAAAATATGTATCGGTGGGCAATGTGGTAACCCGCGAACGTGAATTTATCGAAATGGGCGAATGTGTGAATTGTAAATCGATTGATAACCGGGTTTCTGTATTTATTTTAATAGAGACATTACGCAGGCTTTCCGAATCAGCCATTCCCTATGATTTGTATGCCGTTTTCACGGTACAGGAGGAAGTAGGCCTTCGGGGTGCCAATGTGGCCTCTCATGCCATCAATCCTGATTTTGGCATTGCCCTAGATACCACCATCGCCTTTGATGTACCGGGCGCACAAGCACATGAAAAAATTACACAATTAGGGAAAGGGGCAGCTATTAAGGTAATGGATGCCTCTGTGATCTGCGATTACCGTATGGTAAATTTTCTGAAAGCAACCGCCGACAAAAATAATATCAAATGGCAACCAGAAATTCTTACTGCCGGAGGGACCGATACCGCAGGCGTACAGCGGATGGGAAAACAGGGCGCGATTGCCGGAGCTATCTCCATTCCTACCCGGCATTTACACCAAGTAATAGAAATGGCGCATAAGGAAGATATTGAAGACTGTATTCAACTACTTAAAGCTTCGCTTGAAACCATTAATGATTTTAATTGGGCGCACGCCTAATCAGCGATTATAGCCTCAATCATAAATTGAAGACCCATATCATAGTCGTTCAGAAACTTTAGTAATTATAGCTTATTTCAGGCTGCTTGCTGAAAAGAATCTGCTTATTTAATTTTTTATTGAATTGGCAGTCAAATTGTATAAAAATGTTTAAAATTTGCATTCTGTATTATGTACAGATTGATAAGATTAGCATACAGGTTCATACATGAATAGAATAGCCAAAAGCAGACGACTGCACAGCATGGACGCCCTGCGTACCATCGCTATGTTATTAGGAATTATATTGCACGCCGCCATATCCTACCAGATTCACCCCCGGGCCGGCTGGCCGGTAGATAATACCTTCCATTCCATTGGGTTTGATTTAACCTACCACTGGATTCATGCGTTTAGAATGCAGTTGTTTTATCTGGTTGCCGGTTTTTTTGCCCGTTTGCTGTTCCTGAAAATTGGCGAACATGCTTTTGTGGTGCACCGGTTTAAGCGCATTGTTATTCCTTTTGTCGTTAGTCTTTTGGTAATTGTACCTTTAACCAATGCCCCATTTGTTTATTACGAAAGCCGCATCATTAATCTTTCCTCTCATCAGGTAGCCATGCACGAAGCCTGGCGGTATATTTTGGGCTGGTTAACCTTGTCCAAAAGTTTAGGAGTGGCGCATCTTTGGTTTTTATATTACCTTATTATTTATTATGTGGGCATGCTGGTTATGATTCGAGTGTTTGACCGGATGAAAATTTCCGTTTCCGAAAAGACTGATACTTTTATTCAGCGATGCGTTACCAACCCGGTGTATCTGATTTTTGTTTCCTTGATGCTCACAGCCATTCTATATCTGTTTCCAACGCCAATAGCTGAGGTGTATGCAGGCATATTTCCCAAAATACCAAACCTATTGTATTATGGAGTATTCTTTTTGTTTGGCTGGTTTCTTCACCGAAGTTACGACTATATAGAAAAGTTTGTTCCTTTTACCTGGCCGTATCTCATCATTGGAACCGTTTTGATTGTACCCATACAGTATTTGATTGATATTTATGAAACCACACAGGGAAATTCGCATCTTACAGCCTCTTTTTTGATCCGTTTAATTGGTGCCCTGCAGACCTGGCTCCTTGTATATGGCATGCTAGGATTATTTCAGATGTTTTTTAGTGTTGAAAACAAAGTAATGCGGTATTTATCCGATGCCTGTTACTGGATTTATTTGGCCCACCTTCCTATTGTGGTAGTACTACAGATAATTTTATTGTATAGTGATTTGCCTGGATTTTCCAGGTTTTGGATAGTTACTTTTATTGCGGTATTTATCACCCTGCTCACCTACCATTTCTTTGTGCGTCACACCATTATTGGTGAAGTGCTGCATGGCAAACGCGAAAAAGTAAACCGATTAACCGTGGTGGAAAGTGTAAGTAAGAACAAATAAGGTATCCGCTCTTTTATCTACACCGGCAGAAATGTTTTCTGAATAGGTTTACCTCTTCCTCTCTATCCGGTTGAAGCAAACCAGAAAACTTACACCATAAAATGCCTGTTATTCTCATTAATTTTTTCACAAAGAGTTTAACAATTAGGTGTGTGGTGTGCGATTTTTTTAATAAATTAATTTAAAACGACCCGTTTTTATTTTATTTTCCACAGGTGTACTATTTCAATAGTACAATAAATATTTTATTAGGATAAATCTCCGCTCTTCCTTCATGAATTTCTTTTGATGTTGCTTTGGCAGGGAGTTTTTATAGCCATCCAATATTATTCCCCCCTTTAAAACCCTATCCTTTTTATTCTAACCTGTCTGATACGAATATTTAAGGATAAATTTTAAATAATAATGTTATTATAATATTTTGTATTAATACAATATTTAACTATTTTTACGTTTAATAATAAATAGAATATTACATAAGAAAGCAATTACGTCTTTGGACATGAAAAATATTTTAAACAATATATTTCTATTGAAACAACCGATGACCATTGGAAAGGGCCTCTTTGGTTTGAAATTCAAAAAATCTGATAAAGTATGCCTTTTGATCATGGTTATGCTTTTGATCAGCAGCCAATCCTATGGAATTAATACTGAGAAGCTTTCATTAAATAGTGCAAATCCTATCGCTGATGCTGGACCTGACCAATCGACTGCTGGTAATTCGGTAAATTTGAATGGCTCATTAAGTACGGCTTCCCCCGGATTTATCACCACTTATAAGTGGGAATTAATAGCGTGGCCTATAACTACCAGTAACAATAACACGCCAAAACCTTCCAGTGTGGTGATCAACACACCGAACGAGGTTATTACTACTGTGAGTGGTATTTATGCAGTCGGTAATTATGTGTTCAAACTTACGGTAACCGATAACCTGGGCGCTACCAGTTCCGATCAGGTAACCATTACCTCTGAGTTGTCAGCCCTGCCAACTGCCGGAACCATAGGAACCTGGAAATACACCCCTGTGATTGATAGCTGGGATACTTCTCCATTTCGCCCGTATGTATATAATTACAGTGCCGACCAGATGCCTTTCAGAGTCATGTTTCCAAAGGGGTATGAATTACCCGAAAATGCTGGAAAACAATATCCATTAATATTGATGATGCATGGAAAAGGTGAGAAAGGTACTGATAATGATTTTCAGCTAAAACATGGGGGAGAAGAGCACAGAGATGCTGTACTGGGACAGCTTTATCTTACCATAGACAATGAAATTAGATTAGAGCGGCAAAAGCCCAATCCCAATAAGCTAAAGGAAATAATTGAATTCGAGGGATTTGTTATTTTCCCCCAAACACAAAGCGAAAGCTGGTCCAATGTAAACCGTGTAAAAGATATTGTATCGCTTCTGATCGCTTCAGAGCGTATTGATGAAGACAAAGTACATGTGCATGGATTATCGGCCGGTGGTACTGCTGCCTGGCGATTAGGCGCGGGTTACCCAAGAGTTTTTGCAACCATGGTTCCTATGTCATCAGCGCCTTTAGGAAAGTTAAATAATGTGATCAACAATAGCATTCATCTTCCTATGTGGTCATCGCAAGGTGGTCGCGATAGTAACCCTACACCGGATGAAGGCAATGCCATGTATGCCGCCCTTAAAAATGTAGGCGCCAACATCATATATTCTTTCTATGAAACCAAAGGACACAATACCTGGTCCACCATGTACAGAGAGCCAGACTTTTTCCCATTCTTTATGCGGTACAGCAAACTAAGTATACTGGTGTATTTCGGCAGAACACAATTTTGTGAAGACGATGTAATTAATGTACGGTTAGGAATTACACAAGGATTTAATGCTTATGAGTGGCAAAAGAATGGAGTTATTATTTCCGGCGCAACCTCAAATGAAATTGTAATTAACGATGTGGGCCTCTACCGTGTAAGATTCAGACGCGGTACCATTTGGACAGAATGGTCAGAGCCTGTGGATATTAACAGGAATCAACCTCCTACGCCGGTTACTTCTATTGTGGTCAATGGAAGTACGGCTTTGCCTGGCCTTGATGGAAGTACCAGTGTTGAATTGGCTGCTTCTACCAATTACGAAGGTTATATGTGGGCCAAAAACTCAGTATTTACCGGTCAGAATACACAAAAAATTTTAGTAGCCCAACCTGGTTCCTATGCGGTTTCGGTAAAAGAGACCGGCGGTTGCTACAGCGACTTATCTACTCCGACTTATGTATCGGTAAATGGCACGAATGGTCCTGTTGCCCCTGATAATTTTTTCGCGAACACTTTATCAGAAACCAGTATTCAACTGCTGTGGAATGACCGCTCGAACAATGAGACCGGATTTGAAATTTACCGATCCAGTAAAATAACCGGTCCTTTCTCACTTGTAAAAGTTACAGGTGCTAATGTGGCAACTTACACCGATGCAAACCTGGGTTCCGGTAAAACTTACTATTATCGGTTAAGAGGCTATAATAATGGTGGCGGATCTTCTTATGTGGAGGCTAATTCTAAAACTTTGTTAGATAATGAGCCACCTACCGCGCCGGGTAATCTTGAAATTACTTATTCTACCGATAATAGTATTCATTTATTGTGGGTTGCTTCTACTGATAATGTAGGGGTATCTGAATATGAAGTATATAAAAAAGGTGTGCTGATAGGAGTCACTAGTCAGACTAACTTTCTGGTGGAGGGCCTAACTGCCGGATCTTTGTATAATTTTACAGTAAGGGCAAAAGATATTGCCGGCAATTATTCATCCTACAGTAATCAGGTAACCGGCGCGGCGGTCAACAGTGGACTTGATTATAAATATTATCACCATGAAGGGCTTAATTACGTTTCTCAAATAGAAACCAGTGAGCTGATCAAAACTGGTAAAGTAACCAATATTACCTTATCGCCCCGCGAGCAGGATGATAACTTTGCGTTTGTATTTGAAGGATTTATCAGGATTCCGACTAGCGGTACCTATACTTTTTATACAAATTCTGATGATGGTAGTAAACTGTATATTAATAACCAGCAGGTTGTAAACAATGACAGCCCTCACGGACCAAGAGAAAAATCAGGTCAAATTACATTAACGGCAAGCGTGTATCCCTTCAAAGCCTTGTTCTTCGAAAATGGAGGAGGTGAGGTATTTCAGGTAAGTTACCAGGGTCCGGAAATTAATAAGCAAATCATTCCTGATGAAGCTTTTGTGGGCGAATTTACCACAGCTCCGCCAGCAATTCCCACCAATCTGGCTGCCAGTGCTGTTTCTTTTAAAGAAATTGGTCTTATCTGGCAGGATAACAGTAGTGGCATAGCGGCTTTTGAAGTATATCGTGCGCTGAACGCAGGTGGTCCTTTTGTCATCATTCATACAACGGCAACGGGCACTACCAGTTTCAGTAGTACCAGCTTACAAAGCAATACTACTTATTATTATAAATTGAAAGCCATTAGCGCGGGAGGTGAGTCTGCCTATACCAATGTGGTAAGTGCTACCACCTTATCAGCGCCTTCGGTGCCTGCCATTCCTGCTAATCTTACCGCTACGGTACAGCCTGATCTATCGATAAATCTGAATTGGGAGGATCTGGCTGATAATGAAACTGGTTTTGAGATATTCAGAAGTACTACTGCCGGAGGACCTTACATCAAAATTCATGAAACTGAAGCGAATGCGATTGCCTATAGCAATACCGATTTATATGCCCACTCTTCTTATTATTATGTAATCCGGGCATTGAACGAGGGTGGGTTTTCTGCTTATTCAAACGAAGCCAGCAGTACCACACCTAATTCTGTTCCGGTGATACAGGACATTCCAAACCGGACCGCCCGTTACGATGAGGAACTAACCATACATGTGTCGGTAAGCGATAACGATCAGGATTTGATTGCTATAGCTGCTACGGTAAAACCTGCCTTTGTGACTTTTACAGATAATGGCGATGGAACGGCTACCCTGGTGTTTCCGGCACGTGACATTGCTGAAGCAGGTACTGTTTATAATTTTGAAATTACAGCTCAGGATAATTTCGGTGGTATCAGCACCGAAACATTCAATATTACTGTAAGCGAAAATTACAATCCAGTGTTAGCGCCAATTGCTGACCAGGAATTGGCTGAAGGCGAGAATAAGTTTCTGTTAATTACAGCCACAGATCAGGACACCGGTGATGTAATCAGTTTTTCTTCTGGTAATTTACCTGCTTTCGCTACCCTTATTGATCATGGAAATAGCACAGCTACGTTGGAACTGAGGCCTGTGGTGGGTGATGCTAGGTTCTATTCCGGAATTATTGTGGTAGCCAATGACGGAAAAGGAGGATTGGTTGAGCAGCAATTTGATATTACCGTAACCGGTATAAAAAGAAGTTATACGGTTGCTGTAAACTTTGGCGCGGATGCTGCCAATACACCCACTGGTTGGAATCCAACCAAAAGCAGTAATCCTGTCGCCAATGAGCGTTTTGGTAATTTGATTGATAATTCAGGCGATCTCAGCGGAATTGGTATCACAATGGTGGGTTCCAACTGGTTCAGAAATAACAATGGAATGAACACTGGTGATAACTCAGGCGTATATCCTGACCTGGTAAGCCGTCACTTTTTCAGGTTCAACTCCGGAACCAGTCAAACCATAAAAATAGACGGACTCAATGCTGTATTAACCTATAATTTCACCTTTTTTACCAGTATTGCGAAAAATGATGCTGCCAGATTTACTTCTTTTACTGTAAATGGGGAAACTGTGCTCACCGATCCAAATATGAACACGAATAATATCGCACATTTGAATGATCTGGTACCAGATGAAAATGGTGAAATTAATATCACAGTTACCAAAGCAACCGTAAATGGACAAACTGCCATACAGGCGCTTATTAATGCCCTGGTAATTGATGCCTACTATGATGACGGAACGCCACCCATTGCCCCTAGTTTGTTAAATGGAACAGCTGTAGCTGAGTCAAAGATAAGTTTGAACTGGCAGGATAACTCATACAATGAAACAGGATTTGAGATTTACAGAGCTTCCTCAATATCAGGAACATTTAATCTGATTGCTTCCACCCTCCTGAATGTTACAGGATATTCAGATACCAGTAATTTGAATGGAAAAACCAACTATTATTATAAAGTAAGAGCATTCAATAGTAATGGTGCTTCTGAGTACACCGAAATAATTGAAGTAACTACATTAAATAATCCTCCTGTTGTTAATGCGATTGAAGCACAAATATTGAAAAGTAATACTACCAAGGAACTTATTATTTCCGCTAATGACCTGGAAGGAGATGCCATTACCCTGGAAGCTTCCGGTCTTCCCAGCTTTGCTGCCTTTACCATCAATGAAGGCGCAAACGGCATCGGTACCCTCACCATGAGTCCGGGCTCCAGTCATGAGAATAATCAATACCTGGTTACTATTACGGCTACAGATACCGATGGAGACAGCAACACAGCAAGTTTTATCATCAGTGTGGTTGATAGTACAGTGAATGAAGTTGTATACGTTAACTTCGATCGTGGAAATATAGTGAGTGCCCCTTGGAATAACTTCAGCATTCTACCCAATGCCGGTGCTACAGTTACTAATTTAAAAAACGCGTCCGGCGCCAATACAGGAATAAGTATTGCACTTAATCAATCCTGGTCAGGTTCAAACACCAATGGCATGAATACGGGTGCGAACAGTGGTATCTACCCTGATGACGTGCTGAAATCAACCTGGTATGTAAATGCCGCGACTGGAACTGTGAACATGGAAATCGCAGGTCTTAATCCTGCTATGCGCTACAATTTTGAGTTTTTAGGAAGTGTAGATGGCAGTTCAGATAATTCAGTAAAGCGTACAGATTATACCATAAATGGCACTAAGGTAACTTTGAACGCGGTTTATAATACAAGCCAAACGGTACAAATTAATAGTGTGGTGCCAACCGCAAGCGGAAAAGTAACCATTGCGGTAGCCGCAAGTTCAGGGGCGGTTTCAGGATTTCTGAATGCTATGCTTATTTACGCTTTTGATAATGATGGTACGCTACCTTCCCCAACCAATTTAATGGCAAAGGCCAAACACCTGTCAAAAACCGCGGTTGAACTGGCCTGGAAAGACAATTCGGCAGATGAAACCGGTTTTGAAATATACAGAGCCAACGGGATTAATGCTCCTTATGAATTAATTTATTCTACTGCTACAAATGCTAGAAATTATACTGACGAAGGTTTAGAAAGCAATTATGGATACTATTATAAAATCAGGGCAATTAATGCGGTAAGCGCAAAAACATCAGAATTCTCAGGTGAGGCTTACGCGAGAACTACCGCATATTATCTAGCCATCAATTTTAACAGAAATGGTATTGCCGGTGCGCCTGCCCCCTGGAATAATTTCAGCAAAGATCCTTTTGAAGGAAATGACCTAACTAATTTAAAAGATGATTCGGGAGCGAATACTAATGTTGACATTACCATTACCAATGGCTTTATGGATGGAAACGAGTTAGGGATGACTACCGGGATTTACCCTGCTGCTGCTATGTCTACTAGTTTTTATCTGGAAGATGGTGAGGGTACCGATGAGGCTGAATTTAAAATAGGTAACCTGAGCCAGTTGGAGCAGTATAACTTTATAATTTTTGCCAGCAGAGATGGGAACGGAAACCGAAAGACGGATTATACCATCGGCAACAGTACCGTTACCCTGAATGCTTCTTACAATACCGCAAATACGGTAAGTATTAATGAAGTGGTACCTGGCGAATTTAATAATGTTTTTATGGGTTTGAACAAGCAAAGCACTGCTATATTCGGATATATTAACACCCTGGTAATTGCGGCATCCTCAATTGCTGACCGAGAAGCTCCTTCCAGTCCAACGAACTTAGTAGCCACTCCAGTAGGTGATGATGTGATCCTGAGTTGGAAGGCCTCTACTGATAATATTGGCGTTGTGAGATACGATGTATATGATAGAGGTGTGTTTCTGACCAGCCTTGAGATTACAGGAAATGGCAATTCGCGTACTTTATCTGCTATGGGTGCAGACCCTGCTGTTACGATTCCCGTAATAGAAGGTCAGTATTACGAATTTACGGTAGTAGCGGTAGATGGACAGGGCAATCAATCTGAACCCAGCGCGCCGCTTGGCTATCCTGAAAGCGCGCAGCCGGTTGAATTTCTTGATTTCTCAGCCAAAAATCTGAATGGAAAAGTGATTTTGTCCTGGTCTACGGCAAATGAAATTAACAACGATGTCTTTACTGTTGAAAGGTCTATGGATGGAACCCACTTTGATGCCATTGGTACCCTCAAAGGCGCTGGTAACAGCAATCAAATCTTACAATATAAATTTACCGATCAGCATCCTCCTTATACCCTTGTATATTACAGGATTAAACAAACCGACTTTGATGGCATATTCGCTTATTCAAAAATAGTTTCATTGAACCTGAATGATTTTGAAGCGAAATTTGAAATGGTGCTGTATCCTAATCCTGCGACCAATGACAACATCCGGGTTAAATTTGATACTTCAGATAAAGAAAGTGCTATTACCATCGCCATTATTGATATTGTTGGAAAACAGTATTATGAAAAAACATTTGGTGTGGAAGATTTTTCAAAAGGCATCCTGATTACCGATTGCAGGCACTTGCCACAGGGGATGTATCTGGTAAAATCCCGGCAACAGCAAAATATTATCACAAAGCGATTATTAATTTCGGAATAGTGTTATTAAAATATTCCAATGTTAACCTATTTCCGTGAAAAAAAGGTAAAAATCCAAAACCCTTATTAAGTTTGCCCCTTTAATTATGGTTCAAGTTAAAGATCGTCTAAAAACAGTTGGCATGGCCAAATCCGGATATCTTACCTACATTCATAATCTTCGTGGATTGGCAATATTGTATATAGTTTTGTTTCACTGCGGAGAACATGAAATTGGGTGGGGAAAGAATGTTTTTTCACGGGAAGTTTTCTTTTCTTTATTTGAGAGTGGTACAATCATATTTGTCTTTATTTCCGGATTTCTGTTCCAACATATCAGTAAAAAGAAATTTAATCATGGCGACTATTTGTCTAAAAAAATACGGTATGTTATTTTACCCTACCTGGTTTGGTCTTTAATTCCTATTGCTGACAAACTGTTTGTACAGGAAACCCATCCGATGTTTCATGAAGCATTCCGTGAACCTTCTGTGGGGATGTTTTTTTACATGATATTTACAGGAAAGCATTTTGGGCCTTTTTGGTTTATTCCCATGATTGCCATTTTTTACCTGCTTGCGCCGGTAATATTTTATTCGCACAGGCGCTATTCCACCTACCTGTTTCCGGTTATTTTCTTTTTAGGGTTATTTATTTTCGATTACGGCTATCATTCTGATATTCTAAGTTCTTTCCTTTATTTTTTACCCATATACCTTTTTGGCATGTGGGCCAGCGACCGGAAAGACTTTTTAACTGGATTGGGCTGGAAACTGATTGTTCCGTTATTAGCAGTTTATTTGGTAATTACCGCACTGGAACTAATGCGTATATTTGAATATAAAATTTATACCTTGCATGAAATTTTTTCTGAAGGAATTGTTGCTTTTAATTTCAGAAAACTGAAAGTATCGTTGCTTTGTCTGGTTTATCTTAATATTTTTTATAAACTGGAAAATAAGAAACTACCTTTATTTCGGTATTTGGGTGACTATAGCTTCGGAATTTATTTTATTCATC